>JBOEHG010000061.1:0-25187 GCA_050633825.1 Cellvibrionaceae bacterium | reverse complement strand
CAGGTAACCAATCAAGCGGTAGCCAAAAACTTAAACTATGACTACGTTGATCCAAAATCTATTTTGGAAAGTGTTGTACCGGACTATCAGCATATGCGATTGATATAGAGCCTCTTTAATATAGCTCCTAATATTGATCCAATACAAGGTATTGGGTCAATGCTCCTTTCTTTCATATTCGTTTTTGTATTTCTTTTAATAAATAGAAGACTCAGAGTGATAAAGAACAAAATCTAGAGCCAGCTAAGGTGATATCAGTCGTTATTTCGATTAGAATCTTCATCTCATTTATTACCTGATTATTCTCATGCTCTCTATGCGCATTAATATTGTTCCCTTTTTTTTGCTAGTCGCCTTATGTCTTTATGGTGTTGTTTTTTCTACATCGTTATTGGCTGCTGATGCGGGTGAAGAGGATGAAGTGCCTATTTTTGAGCAGCGCTTATCTGCTTTGCAGGGTACCTTAAAAGCCAAGGAGAAGGAGAAGAGAAGCCTTGAGGGGCGTTTAAAATCCGAAAAGGATGCAGTAACACAAGAGCAGTTACAGCAAGAGCTAACAGCCGCTAACGATATTATTGTGGGGGTGCGTGAAGAAATTGTTAAGTTATCAACAGGGGGCGTTGAGCTTTATTCTGAACCTCCGGTAGTTGATGAGGAGTTTGATTGGCAAAAAGATTTGGAACTGATTTTTGAACCTCTACTGGACCAGTTAAGGGAGATTAGTGAGCGCCCACGTCTTATCGAAAAGTTAGAAGCGGATATCGATTATTGGAATAAAAGAAAAGAACAGTTGGCACAAGCCGCTAATAATCTAGAATCCAATTTGGCTGTTTTAAAAGATTCATCCCTTAAACGCCAATTAAAAGAGCTACTTGATACGGCTAATTCACGCAGTAATACAGCTAAGCAAAAATTATCCTTGTTAGAGAATGAGTTGGCCTCGTTAGAACAATCGAAAAATCCTATTTGGTCAACTTTGGGTGATATTTTTTCTAATGTGATCGTTGGTATTATGCTGCATTTTTTGATCGCTGTTGCTGCTGCGATTATTGTTTATCAGGTCATACGACTCATATCTTTTATTCCTATTGCATTTATTACCAAAAACAAACCCGATGAAACTGTATTTGCTGAACGAGCGATTGTTGTTGGCAGAGCTATCTTGGGTAGCGTTTTTGCCGTATTGATTTATTTTATTGTTTTGTACAGTTTTGCAGAGTGGCTATTGTTGGTTTTGTCGACATTAATTATTGCCGGTATTATTTTAGGGTTAAAAGATGCAATCCCTGCTTACTTTGTTGAGATCAAAACCTTGCTGAATATGGGTTCTATCCGTCAAGGCGAGCGTGTTTTCTTTCAAGGTTTACCTTGGAAAGTGAGTAGGTTAAATGTGCATACCCATTTACATAACCCTTTGCTTCATGGGCATTTGCGTGTGCCCTTACCGGAAATTGTCAATATGAGTTCAAGGCCTTATCATGACGATGAGCCTTGGTTTCCAACAAAAGTGGGTGATGTTGTACAGATGGCTGATGGTGCTTTTGGCAGAGTTGTAAGGCAAAGCCCCGATCTTGTAGAGTTAAATCACGGGGACTCTATTTATTCTTACAAAGCGGATAATTTTTTCGCTAGCCGACCGCGTAATTTTTCCAAAGGGTTTACTATTTACGAAATTTTTGGTTTTGACTATCAACACCAAAATATTGTTGTAACTGAAATGCTGTCACAGTATGAAGCAGGTATAAAGCAAGCGTTAAATACATCTCCCTATGCTGATGCTTATAGTTACCTGTCGGTGGAATTTAATAATGCCTCTGCTTCTTCTCTGGATTTTAAAATACTGGCAACCTTTGATGGTGAGCTTGCCACAGAGTATTATAGGATTAGACGTTTCTTCCAAAAAACATCTGTTGATATTGCCAATCAACATGGCTGGGTTATTCCGTTCCAGCAGTTAACGGTACATCATTTGCCAGTTGAATAAAGGTTAGCGACTGCATAGCCAGCTGGGGTAATGCAAGTGAAAGCGAATCGTTGCGGCACGAAAAATAAAAGTGATAGAAATGCAAATAATGGTATTAAGTTCTAGGTTGGGTGCCCAGTGCTGTAGAAGAGTGTAAATAATTGTGCCTAATAAGATTGGTGTCGCATACAGTTCTTTACGCAGTAATAGTGAAGGGCTATTAGTCAGTATGTCTCGCAGGATACTGCCGAAAATTGCAGTAATTAAACCCATCAAAATGGCAATAGAGGGCGAAAAGCCGAGATTCATTGTTTTTGCCGTAGCCATAATGGAAAATAATGAAGTTCCCAGAGCGTCGAGATATAACAGTAATAGCTGCCGGTTAGATAAAGTCTGAACAATAAAAAAAGCCGCGAGTGATGTGGCGACGGCAATCCATAAAAACCATAAGTCGTTGACCCAAAAAATAGGGTAGTTGCCTAAAATAATATCACGAATAGTGCCGCCACCTAATGCTGTGACTGCACCAAGAAAGACAACACTGAAAATATCTAAATTTTTGTTTTGTGTCGCAATAACACTGGTAATGGCAAAAACACCAATACTGAACATGCCAATAATATAAAGCATAGTATGGGAACCTATTTTGAAATTATTTGTGCGGATTATAACGTAGATATTCATATCTATACTTATGCATATCTCCTTACTTATACCCTCAGCAGAAAAAAGCTATCCACTATGCTAATCTTATTGATGAAAATCCAACATGCAAGGCGACAACAATGACTGATTATAAGCCACCCCTAGACGATATGCGCTTTATTGCCAATGAGGTATTTGATATCCCCAGTTTGTGGAGTCGCCTGCCGGCTTTAGCGGAAGTTATTGAACCGGATACTGCGGATGCAATCTTGGAAGAAGCGGCTAAGTTAATGTCGGAAGTGATTCATCCTTTGAACCAGTCGGGCGATGAACTCGGTTGTACGTGGAGTGATGGCAGTGTCACCTCGCCAGAAGGCTTTAAAGAAGCCTATCAAGCGTTTATTGAAGGTGGTTGGAATGGTTTAGTAGGCGACCCTGAATACGGGGGTATGGGAATGCCGAAAACATTAGTTTGTCATGTAGAAGAAATGTTGCAAGGTGCCAGTATGTCATTTGGTTTGGCACCGATGTTAACGGCAGGTGCCTGCTTGGCGATTAAGTCCCATGCCAGTGATGAATTAAAAAATAAATACCTGCCCAATATGTATGAAGGTGTATGGAGTGGTGCCATGGACTTGACTGAGCCTCATGCAGGAACGGATCTTGGTATTATTCGAACCAAGGCAACGCCCAATGAAGATGGTAGCTATTCGGTTACCGGCACCAAAATTTTTATTACTTGGGGTGAGCACGATATGGCTGAGAATATCGTGCATCTTGTACTTGCCAAGCTGCCTGATGCGCCTGAAGGCTCAAAAGGCATTTCCATGTTTCTAGTGCCTAAGTTTTTAGTAAATGAAGATGGCAGTCTCGGTGAGCGTAATCAATTAAGTTGCGGTTCAATTGAACACAAAATGGGTATCCATGGTTCAGCCACTTGCGTCATGAATTACGACGGTGCAACAGGCTGGTTGGTCGGTGAAGCCCATAAAGGCTTGGTTGCGATGTTTACTATGATGAATGATGAGCGCCTAGCGGTTGGTATACAAGGCTTAGGTGTTTCAGATTTAGCCTATCAGCAGTCAAGTGCTTATGCTAAAGAACGCGTACAGGGACGTAGCCCAGCTGGCGCCGAGCAACCGGAAAAAGCGGCGGATAGTATTTTGGCACATGCTGATGTGAGACGTATGTTGTTAACCGTTCGTTCTCTTAATGAAGCGGGCCGGGCCTTTTTAACCTATGTTGCGCAATGGTTGGACTTAGAAAAATTCAGTGAAGATGAGCAAGAGCGAGAACATGCAGAATCAATGGTGTCCTTATTAACACCCATTGCCAAAGCGTTTATCTCAGATAAATCATTTGATAATACTGTGTTAGCTCAGCAAGTGTTGGGTGGTCATGGTTATATTCGTGAGTGGGGTGTTGAGCAATTGGTTCGCGATGCGCGTATTGCGCAAATATACGAAGGAGCCAATGGCATTCAAGCGATGGATTTATTGGGGCGCAAAACCGTTTTTACTCAAGGTAAACTATTAACCCTCTTTATTGACGATATTAATAGTTTTATCAGTAATGATCATGCTGCTGAAGTTGCACCTTATATTGATGCCTTGAATGACCTTATTCCCAAGGTTCAAAAAGTAACAGATGCGTTATTGCTGAAGGCAAAAGATGATCCTCATGCTGTGGGTGCAGCAGCAAATAACTATTTACATTTACTGGGTTACCTTGCTTATCTTTTTATGTGGTCAAAAATAGTGGCTGCAATTGATGGCAAAGAAGGCGATTTTTATCGAATTAAAAAAGCCAATGGACAGTTTTTTCTAGAGTATTTATTACCACAAGCCGATGCGTTGCTAAAAAGTCTTCATGCGGATACCGCAGCAATTACCGCTTTGAGTAATGAAGATTTTTAAGATTGGTTAGGTTAGGTTAGGCTAGGCTTGGGTGATTAGTGTGATTTTACCCTAAAGATTTAGGGAAAATAGTATCCCAAGAGTGAGGCTTTCCAATATGGTAGCCTTGCACATAATCTACAGATATGTCGGTAAGTAATTCAACGATGCGTTCGTTTTCCACAAACTCAGCCACGGTTTTAATACCCATGGCGCGCGCAACATTGGTGATCGATTCAACAAAGGTGTAATCCACCATGGACTCGTGCATGTTTTTGACAAAGCCGCCATCTATTTTTATTTTATCAATCGGTAAATCTCGCAAATAACCGAAAGAAGACATGCCTGCACCAAAATCATCTAATGAAATACTGCAGCCATGTTTTCTTAGTTTGGATAATATTGTTGTAGCGTTTTCAAGATTCATCATCATATGTGTTTCTGTAAGCTCAAAACAAATTTTAGATGCATCAATTTGATATCGATTAAAACAGTGCCTAATGAAGTCTTCCAGTTTTGGATTGGATAAGGTGTTGCCGGATAGATTAATTGCAACTGACTCTAGGGAGTTATAATATCCGGAAAGGTTTTGGAGCTTTTTAAAAACGTCGTTAATAACCCAGCAGTCCACCTCGAAAATCACATCA
Organism: Cellvibrionaceae bacterium; assembly: GCA_050633825.1. Classification (GTDB taxonomy): domain Bacteria; phylum Pseudomonadota; class Gammaproteobacteria; order Pseudomonadales; family Cellvibrionaceae; genus CANLBN01. The sequence continues at coordinate 20,037 of JBOEHG010000061.1, read as the reverse complement.
TAATTTTCTGCAGCAGGTAAAAAATTAATAGGCATAATAAGATCGCCATTGTCATCTACCATACGTATTAAGGCTTCAAGGGCAATCTGTTTGTTGTTGTAAAGTGGTTTGATAAGTTGAAAATGTAATTCAAATTTATTGTGCTCAATGGCTTCTTTTATTTTGTGAACCCAATTCATTTCTGAAAGTCGATCTTCAACATGTTGATTGAGTTTTTCAGAAATATAAATTTGGTTGCGCCCATTTTTCTTTGCTTGATAGCAAGCATTGTCAGCCGCAATGATGGCATTGTCAGGTTCTGCTTTAATCGTATGTAGCGGTATTAAACCAATACTACAGTTGATTTGATAAGCGCGACCGTCCCATTCAAAACGCACATTGCTGATGGCTTTGCGAATTCGATTAGCCAGACTGACCGCAATGCTGGTGTCCGTCATGTTTAGTAAGATAGTGAACTCATCACCACCATAGCGATAGATGTAATGTTCTTCTTTGTTAACGGAAGTAATCAAACGCTCACCCACAATAGTCAGTAAGCGATCTCCAGCCAAGTGCCCGCAGGTATCGTTGATTATTTTGAATTGATCGAGATCGATAAAGACTAAAATGTAATCATTCCAGCTTTCGTCATCTTTTATTTCTGACAGTTTTTTCTCTAATGAGCGACGATTATTTAAGTTGGTTAAAAAATCCAGATTAGCAATATTTTCAAGCAGGCGGTTCGATTTTTGTATCTCAGCAGTTTTTTCTTTTATTTCGTCCTGTAATTTTTGTTCATGTAATGTCAGTTTGTCTTTACGTAATCGATCAAGTTCATCATTGATGGTTTTGTCTGATGCGTAAACCGTCAACCTTAATCTGACATCTCCGTCTTCCAAGTATTCATAATGATCTGTTGCCCAGCAGTTTTGTGGCATAACATTTTTAAAAATACCAATAATGCGGCCCAGTAAAAAGGGACATCCCCATCGGGCCTCATCAGGTATGCTTTTTTGCATGGCCAACTCCCAAGGGTTGACCACTTGAATAACCGCATGATTTTTGTCAGGTTCGTATTCGAGTAAATCAAATTTTCCCCAACCTGCGGCACCAACAAAACCACCCCAAGCATTAAAACCTTCAACAAAATTACCCGAGAATGATTCAGTCAGCCGTTCATACTCTTCTTGGAATTTTTCGCTGGCTGAATTAGCAACCATAAGGCGGAAGAGTTCGATACCAATTTCTTCGACAATGGGTAGGAAGAGTAGTGATAATGAAGAGTTTGTCCAGAACATGGCTGAGTCAATGCCAAAGAACTGCAGTTTGCCTTTGTCGAGGTCCCAATCAATAGGGACATCGTTAATAACAACCTGATGTTTGTTCTGGTGTTGACTCAGTGTTTGACTAAAGGCGCTTGATTGTCCGGCACTTGTGTCATTTTCAATGCGCATATTATCTTCAATAATCTGTATCTTGTTGTTAAGTCGCTGGCTTCGTAATAAGCTGGTGGTATTGGTTCACTAAAGCAAGTGTTCGAGTCTAGTGACTCTTATCTAATAACTATAGACTAAATAGGCCATCAATGACCGATAATAAGCAACTAAATGAGGAAGATCTAGCCAGAGTCGAGAGCTACCTAAACCGTCCTAACCACCGTATTGAGCGCAAACCATTCAGACCTTGGTTATTGCTGTTGATTATTGTACTGGTTATGACCGGTTTGAGTCTATTTAGCTACCTGTTGGCTTACTTGCACGGCGTTATCTGAGGGGTGTGAGTGATCTGAGCCACTCTGGCTGATGATGCGCTCATATTCATCTTCCGTTACGGGATAGCCTCTCATATTCCATAAGGCCAGACCCTTGAGCAAAACGCATGGCACACCGTAGATCCATGCCAGTGCCTGTAGCGCCTCAGGACTATTGCTCGCATTTGCACTAAAGCCAAACAGATCGAGCAGCGGAAAAGCGATACCAATGGCCAGTGCGTAGGCGAGCTTGATGGTTGTCCCCCAAAGTGCAAAAAATAGTCCGGGGCGTTTGTAGCCAGTCTTTGCGTCATCCCACTCCACTAAGTCACCATTCATGGACGAAGGAATGATCAGGTCGCAGCCTGTTGTGAAACCGGTGCCTGCCACAATGATCAAGTAGAGCCAAATATCGCCTTCACCTAAAAAAGGCGTCCAGATAAAAAAGCCGCAAGCAATCACAATAGACCAGTACCATGTTGTCTGTTTTCCTACCTTTGCCGCAATCTTGACCCAGAAAGGAACGGATACCGCTGCACAAATAAAATAGGTGAAAAGCAAGGGGCCTGCATATAGGGGCTCTTGTAATACATAGGTGATGTAAAACAAAAAGAGCGTTGCAGGGATGGCATTTGCAGCACTGTTGCTGAGAAAGCTGGTCAGTAATTGCCTAAAGGGAGAGGGCTCTTTTATCAGTTTTAGGGCTTCCTTAAACTGTGCTGCGGGCAGGTGAATCGCTTTATTGTCAGGGACTGAGAGCAATAACCCCGCAGCAATAATCAAGGTGATAATCGTTAAAATTGTAATCCCTTCCAGTGTGTTTTCCAGATTACTTGACCCCGCCTCACCTAATATTGCGGGAATAGAAAGTGCCGTCATCGTGCCAACTAAACCAAAAATAGCGCGGGCCCCGGTAATGCGGTTGCGCTGCTGATAACCGGGTGATAACTCTGCCCCCCAAGCATTCATGGGGACAATTGCCATGGTGCCTGAAATATAAATCGCTAAGGTCCAAAACAGCAAATAGAAAGAACCCGCGCCCTCCGGTGGATTAAAGAGAGCGTAAACAGAGAGGCAAATAAAAGGAACGCTGGCGAGTATCCAGATCTTTCGCCGTCCAAAACGTTGAGGTGTTTTATCCGACAAGATGCCAACAATCGGGTCGGTTGCGGTATCCCATAATCTTGCGATTAAAATAATAGCGCCAATGGTGGAAAGGCTTAATGACGTTGTCTCCGCATAGTGAGTAGGAATTATCACCTGAAGTGCGATAAAAGCTGCAGCGAGAGGGAATGCCAAAAAGCCGTAGGCGCCAAGGGTTTTTAGGGGAAGGGAGTGTTGTTCGTTACTCAATGTCGTTGGCCTATCGCGATGATTACAGACTGCGATATTACTAAAAGCAGTTAATTTGTAAGGTTATTACGAGCGAGTGAGAGAAACGGATGTTTGTCGATACAAAAAAGCCCTGAAATAAACAGGGCTTTTGAGTTTTTAAAGTCTTTGTTTTAAAACAATTACTTTAAAGCAACTATTTCAAGACAAAGGTAATCTTCATTCTGACTTTGTATTCAGTGATTTTTCCGTCATCAACAGAAACTTCCTGATCACAAACCCAAGCAGATTTAACATTTTTTAATGTATCGCAAGCGCGCTTAACGCCTTGCTCAACAGCATCGTCAAAGCTTTTTGTCGATGTGGAACTAACTTCTGTAATACGTGCAACACTCATAATGGTCTCCTGTTGATTTTATTTTTTCGTTTTCTAGGTTAACAGTTTGTTAAATATCTTGCCAATACCGGCTGATCAAAATAGATAGCCGATATTAGCTTAACGCAGTAAATTGGATAGTTTAGGGTTCGGTTTTTTTGCCGGACGCAAAAGCAGTACAACTTTACCAATCTCTTGGACAACCGTTGCACCGGTTTGGTCACTAATCAATGCAATGGCTTCTTTACGCGAGTCGCGATCAGTAATGGCGAGTTTGACTTTAATTAACTCATGATCCGTTAGCGCTCGTTCCATTTCGGCCAATACGGCTTCGCTTAAACCCTTACCTGCAACTGTCACCACGGGCTTGAGTGAGTGGCCGATTGTTTTGTAGTGCTTCTTTTGTTCGTTTGTGAGTGACATAATGGGGTTCTACAGTAGTTAAGCGAAGATAAAGGGCGAGCATTCTAGCCCGACTCCTGCTTAATATCTATGCTTGTATAATGAATTAGATAGCTAACCCGGACAGATAAATCAATGGCGCGATCGAAAACCAGTAAACACTGGTTAAAAGAGCATTTTAATGACCCCTATGTCAAACAATCCCAAGAAGATGGCTACCGCTCACGCGCCAGTTATAAATTATTGGAGCTAAATAAAAAAGATAAACTGATTCGCCGGGGCATGTCTGTTGTTGATCTGGGCTCAGCACCGGGGGGGTGGTCACAGATCGCCGCTGACTTGGTGGGCGATAACGGTATGGTAGTGGCTTCGGATATTTTACCCATGGATGCCATGGCCGGTGTAGAGTTTGTAGAGGGCGACTTTACCGAAGAGTCGGTATTGAATGAGATACTCTCAGTATTGGATGGGCGTCCCGTAGACCTTGTGATTTCAGATATGGCCCCCAATATGAGTGGTATGGCCGATATTGATCAGCCCAAAGCAATGTATTTGGTGGAATTAGCCTTTGATTTGGCCCATCAAGTCCTGCGCCCCGGTGGTAGCTTTGTTGCCAAGGTCTTTCAAGGGGAAGGTGCTGATACATTAATGCGTGAAATGCGTAAACACTACAGTAGTTTTGTCACCCGCAAACCTGATGCTTCCAGAGCCCGTTCTCGAGAGGTTTATTGGGTTGCCAAAGGGTTCAAAGCTACCGTATAAATAATATTGATATACATTAGGCAGTCATCGTTGTAGGAACTATCGTCTCGATAGTTTGACCAACGACTATACTAATATTAAGGTGACACACTATATACGTGTTATGTACGTGTCCGAAAGAATCTATTTGAGGGTATCCATTTGAACGATATGGCAAAGAATCTTGTGTTGTGGCTGGTGATCGCCGGTATGATTTTAATGGTGGTCCAAGGCTTTGATAAGCCAGGCAATGAACAAGCACTGGATTATTCTGAGTTTGTCGCTGATGTACAGTCAGGTCGCGTTAAAGAAGTCTCGATCAATGACCGTATTATCACGGGTCGCTATCAAGATGACTCAATGTTCACCACGGTACGCCCTGACCTTATCGATTTAAAACTGATTGATGAGCTGATCGAAAACCGCGTTACAGTAAAAGCCCCCAAACCCGAAGAAACCAGTCTGTGGAAGCAGCTGCTGGTTGCCAGTTTCCCTATTTTAATCATCATTGCCGTCTTCCTGTTCTTTATGAAGCAAATGCAAGGTGGCGTGGGTGGTCGTGGCAACCCCATGAGCTTTGGTAAAAGTAAGGCCCGCTTATTGGGTGAAGATCAAATTCATGTCACCTTCGCTGATGTTGCCGGTGTTGATGAGGCTAAAGAAGAAGTTCAAGAGCTCGTTGAATTCCTAAGAGACCCCAGTAAATTCCAACGCTTGGGTGGGCGCATCCCCCGCGGCGTATTAATGGCTGGCCAGCCCGGTACCGGTAAAACACTCTTGGCTAAAGCCATTGCCGGTGAAGCCAAAGTACCCTTCTTTTCTATTTCTGGTTCAGATTTTGTTGAAATGTTTGTCGGTGTGGGTGCTTCCCGTGTCCGTGATATGTTTGATCAGGCCAAGAAAAACGCCCCATGTATTATCTTTATCGATGAAATCGATGCGGTCGGTCGTCACCGTGGTGGCGGTCATGGCGGTGGTCATGATGAGCGCGAACAAACTCTTAACCAATTACTGGTTGAAATGGACGGCTTTGAAGCCAATGACGGTGTGATTGTTATTGCAGCTACTAACCGCCCTGACGTATTGGATAAAGCCCTTTTGCGCCCCGGTCGTTTTGACCGTCAGGTCCATGTTGGCTTGCCTGATATTCGTGGTCGTGAGCAAATCCTTAAAGTACATATGCGTAAAGTGCCTTTATCTGAGCAGGTTGATCCCTCAGTGATTGCTCGTGGTACGCCCGGTTTCTCCGGTGCTGATTTGGCGAACTTGGTTAACGAAGCAGCGTTATTCGCAGCTCGTGGTAACCGTCGCTTGGTCACCAGTGAAGAGTTCGAAATGGCACGGGATAAAATCCTTATGGGTGCCGAGCGTAAGACCATGGTGATGAGCGAAAAAGAAAAAGAGAATACCGCCTATCACGAAGCCGGTCATGCCATCGTTGGTCGTTTAGTACCAGAGCATGACCCCGTCCATAAAGTGACGATTATTCCTCGTGGCCGTGCTTTGGGTGTGACCCAATTCTTGCCTGAAGAAGACAAGTACAGCTTAAGCAAGCGCGCCCTTGAATCACAGTTGTGTTCATTGTTCGGCGGTCGTATTGCGGAAGAGCTGACCCTTGGTAAAGAAGGGGTAACCACCGGCGCATCCAACGATATTGAACGCGCCACTCAACTGGCTCGCAATATGGTGACCAAGTGGGGTCTAACGGATAAGTTAGGGCCGCTACACTACGGTGAAGATGAATCCGGTATGCCGGGTGCGGGTAATGTTCACTACTCTGGTGCTACCTCTAAATCTATCGATGAAGAAGTCCGCAGCATTGTTGATGAAACCTACAAGCGTGCTCAGCAATTACTTGAAGACAATCGCGATATTCTAGAAGCAATGAAAAATGCACTCATGGAATACGAAACCATCGACTCAGATCAAGTTGACGACCTGATGGAACGCCGCAAAGTAAGGCCACCTAAAGATTGGCATAACCCGGATAACGACTCTTCTGATGGTGGTTCCCCCGTTGCTGAAGACAAGCCAAAAGATGCTGGTGACTCCATTGGTGGTCCGGCGGGTGAGCACTGATACACCCTATTCGAATCCCGTTTAACGTAAAATTAAGGGCTCCGGTGAAAATCGGGGCCCTTCCTGTTTCTGATCTACTTTTTTTTTGATCTATTATGACTGCCTCTAACACTACCCACTCTATCGCCACTATCCATCCTTATCTTGATCTCACCAAGCCGCGTTTAATGGCCATCGTCAATGCAACGCCGGATTCATTCTCCGATGGCGGTCTATTGTTTAAAGGCCACCACCTCGATACCAGCCTGATTGGCCAACGCATCCAGTTACTTGCTGATGAAGGCGCTGAGATTATTGATGTTGGGGGTGAATCTACGCGCCCGGGTGCAGAGCCGGTGAGTATCCAAGAAGAACTGGACCGCGTCATTCCCATCGTGGAGTGGGCCGCGTCTAATACTAAGCTGGCAATATCTGTCGATACCAGTTCCCCAGAAGTTATGAAAGAAGCCGCAGCTAAAGGCGCACACCTTATTAACGACGTCAGGGCATTAACGCGAGGCGATGCGGTTACTGTTGCAGCGCAAAGTGGTTTGCATGTGTGCTTAATGCATATGCAGGGCTCCCCTGAGAGCATGCAAAATAATCCTGACTACAACAATGTGGTCGCAGAGGTCAGCGGTTTTTTACAAAACCGAGTAGTGACCTGTTTAGACGCCGGTATTCCCGCGGCTAAATTGTGGCTTGATCCCGGCTTTGGTTTTGGTAAATCACTGGAGCATAACTTAGCGCTGTTACGTCATCTTCCAGAAATAAATAGCCTTGGTTTTCCTACCTTAGTGGGGTTTTCTCGTAAGTCCATGATCGGTCATTTATTAAAACGCGAATTGTCGGACCGTTTACCCGGCAGTTTAGCCTTGGCATTAATGGCTTTAGAAAGAGGCGCAAAAGTACTGCGAGTTCACGATGTCGCTGAGACGCGGGACATAATTGATACATTTATTGCCGTAGATCAATTATAAGTATGGCTATTTTGTTACACTACAACCATTAAAAAATAAATACAGTGGCGGTTTAAAGGTAAATACATGTCGAGAAAATATTTTGGCACAGATGGTATTCGCGGTTGTGTCGGTGAATATCCAATTACTCCAGATTTTGTACTTCGTTTAGGTTGGGCTGTTGGTCGCGTTTTTGCGCGGCGTTCAGAAGGACAACGATTAGTTCTTATTGGTAAAGATACGCGTATCTCTGGTTATATGTTTGAATCGGCTTTGCAAGCAGGTTTGATTAATGCCGGTGTTGATGTCGGTTTATTAGGGCCCATGCCCACCCCCGCGATTGCTTATTTAACCCAAGCGTTTCGTGCACAAGCCGGTATTGTGATTAGCGCCTCCCACAACCCCTATTACGATAATGGGATTAAATTATTCAGTAGCAAAGGCACAAAACTGCCCGATGATGTTGAGCTTGAAATTGAAGCCGAGCTTGAAAAAACCATGGTCAGTTCAGAACAATTAGGCAAAGCACGACGAATCGATGATGCCAAAGGGCGTTATATCGAATTCTGTAAAGGTACACTGCCCCGTGGCCTTAAACTCACTGGAATGAAAATCGTTTTAGATTGCTCTCATGGTGCCACCTACCAAGTCGCGCCCAGTGTTTTTCAGGAGCTAGGTGCAACAGTCGATGTGATTCACGCAGAGCCCGATGGCTTTAACATCAATGAAGGTTGTGGCTCAACCGCACCCTTCAAATTACAAGAGCGAGTCGAAGCCATGGGTGCCGACTTTGGTATTGCCTTTGATGGTGACGGCGATCGTGTCCTCTTTGTTGATCAAAACGGCGAGCTGGTCGATGGTGACGAGCTGCTCTACATTATTTCAGCCGCGCGCCATCAATTGCGCGGTTGTAGCGGTGTAGTCGGCACCTTGATGTCCAACTATGGTATGGAGATCGCCTTCGAGCGCTTAGGTATTCCCTTTGGCCGTGCCGGCGTTGGCGACCGCTATGTCTTAGAAATGATGCGCGAAAAAGGCTGGTTGCTGGGCGGTGAATCCTCCGGGCATATTATTTGTGGCGATGTCACCACCACCGGTGACGGTGTTGTCTCTGCGCTGCAAGTCGTCAATGCACTGCATATCCTCGCCATGCCCTTAGCTGAAGCCAAAAAAGGCATGACCAAACTACCGCAAACCATGATCAATGTCCGCCTTCAACAGCGCGTGAGCCTGCAAAACAACCCGGTGATTGATAAAGCTGTGGCAGAGGCCGAAGCGGAACTTGCGAAAAAAGGCCGAGTCCTATTAAGGCCATCAGGTACTGAACCCGTGATTCGGGTCATGGTAGAAGGCGAAGACGAAGCCCTAGTCAACACCTTGGCGAAACGTTTGGCGGATATCGTGCAAAATGAACTCTCTGAGACCACAGCGGTCCCCTTAAAGGTTGCTGAAAGCTGATAAAGGTCGCTGAAAGCTGATGTTACCGGCCCTATTTTGTATTCCTGTAGTGGTAGCTAGTGGATACAAATAGCGATAGGGCTTGTGCATAGCGCTTAAGTATGGAAATAGAAAGTTGTAACTTAAGGTCATCTCGGCTAATATTGCCGCCGCTTTAAATTTGATACTCTTGACTACATTGCTCTGTCTTAGTCGCCTTAGTCAAAGAAACTAGAGAAATCTCTCCTATGCGTCGTCTACTCGTTGTTGGCAACTGGAAAATGAACGGTTCCAGTGCAGAAAATACTGAGCTATTAGCCTCAATGCTGACTCAGTCCGGCAACTTAGGGGATAATGTTGACTTGGCCGTTTGCGCGCCCTTTGTGTATCTCTCTAGTGTGGCCAAACAGCTTGAAAACAGCCGTATTGCCGCCGGTGGGCAGGATGTCAGTGTCCATGTCAGTGGTGCCTATACCGGTGAGATCTCCGCAGCCATGTTGGCTGATATGGACTGCCGCTATGCCATTGTCGGGCATTCAGAGCGCCGACAATATCACCATGAAAGTAATTTATTGGTGGCTCAAAAAGCCTTATCCGCTATTCAAGGTGGCTTAACCCCCATTATTTGCGTGGGTGAATCGCTAGAGCAAAGAGAATCGAATACCACATTGTCTGTCATTGGCGAACAATTACAGGCAGTTAAATCGGTATTAGGCAGTCAGGGTTTGGAAAAATCCGTTATCGCCTATGAGCCAGTTTGGGCTATTGGTACCGGCCTAACGGCAACGCCAGAACAGGCGCAGGAAGTACATCAGTTTATTCGCCAGCAATTAGGTGAAGTGGCCGATGGTGTGAGCATCTTGTACGGCGGCAGCGTAAAAGCCGCCAATGCGAAAGAACTATTTTCGCAAGCGGATATTGATGGTGCCTTAGTCGGCGGTGCATCCTTAAATGCGGATGAGTTTATCAATATCGCTAACGCGGTGTAATTGAGTTTCAGTAAAAACACATTTTTGAGTTTATTGCAGGTAAGTTTCGATGGAAAATATAGTTATCATAGTTCACGTACTGGTTGCACTAGCAATCATCGGTTTAATCCTAATTCAACAAGGTAAAGGCGCAGAAGCAGGCGCATCCTTTGGTGGTGGCGCATCACAAACCGTTTTTGGTAGTCAGGGCGGCGGCAACTTCTTCTCAAAGCTGACCGGCATTCTTGCCTTTGTCTTTTTTGTTACCAGCTTTTCACTCGCTGTAATTGCAAAAAACAAAGCCAGCATCGCCTCCCAACCAGAAGGCGTGCCATCCATTGAGCAAGTCATACCACAAGAATCAGAAGTACCCGTTGTCGGCACCGAACCCAGCGCAGCCAATACAGCAAATGACATTCCTGTCGTAGTACCTGAGCCAGCAGCAGACAGCGCAAGCGAAGTACCTGCGGTAAATCAGCAGTAAAAAAGTGAAGCCCATATCCATAAAGTGAAATGGGCAAATAACAGAACTACAAGCAACACAGTTAGATTTATTTCTAATCTCAAAATGCTCAGGTGGTGGAATTGGTAGATGACGTACATGAAGTACTAATGTCGCGAGAGGCAGGAAGCCGGTAGCGACCACGCGTATCGTGTCGGTGAATAGCCGCAATACAAGAAGCACAGTTAGATTTATTTCTAATCTCAAAATGCCCAGGTGGTGGAATTGGTAGACACGCTATCTTGAGGGGGTAGTGGCGAAAGCCGTGCGGGTTCAAGTCCCGCTCTGGGCACCATCCTATTGTTATACATTTCTATACAAACACTCCGTTTTATCGCTTAAGCCAGAAGCTCTTTTCTGGCTCAAATAACCTTTTTCCAAATAAATTCGCAATGTAAACCTTTACCAAAAGTTAATGGCGCTCTATTCAACATTGCTTTCTGATAGTATCGGTTTGTTAATTTTCGTGCCGTAAAAATAAACTCTGTTAATAATAAGGTTAAGAGTTTAGATTTGTGGAAGGGTCTGCTATTCGACCCAAAGCGGACGTTGTACTGATAAAAACCTATAAAAACGCAAAATGTAATGCTAAGTACCAAAGTTTTTGAAATATCCAGCGATGATATTGCGCAACTTAATGACACAGATTTGCGCAACCTTATAGGTATGCTTTGTGAAGCAGACTACCGCTTTTCAGGATTGTGCGTTTCTGGTATTCGCTATAGTGGGCATCAGGATGCTAAAGATGGCGGTATAGATGTTATGGTTGAAAATGACATTGTGCTCCCTGACAAAAGTTTTGTTCCAAGAAGTAAGTCAGGATTTCAGGTTAAAAAGCCAGGCATGTCTGCTTCCGAAATAACGTCAGAAATGAAACCCAAGGGAAAATTAAGGCCAAAAATAAAAAGCCTTATTAAGCAACAGGGCGCATACATAATTGTAAGTTCAGGAAGCAGTGTAACTGAAACAGCTTACGACGAACGAATCACGGCGATGAAGGAAGCCGTGGCAAATGAAGATGGACACGAAAACTTAAAAGTGGATTTCTTGGATCGAGGACGTATTGCTACATGGGTTAGATCGCATCCATCCATGATTTTGTGGGTGCGTAAAAGAATTGGACGGGAAGTCCAAGGATGGCAACCATATGGTAATTGGTCAGGGTCACCAGGCGGTGTGGAAGAAGAATATATCCTTGATGAAAAATTAAGGCTGTTTGATGGGGCGCAACCCAAAGATGAAGGTGTGTCAGTTATTGAAGGGCTATCGTCTTTGCGACAAAAATTATCTATGCCGGCAGCATCTGTGCGTTTGGCAGGTTTGTCTGGTGTTGGAAAAACAAGGCTTGTTCAGGCATTGTTTGATGACAGGGTTGGAAGCGACGCATTAAACCCTTCATTGGTATTCTATGCGGACATGTCTGATAGTCCGCAACCTGATCCTAGAACTTTTGCGGAACAGCTTTCACAGACTTCTGAACGGGCTATAATCATTGTTGATAATTGTCCACCTGAAACACATAGAAAACTTGTAGAAGTCTGTATCAGATCTAAAAGTGGAATAAGTCTTTTGACAGTTGAATATGATGTAAAAGATGACATTCCAGAAGAAACAAAAGTTTTCAGGTTACAAACCGCCAGCATTGAAGTGATAGAAAAAATTATTTCAGCAAGGTATTCGCATATTAACCAAGTGGACGCCAATGCTATCGCCAATTTTTCTGACGGAAATGCACGTGTCGCTATTGCTTTGGGAAATACCTTCAAAAGCGGGGATACTTTATCTAATTTTAGGGATGAACAGTTATTTGAAAGGCTTTTCTGGCAAAGAAACGGGCGGGATGATGATTTGCTAAAAGCTGCGGAAGCATGTTCGCTTCTTTATTCGTTTGAAGGTACAGATACCGGAGTTTATTCGGAACTAGCTACCTTGGGAAAGCTGGTTGAAAAATCAGCGGATGAACTTTTCAGGCATGTTAAAGATTTAAAGGATAGGGATTTAATACAGTCCCGCAGTAAGTGGCGTGCTGTTCTTCCACATGCTATTGCTAATCGACTTGCAAAAAGGGCTTTGGAATCTATTTCTAAAGACAAGATTCACGAAACTATTATTTGTTCGGATAATGAACGCCTTATCAAATCTTTTACCCGTTGTTTAAGTTATCTGCATGATAGCGAAGTAGCGGCAGAAATTGTTTCAGAATGGTTGGCTGAAGACGGTTGGATTGGGCAAGAAATTTTTGATTTGAATGAGTTTGGCATGGCAGTTCTACAAAATGTTGCGCCAGTTTGTCCTGACAAATTACTAAACCTAATTGAAAACGCTGCAAATGACTCTGAAAAAGGTGAATGGTTTACGTCCAGGGAAAATCCGAAGTTCGTTCAATTCGTTCGGTTGCTAAGACATTTGGCTTATGAATCGAAAACGTTCCATAGAAGCGCTTCTTTGATTGCCAAATTTGCTGTTTCAGAAAATGTGGATGAAAAAAACAATTCTGTGCGTGACTGTTTTAAGTCCTTATTTTTTATTTACCTATCCGGAACACATGCATCACTTGAATATAGAACTGAATTCATTGAAGGGCTGTTATTGTCTGATGATATAGCCATGCAAGAATTAGGGTTGCTTGCATTAGATGCTGCGTTAGAAGCATGGCATTTTAGTTCCCATTACGAATTCAGTTTTGGTGCAAGGCCACGCGATTATGGATACCAGCCAAGAGGTCAGGAAGTTTTACCTTGGTATGAAAACTTCATATGGCTTTGTACCGATCATGCACTAAGTGGCAAGCCTACTGCTTATAAAGCAAAGAAGGTTCTGGCCAGTAGAATACGTGGATTGTGGACTAAGGCTAAAGCGATTGATTCCTTGGAAAAGTCGGCGAAGGCTATCAGGGACAGCCAAAGCTGGAATGAAGCATGGATTTCATCAAACAGTATTCTTACATTTGATAGCAAAGGTATGCCACAGGATATTTTAAATAGGTTGCATGCATTAAGGGAAACATTAAAGCCCGACGATCTTGAAAATTTGGCAAGAACTTATGCCCTAACAGAACAACAGTTTCTTTGGGATCTGGAGGACGACTTTTCTGATGAAGAAGATGCTTCGGAAGGATATAGACGTGTGGAAGAAAAAACACGTGAAGTTGGTTCTATGCTAGCGCAAGACGAAGCTGTTCGGGATAAACTTTTACCTGATTTAGTCACAACGCATAATTCACGCATTCATAACTTTGGACAAGGATTCGGGAAAGGTTGTGAAAACAAAAGAAGCATGTGGGACAAGATGCATGAACACGCCTTAAATGCCCCAGAAGATAAAAGGCAAATTGCTTTTATGTGCGGTTTTTTATCAGCCTGTACAGAAGAAAATCTGGATTTGTACAATGAAATTCTTGACGAAATTTTAGACGATGCTGTTTTGGGGCTATGGTTTCCAATGTTTGCGACTGTAGCAACAATAGATGCGCTTGGTGTGCAAAGGTTGCATAAATGCCTTGATGAAAACACGGCTGAAATACGTATGTTTCATCAACTGGCATATGGGCGCTCGCATTCCAGTATTGAAGATGACGATTTAGCAGATTTGCTAGAAAAAATCCTGAAAAAAGAAAATGGATATTTTCCTGCCGCAAATATTTTGAAAATGCGATTCCATCAAAGGAAAGATTCTTCGCTTCATTCCAGTAAGTTGCTATCTGTAGCGCGAAAAACACTGTCTACATGTGACTTTACAGGTGGTCGTAGAAGACACGATTTAATGGACTATGATTTGTCTAAAATAGCCGATGTGTGCCTTTCTGGAACAGAGCACGAAAACGATATGAAGGAAATATGTGATAATGTTTGTGAAGCCATAATCGATAATCGTGTTTACAGTTCGAGTTTAAAGAGGTTCTTGGTAACACTTTCAGAAAAACAGCCAATGATTTTCTTAGAATCTTTTCTAGGAAACGAAGACATTGGTGATTTTAAGAGGAGTAGAACTTTTTCTTATAATTTTGAAAGAGGTGAAAACCCTTTAAACAAAGTTTCGGATCAGACACTAATCGATTGGTGTGATAAAGCACCTGAAACCCGTTACCCATTGATAGTTGATGCCATGCAGCCATTCGAAAAGTGTTCTGAAACAGGCAATATGGTTTGGCGAAAAGTTGTCTATTCGTTGTTCGAAAAAGCCCCAGATTTAAATCCTGTTTTATACAATTTGGCAGGTGCAATTAGACCTGGCGGATGGAGTGGTTCGTTGGCAGATATACTGCAGACAAGACTTGCGTTGTTTGAAGAGTTAGAAGGTCACCCAAACGAAGAAATTAGGTCATGGTCAAAAAACCAACTTTCCAACTTGCGACGTGAAATTGAAAGTAGATGCGAATGGGAAGATGAAAGAAATCGTGATCAGAATGAAAGCTTTGAATAATTATCAAGTATGACCTAAAATATTCAGTTAACCTGAAAGTAGTTTCTACTTAATGTCCGCTTATGGCGAAAGCCGAAATCCCATCAAGCAAAAAACCAAAGCCAAAGCATCCACACCAAAGCAACAACAATTAATAATTGAGACCGCCGCTGCTTTGATTTAAGAAGCCAGAAAGCTGCGATGTAAGTTAATAAACCAGCGGGTGCTGCCGCATAAAAGCCAAGCAATGCCCATCCTCCACAGTCTGCTGTATTTTCCGGGCAGCTATACAAGCCTGAAATAGACCAAACAGCAAATCCTGTAAAAATAGCAGCGAGAAAGAATTCTATATAAGCGATAGCTCTTATCATGGTGTTTTACTAAAACGATAACTGGTTAGCATTTTTATTATAAAGTAATCCATTTGTTGAGATTGGCGACTTTATTTGTCTTTAATAACTATAAGTTAATATTTAATTTTTGTATAGTCTCTACCTGTAAAGGTAAGATCAATGACCATGACAACGGATATAGAGGACTATAGCAATGTCAGCATTTTTATATATAGATGGAGTCCCCGGCGAAGTTTCAGATGTTAACTTTAAAGGTTGGTTAGATATTCGCGGTTGGGGTTGGGGAACCCAAAGGAATATCACTTCCAATACGTCCACTCAGGGCAACAGAGAAAGCGCAAACGCAGTTATTACCGATCTCACCATACGCCGCAGTATGGATAAAGCCACACCAAAGCTATTTATAGAAACCTGTTGTGGAAGAGGTAAAGAGGTTAAATTAGTACAAACAAAAACCGGTACAGGTAATGGTGCGGATATATTTATCGAATATACCTTCCATAATGCATTAATCAGTAACTACCAAGTAGTTGCCAATGCCAACAATCCAGCTCGGCCTATTGAGGAGCTTACCATCAGCTTTGTAGAGCTGGATGTGAAATATACTCAGTATGATGAAGATGGTAACGCAGAAGCACCGATAGCTGTTGGCTTTAATACTGCAACCAATATTAAAAAATAGATTAAGGAGAATGCAATGTCTACAGCAACAGCCGAGGTAGGGCTTGATTTATCAATGGTGCAGCCAGCTGATATTATTTTAACCACTTCACCTACCACTACATCAAGAAGTATTCGTGCAGGAACCTGTGGCTCATATAGTCATGCAATATTATCCTTATATGATGGGAGGTGTATCCAAGCCATGCCGGGCGCAGGAGTGGATGACTTGCCTTTAAATGAAGCGTTAGAAGATGCAACCTACGCTACACTTTACCGTCATAAGTTTATGGATGTGGAAAGCGCGGGGCTTGTTTGCTCTATTGCTTTAGAACAAAGACCTAAAAAATACGATAAAATTGGAGCGGCAAGGTCTGGAGTGAGTAGTGGTTGTGGTGGCGTACTCAGAGGCACCAAAGCTGGCTTTATGGTCGAACTACTACATGATGCTGCACACAATGGTAAACACGCAGAAAAATTCTTTTGTAGCGAATTAATTGCCTATGCGTTTGAGCAGGCAGATATGCGTTTACTGGATTTACCGTTCCATGCTGTATCGCCTAGAGCGATTGCAACTAGTAAAAAGCTAATATTGGTTAAGGATTTAATCATCGCATGAAACCCATAAAAAAATTACCCCCATTATGGGGTGTTTTGCTTATAAGCCTGATATTAGTGTCAGGCTGTTTTGCGGATAACAATATTCCTCAAGCACCGGCTAATCAACTGATTAAAGGTCAATTTACCATTGATACAGAATGGAAAACCATCGAGCTGGATAAACCCTTAACAGCATTACCTCATATTCAGCGAGTAGAAATATTATTAGATGAGGATGGGTATGTAAAAGTCGGTAATGTTAGCAAGGATGAATTTAATATTATGAACTCTGGTTACAAACAGGTTGCCACTGATGCGATAATTAGACCAGAATTAATATTAATTGATGATCAAGGTAAAGAATTTCGTGCAACAATGAAGAGTATAGGCTATAGAGAGGTTGATAGTGAATTTTATAATTTTCTCTCTTATGGAACTAATTCCAATAAAAATATTTTTTATTTTCCAAAAGATGCCGAGTTTGTCGCCATAAAATTAAGGTCAAATGTAGTTGTGCAGGCAGAGTATTTATACTGGGTGGCACCTTATTACTCAAGAAATGTAGCTAAAACATGGGAAGATGTGAAGGCATCAAAAATACTTGACCTTAAATAATATTTTTTAGGTAGTAATTCATTGTTAAGGGATTAATTGCAGTATGAGATTAATAAGTTTTCTATTTCTGTTAAGAGATGCATTACTGATCGCCCTGATATTGTCGTTAGGGTGTTCGGCTCAAACAGTACCTAAAGATCCTAACAATCAATTAATTGAAGGGCCATTTAATCTTAGTGCTGAATGGCAAGTTATTAGATTGGATAAACCCCTCAAAACATCACCTCATATTCAAACTTTAGATGTTTTGTTGGATATTGATCAGTATGAATTTATAGAAGGTATACCATTATCTGAATACAGGGTGTCGGACTTTGGTTACAAGCGTATTGTGGATTCAATAATCATTAAGCCCGAAGTGATTTTAATAGATAAAAAAAATAGAGAATATAGAGTTACTTTTGATGTAACCGGTACCCATTTTAATAAATTGGGGGATTATTTTTTGCTAGGTTATGGAACATCCAGTAAGGATAAATATTACTTTCCTAAAGATGCTGAATTTATTGCCGTTAAGATTAGAGCTAATGTGGACGTAAAGATAGAGCATTTAAATTGGGTGTCTGCGGGTTATTTTAAATCGCCTGAACGTACATGGGCGGATGTTCATCCAAGTAAAATTGTAAGTATCAAATAAAAATAATAGGAGTTTGGTAATTAAGGATGATAAGAAAATTATATAAAATATTTATTTTTATTAATGCTTTGGTGTTATCGTTGGTTTGTTCGGCTCAAATCGTACCTAAAGATCCTAACAATCAATTAATTGAAGGGCCGTTTTCAATTACACCTGAATGGCAGACAATTAAGTTTAGTAACCCTCTCAAATCTTCACCGTATATCCAAACATTAGAGGTATTACTAAAAATTGATGATTATGAAAATATAGAAGGCTTAGAATTATCTCAATACAGGATTTCATATTATGGCTACAAGCGAGTAGCTGATTCAATGGTAGTTAAGCCTGAAGTTATTTTGGTTGATCAGAAAAACCGAGAATATAGAGCTACATTCAATGTTACGGGTGCTAGTTACACGCCTTTAGGTAATTACTATCTTTTAGGGTATGGCGTTCCTGGTCAAGGAGAATACTATTTCCCTCAAGAAACAAAGTTTGTAGCTGTAAAAATTCGTGCTAATGTTGAGGTGAAGGTCGAACATCTTCAGTGGATAGCATCGGGCTATTTTAAGGCTCCAGAACGTACATGGGCTGATATTCATCCAAATGATATTGTTGATATTAAGTAATAAGCACTAAAGAGAATGATAATGTGCTAAGTATTAAAAGGAACTGTGAAAAATAAGCTTACTATTCAGGAAATAAATAGTAAGCTTATTGAATCGTTAGTGTTTGTTATTTAGATAAAGGCTGTAGTTCACCAAAAATATGGCTGACTTGGTTAGCTTTTTTCGGGGTTGAGCTGTGGCAGCCGAAGCAGTTAATGGGTTTAAAGCCATTGGGGTTATCATACTGATAAAATGTTTCCATGGTGGTGTTAGCAAGGTGCAATGAACCCCGTAGATTTGTATCTGAACCATTGGAGGGTATTTGTCCTTTTGCTGTCCAAATGCCCCCTGTTTGAATATAGTTGCCCCGAATATCGCCTTTGGCTAGTTGAGATAATACAGAAACATTGATTGATACCAAGTCAGTATTGTTTGCAATCGAAGTAGTGTCACCGCTACTGCCGGGAAGATTTCCCCAAGGAAAAACACGCAGATTATTGATGGGGCCTATATCGGCACCATTAATATTTACAATTTCTTCAGATGAACCGCTGGTTTGTACCTTTGCATTGGCGTCGATGGCTGTGGGCATCGCTGCACCTTCAGGCAAAAACGTCCATTGATTTCCTTTCGATTGGTAGGGCTGTGTTGCTGTGCCAGAGGATGTGTTGTAAATATAAGCGTTGTCGGGCACATTGTTGATATGTTCAAAGGTAGACCATACCATTTCGGGGTGTTGGTTCACTGTCCCGACGACATGCATGCCGACTAAGGCTAAGGTTTTTTCTTCGGTACTTGTGATTGTCCAAGGTCCTTTAGGTTTCGAGCGATCAAAAACAGGGACAACGGCTTGAGTTAATACATAGTCGTTTTTCTTTGTGAGGGTTGATGCATCAACCCAAGATGTTTTGAGCTCCATGGCTAAAGCAATTTTTTCCCACCCTAAAGGGTAGCCTTGTTGAGCGGCATAATTACTGACAGCCTCTAATTCTTGCGGGGTGTTTGGAAATTCGTAGGTGAGTGGTTTTTTGAATGCCTTATTTTTTTGGCCTGTGGTATAGATCGCGTAAACATCATTCGCGTGAATGCCGTAGTATACCAGTGACTTTTTTTGTGAGATAAGCACATCGCCGCCGCCTGCTTGCCCCATTTCGATTTCATCGTCTATTTTGCCTTTGCGAACGCCTAAGCGCATAGGGCCATCTTCAGCAATAAAATGGCGCTCGCTATTGGTTGCGACTGAAACATTATAAAAAACAGGCGCGGTGTTAAATACATGTTTTGTATCAATGCCTGATGTCAGCCAAAGGAACATCTGAGCGCCCCATTTATAAAAATCGCACCGGGTATTATGTTTAAAGTCAGCAAAAATAGGGTCGAGACTGTTAGCCGGTGCAACCCACCCGTTGGGTATGATTTGGCGACTGGCAAACCAGTCTTTGATATCTGCTGTGCAGGTTGCTTTTGCGTTTGTCGGCAGTTTCGCGTTAGTGACAAAGTCTTCATTGGCAGAAATAGATGTGCTTAATAAAAGCGCTGTTAATGAGGGGATAATATAGTAAGTCTGTTTGAGGGTATTTAATATAGAAAGCGTACGGTTAAATGCAGAGCGATTCATTGTTGTAGTCCTTATTATGGGATAAAAAGGGTGTTAAGATTTATGGCGCAAGATTAATT
>JBOEHG010000060.1:0-16519 GCA_050633825.1 Cellvibrionaceae bacterium | reverse complement strand
CGTGGCAATCGGTATTCTACTGGGTCTTCTACCGTAATAATTTTTTTATCTGGCGTATTGAGCTCCGATAATGCAGCATATAATGTTGTTGTTTTACCACTGCCCGTTGGTCCAGTTACTAATATCAAGCCATGAGGTTGCTTAATAATAGATCGTAAAGATGTCTTTAACTGATTATTAATCCCTATATCATCTAGCGTACGAACACCGTCGTCGATCACTAAAAGTCGCATCACAACTGATTCGCCATGCTGAATAGGCATTGTTGATATACGAACGTCAACATTCTTCTTATCAACACGCAAATTAAAACGACCATCTTGTGGTAATCGCTTTTCTGAAATATCTAATCCAGAGATAAGCTTCAATCTAACCACTATCGCAGAAGCAATTTGTTTTTCATTCATCACTTGCTCAGACAGAACACCATCAATGCGCAATCTAATCCGTAAAACCTTCTCATCAGGTTCGATATGAATATCTGAAGCTTTAAATCTAACGGCCTCTTCAAATATTTTTTGAATTAACTTAACAACGGGAGCATCACTATCGTTTGCTTCTTGAGCAAGGCTTTCAAAATCGACGGAGTCTTCACCCAACTCATCGCTAAGTTCTTCGGCCAGTGAAGCAATTTTTTCTGTTTCACCATAAGAATTATCCAAAACGTCCAATAATTCTGATTCCCGAACAATAACAGGCTCTATATTTTTTTTGTATATGCGTGTTAGCTCATCCAAGCAAAAAATATCTGTAGGGTCTGACATCCCTAAAGTAATACTATCATTGCTTCTTTTTAAAACAACGACCCTATAGCGCCTGGCAAGTGTTTCTTTCAGTGAACAGACATCATTTCTGTCATAATTAAAGTTTTTAAGGTCAACAAAAGGAACTTCAAGCTGTTCTGAAAGAATATTAAGGAGGGTAGTTTCGTCAACAAAACCAACTGCAATCAGCGTTTTACCTAATCTTGCACCTGTTTTTGATTGCTCACTAAGGGCATGATTGAGTTCCTCTTCTGTGATAATTCCCTTAGCAACAAGAATATCACCAATACGTATTTTTTTTTGTAGTGCTTTTTCTGTCATTTTAATCTCAATTTGCAAGCACTAGTATTCGTTGCTCAATATATTCTTTGACATCTGAATCAGATGCAGAGTATTTATCCGCATACCTAAAAGCGCCCAGCGCCTTATCATCATCTAAGGCATCGAGAGACACTGCCAACCCTAACCAATAACGTGAATTTTTATGGTTGTTATTTAAAAGCTTTTGATATAGTTCGATCGACTTATCGTAATCACCAATCTTATGGTACAAACCTGCTTTTAATGCATAGTATTCTTGATATTTCTCTAATTTTGGGGAATGGCTACTCAACAAGCTAATTGCACTCGGTATATCGTTAGCTGCAATGAATATTCTAGCAACCTTTTCTGCAAGCAAAAACAAATCTAAGGTTTTATTTTTATAAACCAGCGTTTCTGCTTCCTTTATAAAATCATTTTGAAGATAATACTTAAGCAACAAATCATGTGACTCCCCCCAAAAATCAGTTACTGCAGAAAAATTTTCTAACACTAATCTGGCGTTATCAAAATCATCATTTTCAATAAGCCGCAAAGCAGTTAGTGCGATTTCTTTATCCACATCGATAAGTGACTGTTCAACAATTGTCTCAGGTTTTGATGAAACCAGCTTCAATTTACCTGCTGCTGTAGGTTCTTTAGGCAAATCTAAAAATACTGTCTCATCCTTAATATAGTCCGCATACTTATTGAGAATGGTTTTCATATCAACATAGCCAGACCCTACTCGATGAGCACTTCGAATCAAACCTGCTACTTTATAAATTTCACCTTTCTTAATAACCGATTCCACAAAATAAACATAACGATTAACTATATCCTCAATTCCTTTTAATGCTCCCTGATGTGTTGCATCAATAGCAATAACCGATTCATATTTTTCAAAAGCATTCTTCCCAACAGGTGATGTTAATTTATCTTCTCTAAAAAGTCTTTTCGCTTCTGCCAACAAAGATATAATTAAAGTTTCGTTTTTTTCCTTATCAACTATCTCATAAATAATGACTTCCTTTTTATTATTGTTATTATTACGAACATCATCACCAATAAATGTTAATACAGATTCTGGCGCTTTGGTTAAGTTAATTATAGGGTCATACCGTGAAACTGTATTCTTTTCTACTAAAATAGAGTCTATTTCTAATGGTTTAGCTTCTTCGACAACATTAGAAAATTGATTATTAGTCAAACGTTCAACCAAAAATAGGGTAATAGAAAATATTAGCATCCCTAAAATAAGATATTGCCTAATAAAGGATTTTTTTTCCACAGGCTTTTCAACCAACCGATAATCTCTTACTACATGATCAAGGTGAACTAACTTTTCATCTTCATTAAGATATTTTAACGCTCTACTTTCGCTACTCATAAATACACCTATTTATGTTCTATCTACGCTCTACCTATATACTTCATAGTTTTGATGGAGGTTTCGATGGGGTTTTCCATATATCCAAACGTTCTTTACTATCAGCTATATCTTCATACCAACTATCATCATCAACAACGATAGGCTTTAATAAAATAATTAATTCCGATTTAACTCGACTCTGACTCGATGTTCTAAATAGGCTTTTTACGATAGGAATATCACCCAATACCGGCCGTTTTCCATTAGAATCTATTGTTTTTTCTTGCATCAAACCACCTAAAACAATAATTTGTTTATTTTCAGCGCGGACAATGCTATCTGATTCACGAATATCTCTTAGCGCCAGAGGTAAAGAAAAATCACTATCACCTACTGTAATGTCTTTTTGCTCCTCAGTAACATTACTGATAACCGGATGAATATGTAAAATAACATTCTTTTCATCATCAATTTGAGGAGTCACATCAAGGGAAATACCACTAAAAAAAGAGGACAATTCAATATCAGGATTATTTGTTGTTGCACCCGAACTTGTTGTTGTTGAATTAGATACGCCTGTTACAAAAAAGCGATCAGAACCTACTCGAATAACCGCCTTTTGATTATTCACTGTCGACACTCTAGGACTAGAAAGAACTTGCACATCTCCTTGTGTCTTAAGCAGGGATAATAACTTAGTAATATCAGAAACTTTTAGCAAAGAAGAAAACACCTCACCCACACCCTCTGACAGCTCAGTAATCGTATTCGGAGAAGAAAATTCAGAAACGTTATTTGCTAGCAATAATTGCCCATTAATCTCGCCCCAATTTATTCCCGACTGATAACCTTCGCTTAACTCTATTTCTAGAATTTTTGCTTCAATAATGACTTGCTTTTTAACATTTAATTGCGCTTTTTCTAAAAAATACTTAACCGCAGCCAACTCATTAGGCATGGCAGTGACAACAACCACTCCAGTTTGAGGATGTACAATCACTTTTCTCTGGTTTATTTCTTGTTGTTCTTGTTGCTCTCCTTGCTGTCGGCTAGCACCAGTTATTTCAGATATTGACTGCTGTAAAGATACCCAAAAATCAGTTTCAGACCGAGTTTGCACACGAGACCCAGGGACGATACTACTACCGGAGCCTATTAAATCGGCTTGCTGTGTTTCTTGTGTATCCCCGGAATTTGCCTGCGCAGAGGATTCTATATTACCTGTTAAAACACTGGTATCAGATACACCTACTCTTTTTACGTCAATATAGTTAACTGGAAATATTTCTGTACGTAATGCTCGAGAATAAATGGTATAGATAGCATTTTTATATTTATAATCATAGCCGTATATCTCCCTAACAACATTTAACACCTCAGAAACTGTAACACGATTTAGGCTTAAAGTTATCTCGCCCTGAACATCGGGATGGATAACGATATTGACATCTGCACCTGACATTAAATTACTAAAGAACACTCTCGCAGGAATACTATTAACTGCAATATCAAACCTTTTTTCAGGGACTTTTAAAATTGGAGCAGACTGTCTTTTAGGTGACAAACCAAGCAAGACATCATCAACAACAGAAACTCTCTCTTCTTTTTTTGCTTTAGACATCTCAGACTCTTCCTTAGCCTTGCCTACTTCATCTATTACCGTTGCCTTCACATCATTCTGCGAACACCCTGCAAAAGCAATTATAAAAACAACAATAATACTTATTTTTTTAACCATCAACATCATTTACCAAAACCTTTGCGCATATCAGCAGGGTAGAGCCAGAGAGAACTTATTTTTCCTTTTATAAAAAGCAATACATGATCCTTTTCAATGGATTTAAGCAGATAGCCACCTAAAACATCTCCCTGCTTATATTCCTCGCCATTAATCACTACAATTTTCTTATCTTTAGAAATAAAGATGGCTTGCAACTTATATCTATCTGAAAACTTACCTTTCTTTTTAAGAACAGGATTAACATTAGGCTTATTCATCAAAGGAGCTGTTGGATCCTTTATCCCTAATGAAAGAGAAGAGTAAAAAATCAAAAAAAACAAAACCATAAATCTCATTATTAAAGATCCCCATCCATAGACAATGCATATAGAGCGATCGTTGCCGCAGATTTAGGATGATCAATAACATCATATTTTATGTTTTCAATAAAAAGATTCCACTCCAACAATTCTATTTTATTTAAATATTTAACAATATTAATATAATCACCCGTCAACTTAATCTGAATTTCATGCTTATAAAAAGACCACTCCTTATTTTCAGATTCATCCTGTCTATTTATATCAAAAGAAGAAGGTATGGCTATTTTGGTAACGGGCATTTCTTTTATCTCATTAATTGCTATCAACCCTTCTGAATCAATTAACCCTTTAACTACCCCTACAATTTCATCAACAGAATCTATAACTGAAAAATAATTTATCAATTCCTCATTTAAAAGAACTACCCTTTTTTTTAAATCACGTAATTTTTTATTTAAAGAAATCAAATCAACATCGCCTGCATCTTTTACCATATTATCAGGATGATATTGACTATAAAGGTAGGCATTCTCTAACTTAAGCCTACTTATCGACTTATTCATTGGCTGGCTTACAACAAGAAACCAAAAAAAATACAAGACAGACAAACATAAAAAGAATAGTATTAGCCTTTGCCTAGCAGGAAGAACATTATAGAAATCACGTTTACCTGTAATATAAAGAGAGAAACTATCCATCTTTTTTCCTCCTTGACATACCAAAATTATAAAATGGGCTATCCTCCATCTTCTTTATATTTAATAGACCAAACTGAGTATCTGCAAACGACTTATCATTTTTCAAGTCATCCAGGTAACTAGGAACGCTCTCTTTATTAACAGACAAACCATCAATTACAATTTCTTCCCCACCGCTATATATTTCTATAGTAGAGATTGATATTTTTTCATTTGCTAAGTTTCCGACACTAGAGAAAATATTAAAAAAACTAACTTTATTTTTATTAACATTATTTTCTACTGCTATTTTAATACTCTCTTTGTTTTTTATGTTTTCAGATAAAGCCTTTATTTCATTTTCAATATATTCCCTTCTAGCTCTTATCTTTTCCATTAAGTTATCAGATGCATCACTTGCAGAATTTTTGTTTTCATAAATTGCAAGGCTTGAATTTTCTTCTTTCAAGTTAAGTAATTTTTTGTATTCAAAAAACGAATAAAAAACCATCAACAACAATGAAGCCAGCAGCAAAAACATAGCATGATTCGCAGACAACAAAATAACTTTAGGTTTAAATTCAGACAAATATAAATTTACTTCTTGCCTCATGCCATGCTTCCTTGCCGAAGAGCTGCTCCGCCCACAAGCATCATCAACTCATCCGGCATATTGACATTTTCATTTACACCAAAATTAATAAACAAATCATCTAAACTCAAATGAGATATTTTTTGCTGAAAGTTATCAACTATAAATTGGCTTAATTGATCTTTTTCTATCGACCCTGTAAATATAATTTCAGCAGGAGAAACTTGGCCCATCTGGCGTTCGTAATAATCAAGAGAACGCTGCAACTCCAATACGATCATATCTTCAGGGAATTCATTCTCCCCTTCGCTTTCATAAGTCAAGGAAAAACGCCGTGAAAAATAAATATTACCTTTTCTTATAATAAGGAGTTTACCCTCACCTCTTTTTAAGGAAATTAATGCAACTCCCCTTTCAGCATTAGAAGAGTAATGATCAAGAATATTACGCATAGTGAGCTCGGGAATATCAATCGCCTTAAGATCTAAGCCTAATTCTTTAGTTATCTCAATATGCTTTTCAACAACCTTTCTTTCTGTCGCAACAACGTAGGACATCTTTTTTTCTGGATGATCAAACACATCAATAACAACATTGTTGAGTTCAATATTGATCATATCCTTTATTTTCCACTGTAGTGCTTCACGAACTTCAGTTTTTGGAACATCTGGAGTTTCTACTAATAAAAGCTGATAATCATCATCACCAACAACGCAGTAACATGGCAAATTAACTAACTTTTCATGACTTAGTATTTTTTTTACTACCTCATAGCGATTATTATCCTTTTCTGAAAAGGGGTATTTAGCAACAGCCCTTATCGTTGGTTTTTCACTACGTTCAGTGTCCAACAGAATGAGGATGATATTGTCATCGGACAACATCATACCTAAACACAGTGCTTTATTATTTCGTTTAAAAAGGGGCAAAATAGCTACCAATATAAAATATAGAACTCTGTATACAAGCTTAGCTGTATAGCACTATAAAGCGAGCTTTAGACTAAACCTTATAAGAAAATAGGACGATTTCATGATGTTTTTGTCAATATTCTGACAATCTTTAACTATTCTCTATTGCGTGCCTTTTCTATATAATCGCCGACATTCTTTTGACGTATTAGTAGCCTTTAAATCATGATTCAAATTGTTTTGGTGGAACCTGAAATCCCACCCAATACCGGTAATATCATCCGCTTAGCGGCAAATACGGGTTGCACTATTCACCTTATAGAACCTTTAGGCTTTGAGCTTGATGATAAAAAGCTACGTAGAGCCGGATTGGATTATGATGAATGGGCTACATTAACCACCCACAAAAGCTGGGATGACTTTCTGCTAGCAGAAAAACCGGAAAGAATGTTTGCCATTAGCACAAAGGGCGATCGGCATCACACCGATATTTCTTTTACTGATAATGACTACCTTGTATTTGGTCCTGAAACACGTGGCCTACCTGACAATATATTATTTAGCTCGGCCATGAGTAATATTGTGCGTATACCCATGCAAGCCCAAAGTCGCAGCATGAACTTATCCAATGCTGTTTCCGTCATTGTCTATGAAGCGTGGAGACAACTGGATTTTAAGGGCGCAATATAAAATGATCGGGAATACCAATCATAAGGCTCAACAAGCGCCTATTGGGTTATTTTATGGAAGCTCTACCTGTTACACCGAAATGAGCGCTGAGAAAATACAAACTTATTTCGGTAAAGATAGTGTGGATGTTTTTAATATCGTTGATACTCCCATTGAACAAATAAATGATTATCAGCAATTAATCTTTGGTATCCCAACGTGGGATTACGGCGAGCTTCAGGAAGATTGGGAAGACATATGGGACAACCTTGACGAAATTGATTTTAAAGGCAAGACAGTCGCTCTTTTTGGTTTAGGTGATCAGATTGGCTATCCCGATTGGTTTTTAGATGCAATGGGATACTTACATAATAAAGTACTATTAAAAGGAGCAACAATAATAGGTTATTGGCCCAACGAAGGTTATACCTTTGTTGAATCACAAGCACTAACAGACGATAAGACACAATTTTTAGGCCTTGCTTTGGATGACGAAAACCAATTTGATCAAACTGATGAACGTATTACCACATGGTGCGAGCAACTGAAAAAAACATTTGTTATCTAAATTATGAGTAATAAGAACGACTGTAGCGATACAAGTAAGGTCGATAAGAAAATTAAGTGGGATGATCAAGGACAACCCTTTTCTACTCAATTTGACGACATCTACTTCTCTAAAATAAATGGTTTAGAAGAGAGTAGTTATGTTTTTCTACATCACAACAACCTAAAAGAACGCTTTCGCTCTCTTAACAAGCATGATGCTTTTACAATAGGAGAAACAGGCTTTGGTACTGGGCTTAATTTTTTAAATTGCTGGGCACTATGGGATAAAACAGCAGATTCATCTTGCCGCCTTACTTATATCTCCGCAGAAAAGTACCCTCTGTCACCAGAAGAACTAACACAATCATTGACTTTATGGCCGGAGTTAGAACCCTATATTCAACAATTTTCAGTGTGCTATCGCGAAAACTACATTGGTGCTCGGCGCCCTCATGTTCAATATTTCGACTTTGGCAATATGCGTTTACATCTAATCATTAATGATGCGGCAGAAGGCTTTAAGCAATTACTTGCTTCTCAACACCCTGGTTTTTCTACCCCGTATTGGTGTAAACCAATCGAGGGGAATAGCAAAAGCACTTTAAGAGGAGTCAATGCATGGTTTTTAGATGGCTTCGCCCCTTCAAAAAACCCTGAAATGTGGAGTAAAAGCTTAATAGAAACTCTATCTACGCTCAGCGCTCCTAATGCTAGCTTTTCAACATTCACTGCGGCAGGTATCGCTAAACAAAACCTCAGTAGCGCAGGCTTTTCAATAAAAAAAGTCCCCGGCTTTGCTAATAAACGGGAAATGCTTATTGGCCAACTGATTGGTAAACCCAACAACAATACCCCATCAACTATCAACCATAGTAATATAAAAGATGCCACCCCATGGCATGTGAGTAAAAACTATCGTGCAGTACCAAATAAACAGTCAGTTGCAATTGTTGGGGCAGGATTAGCAGGCTGTCATAGTGCCCATGCATTAGCCAAACGGGGCTTCTCTGTTACCCTCATTGATAAACATCCACACATAGCTTATGAAGCATCAGGCAATCCACAAGGTGTGCTTTATGCCAAATTATCTGCAGATGATAGAGGCACATTAGGGCAATTTAACCTAGCTAGTTTGCTATACGCTCAACAATTTTATAAGGCTTTTTGGCAAGAACATCCAAACGCAGGGCAACGCTGCGGTGTTTTACAATTAGCTTATAATTCTTCTAGCCAAAAAAATCATAAAGCGATTACTGAAAGCCTTCCCTATTCAGAGTGTATACAGCAAACCGATAGCCACACTGCAAGCACTGTAGCTAATATCACAATAGGCTATCCTGCCCTCTACTTCCCCTACTGTGGCTGGATGGAACCTGCGGTGCTATGCCAGTGGTTAAGCAAACATCCCAACATTACGATTCAGCGAGAAACGCAAGTCACCGAATTACATCAACACAAGTTACACCAACAAGGAGCATCGTCAGCTTGGGAACTTAAGGCTAAATTAAAGGCTGGAGTAAAAGAGACGCTTTGGATACAGAAATTTGATCATGTCATTTTGGCCAATGCTAATGATGCGGCTCAATTAACACAAACCAATTGGTTGCCAACCAAAGCTATTCGAGGCCAGGTTAGTTATTTAAAAGTACAGAATGCATCAGAAAAATTAAAAAGCGTTATTTGCGCACGTGGCTATATTGCCCCCGCCTCTACTATTTCAGGGCATAAAGCTCATGCCATAGGGGCGACATTTAATCTACATGAGCAATCACCTGAATTATCCGATAATGACCATGATGACAACATTTCCAATATAACGGCTTATCTGCCAGAACTGAACACGCCCGCTATCAGTGACAGCATTATGGGTGGTAGAGTCGGCTTTCGCTGTACAAGCCCTGACTATTTACCCTTAGTCGGTCCGATCCCTGACACTGAGAAGTTTTATAGAGATTTCAATAATTTAAGCCATAATGCTCGTGCAACCATAGCAAGCAGCGGCAGCTACTTAGATAATCTTTATTGCAATATTGCCCATGGTTCCAGAGGACTTGCATACAGCCCTCTTTCCGCAGAAATACTGGCGAGTATTATTGCTGGTGAACCGCCACCAGCATCTCAGCTACAAATCAATGCGCTTAACCCTGCAAGATTTATCATCAGAGACCTGATTCGACGCAATTAGCCCTCTCTACTACTATATACCCGTGTCCCCTACCAACAGCCGAAATTAACCGGCTCGCTAGAAAAAGCGCCAATATAAACTATACTTTGATCAGCTTCATTGATCGAAAGAGACTATAACCATGCTTCTTAGCCGCCGCCGTGGATCGACCACGACAAATTACGATACCACCAGTGTTCATAATTACTATGAACGCCTTGTCACAGAAAGCATTATCCGCCAAGATCCACGGGCAGGAAAAGATTATGATTTCTTAGCCGATGTTTCTTGCGTAGCACTCAATCATTTACCACCACGGTATATACGCCATGATGTTGATATGACGTTTTATATGTCACCGGTGGAACTAGAAGAAGTTCACAAAAAGGTCAATTCAGCAGTCAAGCATGCGCTTGAATTTGTAAATTCACGAGAACAAGAAAAACTCGAAGAATCTGAAGATACAGAACACTAACGCTCTAGAAGATACATAAAAATTCCTCTAAACTGGCACTTCTATTTTACGAGAAGTGCTATTGTCATTACATTATAATATTTTTATATTTATTTACCTGTCCTGTTTTAGCTTATTTCTTCACTCGGCTAATAAACACGACTCAACTCCAGTATTCCCTGTCGAATTACTTGCAACTGAGAACCATAATACCCGATGGTTTACTCAGGGCCTCTACCATGACAATGATGATGGCTTTTATATCAGTAGTGGGCTTTATGGCAAGTCCGCCCTCATTTATCAAACACCAAAAAAAACACTTCGCTATTCCTTACCTAACCATCTTTTTGCTGAAGGTTTAACAGTGGTAAATGATGAGCTGTATTTACTCACATGGAAAAAAGGAAAATTATTGGTTTTTGATAAAACCACCTTGAAAAAAAAGAGAGAATACAACTATCAAGGTGAAGGCTGGGGACTTACACACTCTCCAACAGCATTCATCATGAGTAACGGCAGTAATAAATTGCTATTCAAGGATATGGATACATTTGCGCTTCAATATGACCTTACTGTTCAAGGACTCAATAACATTAATGAACTTGAATATATTAATGGTATTATTTGGGCCAACCGTTGGTACGATGATTTTATTTATGCAATTGATAGTGATACCGGCTGTTTATTGGCAAAAATGAACCTACGATCCTTAAGGCAAGAAGCAGTTCAAATAGACAACAAAAATATCAGTAATGGTATTGCTTACGATCAAAATCGTAAAGGCCTTTGGGTTACTGGTAAATATTGGTCAAAACGTTTCCTTATTAAACTACCGGCTGTAACAAAGAAAAGCTGCTCTTATTAACCCGGCATTCAAAAATGAAAGAATATCAATCCATTGTCATTCTGACTGGCGCAGGTATCTCTGCTGAATCAGGTATTCAAACTTTCCGTGCAGCTGATGGCTTATGGGAAAATCATCGCGTCGAAGATGTTGCCACACCAGAAGCCTTTGTTCGGGACCCTGAGTTAGCTCATCGTTTTTATAATGCGAGGCGCCAATATTTATTAAACGGTATTAAGCCCAATGCTGCTCACGCAGCGATAGCAAACTTTAGCAAAGCCCATCCTGACCGTCTCACACTGGTCACACAGAATATTGATAACCTACATCAACAAGCAGGTAATGATCTTATCTATCCCATGCATGGTGAACTGCTTAAAATACGCTGTAAAATAACAGGGCAATTATTTGACTGTAACCACCAAGTCTCACCGCAAGATCAATGCCCTTGCTGTCAGACCAAAGGTAACTTACGCCCTCATGTGGTCTGGTTTGGAGAAATGCCCTTATATATGAATGATATAGAGCAAGCGTTGAGACAATGCGATCTCTTTATATCCATTGGTACATCTGGCAATGTTTATCCCGCAGCAGGCTTTTTTCAAACCGCTAAGTACTATGGTGCGCATACCGTTGAGTTGAACCTAGAAGCATCGGCATCAGGTTCATTATTCGATGAACAACACTATGGTCCAGCTACTCAGATCGTACCGAAATTCTTTAACTCATTGCGCTAATATGATGTAGCCCCGGGGCAATCTCTGGTATGATTCACCGCTTTAAGAGTCTGTAAAAGTCTCTATTAATGTTTCTAAATAACCTATTGGCAGTACTGTTTTTATGCTCACAAGCGATGTCCTCTCCCAGCTTTCCACTCTAAAAAAAGAAATTCGTGCCAATACTGATACAGCTCAAGGGACTGTCCGTGGCACAGCAGGGCGTTATGGCTTTGTTTCTCTCGACGATGGGCGAGATGCATTCTTAAATCCAGAACAGATGGATAGGCTATTTCATGGGGACAGAATTGAAGTCGCTGTTACTCAAAACGAAAAAGAACAATTCGAAGCGAAAGTGGAAAAGCTTATCCACTCTCCTCTCAAACAGGTAGCTGGACGTTATTGCGTTAAAGGTAAAGGACACTTTGTTATATATGAAACCCAGCAACATAGTCGTTGGATTTTTGTTCCACCGAAGGCAAGGTCTAATGCAAAAGACGGTAACTATGTAACCGCTAGAATTACTCAACATCCTTATGAAAGCGGTAAAGCACAAGCACGTATTACCAGTGACATCGGTAAAGAAACGAATGCCGATACGGCCCGGCAATTTACATTGGCCATGTTTCAACTATTCGATAACTTCCCTAAAGACGTTCAAGAACAAGCTCAGACACTACAAAAACAAGCCTTTGATGAGAAATCAAATGCTAAACGCTCTGATCTGCGTCATCTGCCCTTTGTTACTATTGACTCTACTAATACAAAAGACATGGATGATGCATTAACAATCATTACTACCGAAGATGGGTGGGAGCTAACCGTCGCCATTGCTGACCCAAGCAGTGAAATCAACATAGACTCTCCTTTAGACAATATTGCTCAGCGACGAGGGCAGACTATTTATCTACCGGGTAAATCTGTACCTATGCTACCAGAGTCACTATCACTGGAGCGTTATTCTTTATTATCAGGACAAGATCGTCCTGCTCTCGCTTGTAAACTCACTATCAATAGCGCTGGAAAAGTCAGCAATTATCTTTTTGAGTCAGCCATTATTTCCTCAAAAGCAAAACTGAGCTACCAACAAGTGAGTGCGCTTCTCAATGGTAAAACCTACCAAGCAGCGCCTCAGCTCGATGACATCGAACCATTTAAAGAACAGTTAGTCGCATTGAAAAATTGTGCGAATGCATTAAAACAGTACCGCCAAAAGAATCAATTAGTCACTGAAAATAAATCGGACTATATTTTAATTGTAAATGAAGAAGGTAAGCTGGCTTCTATTGAAAAAATTGATCGTACTGACGCTCACATTATTGTCGAAGAGTCAATGATTGCAACTAACCAGTCAGCGGGGCATTTGCTAGCACAACACAATCCGTCGAAGACAAAAGCAGGACTCTTTAGTGCTCATCCCGGATACCGTGAAGAACGAAGAGAAGATATTGAGAAACTACTCAAAGAAGCGCTTGGTGAAGACTATATTGGTGATAACAATAAGTTAGAAAATTATGTCAAAACGATACGCTTACTGCAGAGTGATAGCAAACATGAGCGGATTTTTTCAATACAACAGCGTTTTCATCAAGGTAGTGAGCCCTCTTCAACACCATCTCCACACTTTGGCTTAGGAGCGGAATACTACGCAACGATAACCTCACCAATACGCCGTTATCAAGATCTATATAATCAGCGCGTTATACATAAAATACTCGAAGAGAAAAAACCGACAAACTTACGCAACAAACAAATTGATCGATTAAAGGAAAGTATTGCAAATAGTCGCAATGCATCTAGGCTAATGGAACAATGGCTCATTGCGGATTATATGCAAGATAAAATAGGACAAACCTTTACCGCTTATATCGCCTTATTAACCAATCAGGGGATTGGTATTCGCTTACGTGACAACGATATCGAAGGTTTTATTGTAGGCATTAAAGAAGACAAGGAGAACCCAGAAGCACCCTTTGATAAAATCTCTTTTAATAACCAACGAATGGAATTAACCTGGAATGAAACAGCGTTATTCTTAGATCAAGATGTAGAAGTCAAACTAACGACTGTAGATATGGACAAAAGAAAATTAGTCTTTGACTGGGTTAACCGACCATAAGTCAGCCAGAAATTTCTGACATAACATAAGCGTATAAAACAAGTTGAGCAGTAGCATCAATGTTATCAAACTGTACACCATAGTATTCTTTTTGCGAGGGATCAGAGCAAGACCGAATAATGCCATCTACTTTAACAGTATGTTCAACACCTAGCACTTTAAGGCGTGTTGTTATTTTTATCTTGTCGCCGTTATCGCCTAAAAACATCTTACTTTCTAACCTTGCCCCATCGGTGCTAAGATTATTAATCATAATCGATTGGGGCTTGCTTAATAAGTCTGTTTTGGCAAAGCCGATTATATTGACATTCACCCGAATACTTTTACGCACAGCCCCTATCTCAACATGATCAGGGATCTCAAGAAACAAATGAGGATAAGGTGTAACGGAAGTATGAATTATTTGTGTTCGAAAAGCACAAGCACAGCTCAGGTGATTCACATACAAACGAATAACAACGCTATTTCCTGTGCTGCAGGAAACAGGCCGGCCATTCGCCATTGGGGTAGAAACAACAATACTTTTTTTCGTTAAACAACCAATATAATGGCTTGCACCTTTTAACAAGGCATATTGTTCTGAACGCAAATCAAGTTTGGTACCTGGCAATAGCTTCAAATCATCAAAACTAAGTTCGTCACTCAACAATCAACTCCAAATTAAATCTTAGAATTTATAGTTAATGCCTTATTCACAACTCAAGTCGAGCATGGACTCTATTGCACTCACCATAGGTTTCATAAAATACTTACCTTCAGGCATAACCGCAACATCAAAACCGGCATCTTTTAGTTGATCCGCAACAACAGGACCTACTGCTGCAATTTTAGTTCTTTTTAGGCCATTTTCCAGTAATTCTAATAACTTTTGGTTGTTTGCGACTTTTTCAAGGCGTTGATACTGGGCCTTACTGGTAAAACAAATAATATCTAGTTCATCATTATCTAGTGATCTTATTAGCTGCTCTACCCTATCAGTTTCTACATCAGAGGCATATATATAAGGTGCTACAGTATTATAGCTGACCTGCCTTTGTTGCAAATAAGTCTGTAGTTTCTCGTTAGGATCTTCACCATAGAGCTGGACCGCCATTGTCTTACTGGATAAATCCATGATCTCCAGTGACTTTATCATACCGTCAGTCGTTGGCTCCTTAGCCAATTCATTGGCCTGTAAGTCCAATAATTTTAAGGCACGGTTGGGTTTAGGGCCTCTGGCTATTTTATAAACACTGGATAAGGCTTGCTGCCATTCACTCTCAAGCCCCGCTCTACTGGCAAACCCCGTTAAACGTTTAATGCCTTCACCGGTTAAGATGACTAAAATATCTGGCGGTGAGGCAATGAAGCCTCTCAGCCACTGCTCAATCAGTTCCACTTCCGGGCTATCGTGAATCGAGACCAATGGACAGCGCAGCACCCCTGCACCACGTTTCTCGAATAATGTTGCTAATACATCAAGCTGTCTACTTTCGGGGATTGCTATCTGCAGACCTGAAAAACTCTGTTTCATATCGTCACTACATCACACTGTATTAAGTTAGTCTGAAGGGTTATTAATAATTCGTACTTCACGCTGAGGGAATGGTATCTCCACAAAATGTTCTTTTAGAACATCCCAAATAATTAACATAAGATCGGCATCAACTCGGCTCTTACCGTCATCAATGCCTTCTATCCAATATTCGACCAAAATATCGACACCCGATTCACCAAAACCTTTAATCTCCACATCGGGTAACTCTTCCGGCGGCAGGTCATCACCACTTAATACTTGTGGATGATTCGCAATGGCCTCTTTTAATATGGGAAACAAGGTATGAAAATCGGTTTTATAGGCCAACTGAAATTCAAGGGAATAGCGCTGCTTAATATCTTTATGTGTCCAATTGGTAAAGCTGCTGGTAATAAATTTTTCATTAGGTACAACAATATCTTTTCCATCAAAGGTTTCTAAGGTTGTAGAGCGCATGCCTAACTCTGTAATCGTGCCACTACGTCCATCTTCCAACTCGATATAATCACCCACTAATAATGAGCGGTCCATCAAAAGAATGATCCCGGAAATAAAATTAGAGGCAATGGCCTGCAAGCCAAAGCCTAAGCCTACACCAACAGCACCACCAAATACGGCTAAGGTGGTTAAGCTGATCCCCATTATTTGCAGTAAAACAAAAAAGATAACAACTAGTAGAAAAATTTCAAACAACTTGGCAAAAACTTCCCGCGTGCCAATATCAATTTCTTCTTGACGGCGTATTAACTGCTTACCAAAATTATTGGATACTCGTCCCAACCAAAAAAGAATTAAACCAAAGAATAATGTTCGTAGAACACCATAAATT
>JBOEHG010000059.1:0-12866 GCA_050633825.1 Cellvibrionaceae bacterium | reverse complement strand
CACTCTCAACACTATGGTACAGATGTGCAAGGGCCTCCTGGTGTCGCTCTGTCATAAACAGGTATTCAGGATTAGGAGCAATTGAAAATGGCGCTTCGGTTAAACCGAAATAATCATAGTACATAGTGATTAATGAATAAATGCATCATTTATCGTATTGTTTTATCAATACCGATGTGTCTGAACGATTATATCCTTTTTTCTGTAATTCTTTATAGCGATCACTCGCAAATTGCGTATTTGGTAGCTCTATTCCTAAGTTTTTGGCCGCATTTAGACAAAAACCCAAATCTTTAACCATCCAATCAACCGCAAAGCCATAATCAAAGATATCTTTATCAATATTCAAACCACGATTAGACAATTGCCAACTACCTGCTGCTCCAGCACTGATTGCATCAATCACTTTAGGCAAATCAAGATCAGCTTTCTGGGCCAAGGTAAACCCCTCTGAAATACCTTGCAAAATACCTGCGATAAGAATTTGGTTAACCATTTTCGTTGCTTGGCCTGCACCAACAGGCCCCATAAGCGTGATCGATTTGGCATATGGCTCAATAGCGACCTTAGCATACTGTAAATGCTCTTCTGAACCCCCTAACATCACAGCTAAAACACCATTTTCAGCACCTGCCTGCCCTCCCGAAACGGGAGCATCCATGAAGTTTACCCCTTTCTCTTGACACTTTTCAGACAGTTCTTTAGCCAGTTCGTATGATGTCGTTGTGTGATCAACAATCATGGCCCCTGCGCTTAAACCTGCCAAAACGCCTTCTTCACCATAAATAACACCACGAACATCATCGTCATTACCCACACAGACCATAACAACATCTGCGCCTTTACTGGCTGCTGCTGGTGTTTCAGCATAACGCCCTTTGTATTCTTCAGACCACTTCTGAGCTTTTGTGAGGGTACGATTATAAACACAGACATTATGTCCCTCCTTTTGCTGATATCCCGCCATTGGGTAACCCATGACACCTAATCCAATAAAAGCAACATTCATTTTTATTCTCCAACTTAATAAGTAGTAATGCCAGCCTGAAGTAAATGCTTTGATAAAGCCTGATCAAGATCACTGAAATCATCATCTTTCAACTCTACAACGTTTAATCCGCAATTTGTATAAGCATCACGTTTTTGTAATTGATTGGCCAATTCCGCAGGCGAAAGCGAATCTGACCAATAGTCAATACATAGATGATGGGCGGGCAAATAAAAATCAGGCACTAAAGTGATCTCAGGGGAAACCATTAATTGGCGATTAGTGCTATAACTCATACCAAGTAAATAAAGCCAGTTTGCTATAGCACAGTGTGAATGTAAGGAAAATTTACGGCCATCAAGCGACTCTAAAGATTCCTTACTCGTAAAGCTATTTATTGATTCTTTAAAAATAGCAGCATGACTAACGGCTCTAGGCCACATAACATAAGGAATACCAGATTCGTCATCATGACACTGGACCCCACCATTTTCGCGGCCCAAGACAGTCAATTGCCATCCTTTTGCGTAAGCTTCTATCCATGCAATTTCTGCTAACAAACGATTTAATAAACGGGCAGAAATACCCACTTGTTTAGATAAAGTACTCACACTCACTAAAGACTGACCTGAATCACGAATTACGGGATGATCAATAATTGAGCTAGGCCAAACAATATATTGCCCATATTTTTGACTTTGCCGATAAATTCCACCTTCAAACTCGCCTTTTGCCGTTAGTTGCCAGACTTTTTCTTCTTGAATAATCCAGCCAGATTCAATCATCAATTGGGTGAGATCTTTGAGAGGCATACCGAGCTGTTCAGCGAGTGCAGAGCGAGAAAGGAAATCAGATTGAGTCGATTGCTTGGCCATAGTACGAAAAATGTCGGGAACAATTGCTATGTTCACCGTACTATGGCTAAGAGTCAACTATTTTAATGAGAGTCTTATCATTAGATGGCGTATGAAATATAAGCAAGTCAACGAAATGAATCATTAATGGTTTGTAGGGTTTTATTCCCCGGACATAAAACTGACTCGTCGAGAGAATTAAGCGGCTTAATGGAAGTATTTAATATATCGTGTAAATCACAGGGATCTGTATCAACATAAAGTAGCCCTGTTAATATCTCCCCACGTTTAGCGGCACCTTGTACGGCATTCATGGCGGCATGACGATCATGAATATCCATATTATCAGCAGCAAGAGAATCACTGGTCTTATTTAAACGAATAACAGAGCCATCGTGCAATGTAATTTCTTGCGTTGTCCCCGCAGCGTAGTCTGTTGTTATTTCTTTTTCCATGGGGACAAAATCCACAGTACCCGTTGCATCACAGTGTTCACGCACAAATTCATAACTTTTTTTAGAACCAGGGTTATTATTAAATGTGACACAAGGAGAAATAACATCAATAAATGCGAATCCACGATGTGATATAGCCGCCTTAATTAAAGGCTCTAATTGCTTTTTATCACCGGAGAAACTACGAGCAACAAACGTCGCGCCAAGTTGTAATGCAAGACTTACTAGATCAATTGGCTCATACATATTTTTAACACCAGCTTTATTCACTGATTCGAAATCAGTCGTTGCCGATGTCTGCCCTTTTGTTAAACCATAACAACCGTTATTTTCAACCATATACAACATATTTAAGTTACGTCTCACTGCATGTGAAAACTGCCCTAAACCAATAGAAGCTGAGTCGCCATCTCCCGACACACCGATATAAATTAAGTCACGATTCGCAAGGTTAGCCCCGGTAGTTACTGAAGGCATACGCCCATGCACTGAATTAAAACCATGAGAGTTACCTAAAAAATAAGTCGGTGTCTTAGAAGAGCAACCAATACCCGATAGCTTTGCTACTTTGTGAGGCTCTATGGATAATTCAAAACAAGCATTAATAATAGCTGCACTGATAGAATCATGGCCACATCCAGCACATAATGTGGAAAGACTACCTTCGTAATCTTTATGGGTAAAACCTAAAGCATTTTTAGGTGATTCAGGGTGACGAAAATTCGGGCGAATAAAGCTCATACGGTCTATCTCTTATTTTATTCTTTTATTTCTATGTTAGCGTTCTTTGTTAACATTTACGCTTCTTTGGCCTGCTGATCAGTTGGTCCTACATATTTCTGAACCTTCTCAGCAATGCTTGCCGCAGTAATAGGGCTGCCATGATAGTGAAGCACCGAAACTAATTTTGCCGGATCAATATCAAACTCGTTAATTAATAATGAACGTATTTGGGCATCACGATTTTGCTCTATCACAAATAAGCGATCATGCTTATCAATAAACTGACGAATTTCCTCAGCAAACGGAAAGGCTTTAATACAAAGCCCATCCATAAACACACCATGAGAAGAAAAATTATCCATTGCTTCTGTCATTGCTGCCCTACTCGAGCCATAACAAATCAAACCATCACTCATTGATGATTGCTTACCAGGCAAGGTATTTTGTGAAGGAAAAAACTCTGGTTTAGGTAAATATTGAACCGTTGTTTGCCATTTACGTAACAGACGCTCCATATTTTTTTGGTACTCTTCACCACTTTCAGTATAAATAGCATAAGGGTCACGAGAGGTTCCTCGTGTGAAGAAAGAACCTTTTGTTGGGTGTGTTCCAGGGTAGGTTCGATAACAAATCCCATCACCATCAACATCCAAATAACGACCAAACTTTTCAGTGGCATTTTCCAAATCTTCAGTTGTCATTACTTTGCCACGATCATAAATTCGTTGATCATCCCAAACAAGGGGTTCACACATAACGTCATTCATACCAATATCTAAATCAGATAAAAGAATAACGGGG
Organism: Cellvibrionaceae bacterium; assembly: GCA_050633825.1. Classification (GTDB taxonomy): domain Bacteria; phylum Pseudomonadota; class Gammaproteobacteria; order Pseudomonadales; family Cellvibrionaceae; genus CANLBN01. The sequence continues at coordinate 9,045 of JBOEHG010000059.1, read as the reverse complement.
GTCTGCACACGCTCGGCAACATCAAAGGCCTGAACTGCCATATCAAAGCAATCTTTGGGATCTGATGGAAACAGTAGTACTTGTTTTGTATCACCGTGAGACGCATAAGCACAAGCCAAAACATCAGACTGCTGAGTCCGCGTTGGCATTCCTGTAGATGGACCAGAACGTTGAACATCAACTAAAACAACGGGTAATTCAGCAAAATAAGCCAGCCCTAAAAACTCACTCATCAATGAAATACCGGGGCCACTCGTTGCGGTAAATGCTCGCGCACCATTCCAGCAAGCACCAATGGCCATACCAATTGCTGACAATTCATCTTCAGCTTGTACAACAGCGAAATTTTTCTCGCCCGTACCGGGATCAATACGCAGACGATTAGCATACTTATCAAAAGCTTCAACCACAGAAGTAGATGGTGTTATAGGATACCAAGCTGCTACGGTAGCACCCGCATAAACAGCACCAAGCCCAGCGGCGGTATTACCGTTAACAAGAATTTTATCGCCGACACAATCTCGCTTTTCCACATGAACGGGTAAGGGACACTCAAAGTGGTGACTGGCATATTGATAACCTAACTCAAGCGCATGAATATTCGGCGCAATTAATTTTTCCTTACCTTTAAATTGCTCGCCAATCATATCGGTTAATACTGAAAAATCCATATTAAGCAAAGCGGCTAAACTACCCACATAAATAATGTTTTTAAACAATTGGCGCTGACGTGGATTCGTATATTCAGCATTACAAATTTTAGTAAATGGAATACCGATATAATTGATGTCATCTCGAATTAAACGTAAATCAATCGGTTTACTTGAGTCGTAAACAAAATAACCATTAGGTACAACTTCTTTAACATCATTTGCCATACTTTGCGGATTAACTGAAACCATAACGTCAATACCGTCACGCGCAGCAACATACCCTTTTTCACTAATACGAACTTCGTACCATGTGGGTAAACCCTGAATATTAGAAGGGAATATATTTTTCGGTGAAATAGGAATACCCATGCGAAAAATAGCTTTGGCAAAAAGCTGGTTCGCACTCGCCGAACCGGTACCATTTACATTGGCAAACTTCACCACAAATTCATTAACGCCTGTTGCGCTATTTATTACATCATTTATTGTGCTATTTACTGTCATATTAGTACTGCTCATAACAAACACACCTTGCCTGCTTTGGTGACTTTAAATGAAAATCGCTGCATATCCCACGCGCCTGTTGGGCAGCGTTCTGCACATAAACCACAGTGTAAGCAAACATCTTCATCCTTCACCATTGCGCGCCCTGTCTGTAAACTGTCAGAGACATATAAAAGTTGATCAAGATTATTAGCAGGTGCCGTTAAATTTTGGCGCAATTGTGCTTCGTCTTGATCAGGTGCCATGGTTAAACAATTAGTTGGGCAAATATCGACACAAGCATCACATTCGATACAACTCTCTGCGGTAAAAACTGTTTGTGCATCACAATTTAAACAACGTTCAGCCTCTTTCAGCGCCAAGCCTGCATCAAAACCCAATTCAACTTCTTGGTGCAAATCAGATAATGCTTTTTCTGTATCAATTAAAGGCACTTTATAGCGCTGATCGTCTTCAACTTGACTATCGTAGCTCCATTCATGAATGCCCATCTTTTGACTGACCAAATGGCTACCGGGTTCTGGTCGCTCATTAATAGATTCACCCTGGCAGAACAAATCAATGGAAATTGCCGCTTGATGCCCTTGAGCGACGGCAGTAATAACATTTTCAGGACCAAAAGCAGCATCACCACCAATAAAAATACTATCGCAAGTAGTTTGAAAAGTGGTTTTATCCACAACGGGCATTTCCCATTGATCAAACTCAATACCTAAATCGCGCTCTATCCAAGGGAAGCTATTACTTTGCCCTACAGCAATTAAAACATCATCACACTCTATAACGACTTCTTCATCAGTGGGGATCAAGGAACGCTTACCCTGTGCGTCATACTCAGCACGTACTTTTTCAAAGCGCATGCCCACCAATTTTCCTTCTTTGACAAGAAATTCTTTGGGTGAATGATTTTCAAAAATAGGAATATTTTCATGCTGGGCGTCTTCAATTTCCCAAGGCGATGCTTTCATATCAGAAAAAGGGCTACGGACAACAACGGTGACGTCAACACCGCCTAAGCGTTTAGATGTTCGGCAGCAGTCCATCGCTGTATTACCGCCACCTAAAACAATCACTTTCTTCCCAATCTCTTTGGTATGCTCAAAGGCAACACTTGCCAACCACTCAACACCAACGTGAATATTATTACCGCCCTCTTCTCTTCCGGGTAAATTAAGATCGCGGCCTTTTGGTGCTCCAGTCCCCACAAAGATTGCATCGAAATCTTCATCAACAACTTTTTTTAGGCTGTCGACTCGCTGTCCAAAACGTGTCTGCACACCCATATCGAGAATGTAACCGACTTCCTCATCCAGTACGGCATCCGGTAAACGAAAGCTAGGAATTTGACTGCTCATCATACCGCCACCTTTATTTTGCTCATCAAATACAGTGACCTCGTAACCTAATGGCATCAGATCACGGGCAACGGTTAATGACGCGGGGCCGGCGCCAATAAGGGCAACTCGCTTACCATTCTTTTCTGTAGGAATAATAGGTAGGCGATCTGTTATTGATTCTTTGAAATCTGCGGCCACTCGCTTTAAACGACAAATGGCGACTGGCTCCTCTGCATTCTCCTCACCTGAGTCCAAACGACCTCGGCGGCATGCAGGTTCGCAAGGGCGATCACAGGTACGCCCGAGGACTCCCGGGAAGACATTCGACTCCCAGTTCAGCATATAAGCATCGGTATATCGGCCCGCAGCAATTAAACGAATATATTCTGGGACAGGCGTGTGGGCTGGACAGGCATATTGACAGTCAACCACCCGGTGGTAGTGCTCTACCAGGTTCTCTTTGTTGTACTTCACGAGTTTTCCTATTGTTTTACTATGTATAACTATTATTTTTATATTTTTAGCGAGCGCTCTGACGGCACATTTAGGAACATCTTTTTATATGCAGCTTTATTTTTGCGAATATTTACTGAAGCAAAACTAAATGATTATGGTTATTATCTGCACTTAACTGTGAACTTTATCAGTTTGGGAGGGAGATGCAATAACTTTTGCACCAAAATGGTGGAATATTATAAATGCTTGAAAATATTGGAAATTTTATTCTTATGTTGTTATTTATTGTAGATTACAGTATTTTTTGAATTACTTGGATTAGTTATTTCAATAAAATAGATCAAAACTCCACTCTATACTATAGAGAAACATCTACAAGGTTGTTCAATTAGAGTCATCAATGACCAGAAACAAAAGCATCTAGGCTATTAGAATAAATCAGCATTAAGCCATAGATGACAACCTACACTCATAACATACCCTATAGCAATAACAGGCATCCATTTTAAATGACTAAAAAAAGTATATTGTCCATTAGCTTGCCCCATTAAGGCCACCCCTGCTGCCGAACCAATAGATAACAGGCTTCCACCAACACCAGCAGTTAATGTCACCAACAACCAATGACCCAGCACCATATCAGGCTCCATCGACAACACAGCAAACATAACTGGGATATTATCAATAATCGCAGACAGAATACCAACTAGTATATTGGCATATAAGGGATTCCATTGTGTATACATTATTTCGGATGCCAAACTTAAATACCCCAAAAAGCCCAATCCACCTACACACATAACAACACCATAAAAAAACATCAATGTATCCCATTCGGCCCGCTGAATATGACTAAAAAAATTAAAGGCCATGACATGGTTGAGCGACTCAAGCTTTTCAGGGTTATTTTTATATAATTGGCGCTTTCGACGAAGAGAGAGTGGTAGTGTTTTTTTGAGAAAATATCCAAAAAACTGTAAATAGGCCAAGCCTGTCATCATCCCAAATACAGGTGGCAAATGTAACAACCCATGGCATAGGATAGCCGTTATGATTGTTGCCAAAAATAAACCAACAATACGTTTAGTCCCCCGTTTTAATTCAACATCATCACTATGGACATTCGGTTGAGAATCAGGAACAAAAAAATGCATGATCGTCGCAGGGATAATGAAGTTAACAACGGCGGGCAAAAACAATACGAAAAATTGCTGAAAATTAACTAAACCTTTTTGCCAAACCATCAGTGTTGTAATATCACCAAATGGACTGAAAGCACCTCCAGCATTTGCCGCAACAACGATATTAATACAGGCAATACTTACAAAGTGTTTATTACCACTACCAACGGCAAGTACGACTGCACACATCACCAGTGCAGTTGTTAAGTTGTCAGCAATAGGCGACATTAAAAATGATAAAATGCCAGTTACCCAAAATAATGCCTTAAAGTTGTACCCTCGTGTGACTAACCACACCTTCAACCAATTGAATAAATTTCTCTCCTCCAGAGCTGAAATGTATGTCATAGCAACGAGTAAAAAGAGCAATAATTCTGCATATTCAAGTAAATTATGCCTCAAGGCCGCTTCAACAACCCCGTCATACCCATGTAGTGCATAGTAAATGGCGATAATGATCCATATTATTCCGGCGGCGAGTAAGACCGGTTTGGATTTTCTTAAGTGGAGATACTCTTCACCAATAACTAATATATAGGCGATGGCAAAGACCAAGAGACAAATATACCCTATTGATGAACTGGTCAGATCTATTCGTGGAGCAAGCCCTTCCGCAAAGACAGCGGTAGGCAAAAATAAACATAAGATGATAAAACAACGAATAAAATGGCACATAACAATTTAACAACATAAATAAGAGAGTGACTATTTAAAGAGGGATATGGACTTTAATAACCGTACCAATATCTTTTGATGAGAATACGTTGAAGGTTCCACCTAATGATTCTGCACGCACGCGCATATCCGTAAAGCCAACCGATCCTCTGCCTTTTTTTCCCAGAACTGCCTTCGTATCAAAACCGACCCCATCATCCTGAATATTGATACTGATTGCAGAGGCGGTTTGATGCATTCTGATGTTGGCCGATGTAGCTTGAGCATGAGCAGTAATATTATGTATTGCTTCTTGTATAATTCGGTAGATTGATGTTTCCAGTTCGTTACGAAGGCGTTCAATTGAGCCAGCGCGTTTAAAGGTTATATTAACCTCACTGTTTGTCGAAATTTTATTGACCAAGGCATCGACAGCGGGATAAAGACCTGATTTATCCAGTATTTCTGGTCGAAGCTCACCGGAGATGCGGTAAACCTCATCAATGGTTTTATCCAAAATCGAGACAGCTGTAATAAAGTTTTTTCTGGCATCATCATTGCCCAGATTGCTACCTTTAGCGACTTCTTTTAATTTAACCCGAGTTGCATGAAGTGCTTTATTAATCCCTTTTTGTAAATCTCTTGCAACTCGACTCCGCTCTTCTTCTTGCCCTTCTACGGCTTTTCTTGAGAGCTCTTGCAATTTTTCATCGGCAAGTTTACCTTCGGACATCGTAAACCTAGCGCCAATCAGGCCAACAACGATAGTACACAACAAAGCAAGCCCGGCAATCAGCTTTAGGGTCGATGTGATATTTTGACTTACTTCTTTTTTTACGCCAAAAACAGCTTCTTCAAGGTCATCAATATATAAGCCTGTACCGACCATCCATTCAAAACCATCATCCCCAAAAGAATTACTATAACTAATTTTTCCCACCTCACGGCCTTTGGAAGGCTTGTCCCACATATATTCAGTGTAACCACCCTCTATTTTTTTACTCTGTTCAACTAAAGAACGAACAAGGTAAACCCCATTTGGATCTTGAATATCCCATATATTTTTTCCTTCCAAAAAAGGCTTTTTAGGGTGAAGAATAACATTCCCGTCAAAATCATCAGAGAAAAAGTATCCATCTTCACCATACTCCAAATCACGAAGCACTTCTACGGCAGCTTTTTTTGCTGCATCTCGATTAACCTGAACAACATTTTCATATACATGTTGAGCAGCAGACAAAGCAATTTCTGTGTAATTTTTTAACTCTCCACGGCGCAACTCAAAAATCATTTTCGAAAAGCTATCGACATTTTGATCACCCAGCTTTTGTGCTTGATGAACAGACAAGAGAGTTAAAGCCAAACTCACTAAAATGAGAGGAATAATAACTAACAATAATATTTTGGTTTTGAAAGTAAGTGATGCCATAATACGATACCGCCTTTAATAAACATTTTTTATTTTTTTAATTTATAATAAATCACCAATCCATTATCTTTAAATCCTTAAGCCATCCCCCTTACCTTATTTAATTTTTAAATACTCATGCAGATATATTTCATTTCCAAATAATCATCAATGCCATACTTCGAACCTTCTCGACCGAGCCCTGATGATTTAACTCCTCCGAACGGCGCTTCAACTGTGGAAATTAAACCTGTATTAACCCCAACCATTCCATATTCTAATTCTTCCGCTACTCGCCAAACTCTACTCAAATCATTACTATAAAAGTAAGACGCCAACCCAAATTCCGTATCATTAGATAAATCAATAACTTCTTGGTCTGTATTAAATTTAATTAAAGGTGCAAGGGGTCCAAAAGTTTCTTCTTTTATCACCTTCATATTATTACTAACATCTGCGATAACTGTAGGTTCAAAAAATAAACCACCCAAATCTGAACGCTTTCCGCCCGTTAATACCCTTGCTCCCTTACTCAAGGCATCCTCTAAATGTTCTTCCACCTTAGATAAACCCGAAGAATCGATAAGCGGACCAATATTGACATCACTTGATATACCATTACCCACTTTTAATTTTTCAGTTGCTATAGACAATTTTTTTGCAAACTTTTCGTAAATTCCACTTTGAACATAAATGCGGTTTGCACAGACACAAGTTTGACCAGAGTTTCTATATTTGGCGATCAACGCACCTTCTACTGCCTTATCCAAATCAGCATCATTAAATACAATAAAAGGGGCATTACCGCCTAGCTCTAAAGATAGTTTTTTAATATCCCCCGAGCTCTGCTCCATTAATATACTTCCAACAGCAGTTGAACCCGTAAAAGTTAATTTACGAACTTTAGGATTACTACAAAGCTCTAACCCCACGGCTCTTGAATCAGAACTAGTTACAACACTAAAAATGCCTTTAGGTAGCCCTGCACGCTCAGCTAATACCGCCATTGCAAGAGCAGACAAAGGCGTTTTCTCGGCAGGTCTAACAACAAAACTACAACCAGCAGCCAAGGCAGGAGCAACTTTTCTTGCGATCATTGCATTTGGGAAATTCCAAGGTGTAATAGCACCGACAACACCAATGGGTTGCTTCATAACAACTAGTCGCTTATCCTCAAGGTGCCCCGGGATCAAATCGCCATAAACCCTCCTTCCCTCCTCAGCAAACCATTGGATAAAGCTAGCGCCATAAGCAATTTCAGCCCGAGCTTCATTAATCGGCTTCCCCATTTCTGCTGTTAAAATAAAAGCAAGATCCTCTTGATTTTCAAGAATAAGGTCTTGCCATTTTAGTAAAATTTTCGACCTGTCTTTTGCTGTCTTTTTTGCCCACTTTTTTTGGGCAATATATGCAGCATCGATTGCTATTTTGGTCTCGACAACACCAACATCCGCAACACTTGTAATCAATTTTTCTGTAGCTGGGTTTACTACTTCTATTACTTTTTCCTTTTCTATCCAATCACCTGATATATAAGCGCGTGTTTCCAATAATGATTGGTCATTTAAGACTAATGACATAGTATTTTCTCAATAAGCAGATTCATAAATTTTTAAAGCATCGTCTTCGTTTATATCTCGTGGGTTATTCACTAGGAGACGTGTTTGAGTCATTGCATCTACAGCTAATTGTGGTAGTTTAGCTTTCGGAATATTCATTTCTTTTAATGATTGCTGTAAACCACAAGCTCTAGAAAGTCCTTCTAAACGCTCACAAAAAGAAATGGCCCTTTCTTTTCCTTCAAGTTCAATTAAGTCTGGAAAAGCAAAAGGGGCGAGTTCTGCATACGGTTCGGGAGTCGTTGCAATATTAAATCGTAAAACATGTGGCAGAACTAAGGCATTTGAAAGGCCATGAGGAATATGAAAACGACCACCTAAAGGGTATGCCAATGCATGTACAGCAGCAACAGGAGAATTAGCAAACGCTTGACCAGCTAGCATCGCACCTAACAACATGTTTGAACGAGCATCAATATCATCTCCTTCATTTACTGTTGTTTCTAGCGACCCTACTAATAATGAAATTGCTTTTTCTGCCATCGTCTTTGATATTAGATTATTATTCACATTAACTGACGCATAAGCCTCAATAGCATGAACGATTGCATCGATACCTGTTGCGGCAGTAATGTACGAAGGCAGACCTAAGGTCAACTCAGGATCAAGAAGTGCTATATCAGGCAATAAAACTGGTGAAATGATACCTGCTTTTTTATTTACTCCTGTTGTTACTATAGAAATAGGAGTAACTTCAGACCCTGTTCCCGCCGTTGTAGGTACTAACAATAAAGGTAATCGCGTGCCTTTTGCATTATTAACTCCATAGCTTTCAATAAGACTTTTATCACCTAAAGCCAATAACGCAATTAATTTGGCTACATCAAGAGAAGAGCCTCCTCCAATACCAACAACACCTTTAACATTACTATTTTTTGCCTGTTCCACAGCCTCTAAAACAATTGCTTCAGGCGGATCAGCTAAAGTATCCTTGTAAAGCTCAACTTCAACATTTGCTTCATATAAAATATCTAAGGCGCGATCAATTATTCCTGTAGAAATCATCCCAGGATCAGTCACTAACATGACATGATCCCCGATTTCATTTTTTACAATTTCACCAATATTTGAGAGCATTCCTTTTCCAAAACGGATGCTCTTGGCTGAATTAAAATTAAAATTTTTCATATTTTTAGCTACAAATATTTCGTAAAATACATATTCTATGTTTCCGTAAAAATATATATTTATATAAGTTTATGCGGCAGAATAAGCTTCATTCATTTCACTAAT
>JBOEHG010000058.1:0-51799 GCA_050633825.1 Cellvibrionaceae bacterium | reverse complement strand
TTTCAATACGATGCCCTGCATTGTAAGGTGATTTTAAATAAGGGATTTGATGTTCTTCAATCGATTGAATGTCAAAGCCTTGTTGTTGAGCAATCGTTTTAACTTCTTCAATGCTGTAACAAAGCGCGTCCCGGTTTTGATGAAAGACAAGACTGCCAAAATTAATCCATTGATCGCCGATAGATAAATACTGGTTGAGTTGTTTTAAAAAATGGCTCAGCTCTAAAGGTTGAATATCAATTAGCCAAGGGGTAACCACTGTGTCAAAAGCGCCTTTTTTAAAGGCAGGTTTGGTTGCATCGCTAAATATGTAGTGAAAATTGTCAGGTGATGTTTCAGCGGCAATTGAATGTTCTATCGCGCAATAGTGGCTATTGCGTGGCTCCGTCGGAAATTCGTAAATATTTAATCCATTCCCCTGAATAATCTTCTGAGTAGCAAGAACCAATAATGGGTTGATATCTGTGGCAACCGTTATATTAGGCGAGAGCTTTTTATGAATATCCAAAGCTAAACGTCCAGCGCCAGCCCCAAGGACTAATAACTTTTTGCAGTTAGCTTGCTCAACCTGTTGAGTAACAATATCGTTGCTAATATTGTTTTCTTCCTCACCCCATACCCAATCTCGATAAAGATTGGCTTCATAACTTAATAGGTTTTGTGTGTTGGGGGCAGTATCACTTAATGAATCGTAAGTTGATTTGCGAGCCATTGGGTGCCGCACAATCGGTGTAAGTAAATCAAATACGGTACGAACAAACTGTTGTTTCCCCACAAGAAGCTTTTCTAAACGCTCTTTTGTGGCAGGCGAAGTGGTGGAGGCTATCTCTTGTTCTAGTTCTGCAATTTCATGGGAGAGTACTTGGTGGAAATGATTGAGTTTAACACTCCAGTCAATCAAAGAATTTTGTGGGTTAGGAAGTAGCCAAGGAATATCGCTAACAATAGGGTAGGTATGCTCTGTATTCTCGATCGTTAATATGCCATCTGATAGTTGCAAATCATTGCCTGTAGAAGGGCAGGCTAGAAGATCGATCAGCTCAGGTGTTAATGACATTTGCTAGTATCTCTGTCTTTCTAAATTAACAATAAATCATTATTGAGGTGCAAATTCTTTTAATTGATGCAGCTCAATTGAAAAAATATAAGAATTATTATTATGTCTGAACTGTACAAGTGCGGAAGGATATTGAGAGACGAATAAAGAATCCTCAAGGGAAAGCTGTAATGTTATGCCCCTGCCATTGGCGAGTACAATTTGCCCTTCTTCTAAAAATATACGTTTGCCGCCAGCAATAATACTAATGCTGTTTAGAAAGGCAGGTTGATTACTGATGGTTCTAAGTTGAAATTTATAGCCTTCTGCCATACCCGAAGGTTGTTCACGATTAAAAATCGCTCTCATGCTGACCGATGCAGTACGGTCAGCAAAATATTGCGTTGAATCAACATAAGTAAAGGGTGCGGGTTGCGTAGAATCTTTTTGAGGTGTGCCCCCACAACCTGCAATAACAAGTACAGTCAATATCATCAATAGGGTCAGATTCGATTTATTGAAGCTGACTCTATTGTTTATACGAGTATTATGTAGAGTGTCGGCTAAAAGCATAGTTTACCCTTTTCCTAAAATACCTTTAACGGTGCTGAGTAAGTCTGCAGGTAAGACAAAGGTTTTTGTATTGCTAGATGAAGCTAGATTTTCCATCGCCGCTGTATACTTCTCACCAAGTAGATAAGCAACGGGTAAGTCTCCATCAATCGCTTGGCTGACAACAGTAATAGCCTTGCTGCTGGCATTGGCTAATACGATTTGTGCTTCTGCATCTCGGCGAGAGGCTTCTAAGCGACCATCGGCTTCAAGAATAGCGGCTTGTTTCTCACCTTCTGCTTTAGTGACAGCCGCTCGACGTTGGCGTTCTGCTGCGGCCTGTTCTTCCATTGCCTGCTGCATGGTCGGTGATGGGTTAATGTCTTGAATTTCAACCGTCTTTAAAACGATACCCCAATCAGCAATATCATCGGATATTGAACCTTTCAGTTTAGCTTTAATTTGATCTCGAGAGGATAGGGCGTCATCCAGTGACATTTCACCGACAATGGAGCGCAATGCAGTTTGTACTAAATTGCGAATGGCGAGTATGTAGTCCTCAACACCGTATACCGCTTTTTCTGGTTGCACAATATTAATATAAGCAACCGCGTTAGCGATAATAACCGCATTATCTTGCGTAATAACTTCCTGAGAGGGAATATCTAAAACAATATCTTTTGTGGTTATTTGGTAAGGGACAGAATCAATGTAGGGGACAATAATGTTAAGGCCAGGGTTAAGTGTACGATTATATTTTCCAAGGCGTTGGCAAATATGCTTATATCCTTGAGGGATAATACGTACTCCTTTGAGTAGCGTAACAATAATGAGCACGGCAAAAACAGCCGTAATATAAAGAGATTCCATGGTGCTATTCCTCGTCTATCAATTGAGTAAAGTTATTTTGTTTAGTTTTTATTTTAGCGTTTAACTATTAAGCTATTGCCTGAAATGTCAGCAACTTGAACTTTGTCGCCATTATTTAAGGGGTCACCACTGTAAATAAATTCCCATTCGTCGTTACCCACAATCGGCGCAGGGAACTTTAGTTTGCCTCTACCTTGCTCTTCACTATAAAAAACAACCATGCCTATTTGCCCAATAATTGCTTCTCTTGAAAGCCCTGCCAAGGTTTGATTGGTCATCTTAGGTGAGATGTATTTATGCCAAAGAAAGAGAAAGACTGTTGATAATATCGCCCAGATAACTAATTGGATGCTAAAACTTAAGGGGATGACTAAGTCAATAATCCCAATGATGATTGCTGCAAGCCCTAGCCATAACATGACGAATACGGGTGCAAACAACTCTAATGTTATAAGCAGTAAACCGAAAACGATCCAATGCCAGTAAAGTACGTTGCCATCTAGCCACTCTATCATCGTAACCACTCCATCATTCCAACCACTCTATCGTTATTTTATTTCTATTCTAGAGTGATCGATTGTAACAGAGTTTACAAAGAAGGTAGACAAACGAAGTATCAGAATAGCGGGATAGCCGTAAGCAGGCGTACATGGGATACTTTGTCTATTTTTGGTGCCCTAGGATATACTAAAGCGCTTATTCTTAAAAACGTATTTTTAAGAACTTAGAGTGACCACAATAAATAATAATGATATCTGACTATGAATGAATACACGATCCTGATTATCACCGCTATCTGTGTTGTCTCTATGTTGTGCCAGTGGGCAGCGTGGCGCTTGCGTTTACCGGCGATTTTGTTTCTGCTTATTACCGGTTTCTTGCTTGGTCCTGCTTTCGATATTATAAGGCCAGATGATGTTTTCGGTGATCTGCTCTTTCCTTTTGTTTCTTTGGCTGTCGCTATTATTCTATTTGAGGGTAGTTTAACGCTTAAACTCTCTGATTTACCTGGACTGAGCCATACCATCACCCGCTTGGTGACATTGGGGGCATTAATCACTTGGGTGATTATTGGGCTTAGTGGCTATTTATTGTTTGATTTCTCTTGGCAGTTAGCCGTGCTCTTTGGCGCACTCTGTGTTGTCACCGGCCCTACCGTTATTATGCCGATGTTGAGGACGGTTCGACCCAATGCCAAGATTTCAAATATTTTACGCTGGGAAGGGATTTTAATTGATCCGGTAGGTGCTTTATTCGTGGTCGTTACCTTTGAGTTTATTATCTTACAAACTCAAGGTAATGCCTTAGGACATACCTTATTTTTATTTGGGAAAATTATTCTAATAGGTTCTTTGGCGGGCATCTTGTCTGGTTATTTATTGGGCTATGTACTGCGTCGCCATTGGTTACCTGAGTATTTACAAAACCTTGCCACTTTAAGCGTTCTATTTCTAACCTTTTCTGGATCTAATCACTTTGCTGAAGAGTCTGGTTTACTCGCTGTAACCCTAATGGGCCTATGGCTTGCTAACATGAAGGGCGTTGATATCAGCAGCATCCTTAATTTTAAAGAAAATTTAACGGTTTTATTTATCTCGGGCTTATTTATATTATTAGCTGCACGCTTGAACGTGCCTCAAATACAATCGCTCAATATGACAATGCTATTGTTGTTTCTTATTATTCAGTTTATTGCACGGCCTGTTTCTGTATGGGTGTGTAGCGTTGGCAGTAGTCTAAATTGGCGAGAAAAATGCTTGCTCAGTTGGATGGCACCAAGAGGCATTGTTGCCGCGGCTGTATCTGCTCTATTTGCCTTACGCTTAGAACAAACAGGTTTATCTGATGCGTATTTGTTGGTTCCTTTGATATTTATGGTGATTGTCGGGACTGTTGTACTGCAAAGTGCAACAGCGGGGCCACTGGCAAAATGGTTGAAAGTGTCTGAGCCTCCACCAACCGGCATTCTTATTATGGGGGCCAACCCTGTTGCGCGTTATCTAGGAGAGGCAATCAAAGAGTTGGGTTTCCGTGTTTTACTTGCGGGTACAAGTCGGAGTAATGTGCACGCGGCTCGAATGGCTGGCTTAGATACTTTTTATGGCAACCCTGCTTCTGAATATGCCGATCAGCGGTTGGATCTTATTGGTATGGGTACATTATTAGCACTGTCGCCAAATAGTGAATTAAATACCGTTGTTGCTGCACGTTATCAAACTGATTTTGGGAAAACCAATATGTTTTCATTAGCCGCATCAATGGATAACGATGATTCTGAAAAACATCGGATTGCACAAACAAATCGAAATTATCAATTGATGGCTGAACAAATCACCTATAAAAAGTTAGCCAGCATGATTGCAAAAGGTGCTCAAGTTAAAAAAACAAAGCTGAGCGATGAATATACGTATCAGGATTATCTTGAGAATAATAAGCAAGCGATTAAGTTGTTGTTCTTGTCGCCTAAAAACCGCTTATATATTGTGACTGATGATTTATTGGAAATGCCAGAAACAGGCTGGACAATTGTCAGCCTGTCTGAAGAATAGATGTGTTGAAATTATAATTTAAAATTTTTCAAATCATTTTTCAATGTTTCAGTTAACTTGCTGAGGTGTTGAGAACGACTAGCACTTTCTTCTGACTCTTTGGCAAGGGTTTCATTGGCTGAATAAATATTGTTGGTGTTTGTATTAAGTTCTGCGGTGACAGCGGTTTGTTCTTCGGCAGCGGTAGCAATTTGTGTGACCATGTCATTAATACTGGATATTTCTTCCTGTATTTTTTGTAGACTTTCACTGGCTGTTTCGGCGTCAGCTACGCTAGTTTCGGCTAAGGATTGACTGGAGTTCATACTTTTAACGGCATTTTCAGCGGTTGATTGTAAAACATTAATCATATTTTGTATTTCTTCGGTAGAAGAATGCGTTCGTTGTGAAAGTACACGAACCTCATCGGCAACAACGGCGAACCCTCGTCCTTGTTCCCCGGCTCTTGCGGCTTCAATAGCGGCATTCAGTGCAAGTAAATTAGTCTGTTCTGCAATGCCTGAAATAGTCGTCAGAATTGTACTGATTTCTTGTACATGTTGGTCCAATTCCATAATCACATTACTGGCTTGCACGACTTCTTCTGCCAGTGCATTAATGCTTGCCTGACTTTTACGTACCTGTTCTTGCCCAGCGTTGCTCATTGATACGGCACTGTCGGCAGCAGAAGAGGCATTATTTGCGCTGAGTGCAATATCCTTAGTGGCAGTATTCATTTCGTTCACTGCAGTTGCCACTAAGTTCATTTCATCTTGTTGAATTTTGACATTTTTAGCGCTGCTGCTGGCATGCTCTGCTGTTGCTTCAGCCTGAGTATCAAGTTCGTCACTGACATTGCGAACATTTAAAATGATACCGCTGAGATAAGAAACAAAACTATTAAAGTTATTCGCTAATAGCCCTATTTCATCGTGACTTTTTGTGTCAATTCTAAGGGTTAAATCACCGTCACCTTTGGCGATATTATCCAAACCCATGGATACATGTTTTAAGTCGGCAAAAAGCCAACGGATCATAGCAGTTACCCCCACTGTTGCGAGTGCGAGTATAAGTACAACAACAAGCAGAGTTTTTATTGTGAGTGCTCTCATGGGTTGACTGAGAATGTCTTTTTTCATTACTAAAGTCAGTAACCAGTTAGTATTGGGGATGTCGCTGACATACACTAAGGTGTCTTCGCCTGATACCTTAATATCAATGAGTTTATTGAGGTGATTATTGCTTAACTCATCAATAGAAAACCGCTCACTTAATTCGGACGAGTCTTTTAAAATGAGGCTTTCATTAGGGTGAGCAGCAATAATATTGGATTTATCCAAGAGCATGGCATAACCGTCCCCTTGTACTTTTAAGTCGAGGACGCCAGTTAAAATCTTGTCTAAGTAAACCAAGCTGCCGACTGAACCCTGATATTCTCCATTGATAAAAATGGGCTCAGCAAAAGTAATAGCGAGCTTTTTGGCTGTCGCAGCAATATAGGGCTTTGATATGATATTATTGCCTGCTTTTTTAGCGGCTTTATACCAGCCTCTGACGCGTGGGTCATAGTTATCAGTTCTATTTTCATCAAGGGATTTTTGATGACGAATCATGGTGCCATCTTCCATCCCTAAGAATGTCATACCAAAATTTACGCTAGCTTTTCCTTGTGTCAGAATTTGCCGTATTTTAACAGGGTCAATCTGTCCGTCGTTTGCCTCTATATGTGACTCAATCGCTGTGCGCATGGCCTTTATGGCTGATTGCCTATCAGCTGCCCAGTTAGATAGATAGGTTGTAAAAGCATTTGTTTGAGCGCTAACCTCAGTGGATAAACTTTTTTGATTACTGGCGGTTAATTGAGTGAAGGATAACCAACTAAGAACAACGGCAACGACAAGAGTGACTAATAGCGCGGCGGTAATCAGTTTAGCCTGAAGGGATAGTTTCATGGCAAGTGCTCAATAGTGTAATAGGGATCTTATAAAAGTAGACTATTTTTATTGATATTGCTGCTCATATTAAGGCTTAATTAATAATAAAAACTTATACTTAGGCCTGTCTAAGTGGTAAATTTGGCTTATTCCTTAGATAGATGATTTTGGAGAAGATTTGATGAGTAAAACGAAAGTCCTAGTGATTGTCGTGTGCTTGTTCTTGTTGTTATTAAATGGCTGTAGCACGATTGGTTATTATTCTCAGAGTGTCATAGGGCATACGTCTTTGATGCTGGCACGAAAACCCATTGATGATGTATTAGAGACAGCAGATGATAAGTTGAAGAAAAAATTATCCACTGCTGTGGAGATAAGACGCTTTGCTTCGTCCCATTTATCTCTACCTGACAATAAAAGCTATACCAGTTACGTTCAATTGAAAAATGATCCGCCGATATGGAATGTAGTGGCGGCAGAGCCATTTTCCTTAAAAGCAAAACAGTGGTGTTATTTGGTGATCGGTTGTGCCAGCTATCGTGGTTATTACAATAAGACTGATGCTGAAAAATATAGCGAAAAAATGAAAGCGGAGGGTTATGATGTAGCCCTTATTGGCGCTACTGCATATTCTACACTTGGCTGGTTTGCTGACCCCTTAACATCTGCCATGCTGCGGCGCAGTGATGCATCTTTGGCTGAACTTATGTTTCATGAATTGGCCCATCAACAATTTTATATTAAAAACGATAGCCGTTTTAATGAGGCTTTTGCTAGTGCCGTTGGTGAGCAGGGTGCAATGGTCTGGATGAATACAACAGGGCAACAGGAATTATTGTCTGAATATTTATTACGCTTATCCGTTCGTGATGACTTTTTGGTTTTGATTAATGAAACCAAAGTTAGTTTAAAAGCACTCTATGAATCTGACCTTGATATTGATGGTAAAAGTGTAGGGAAAGAAAAAATATTCTCTGATATGAAGCTAGCTTATGAAGAACTTAAAAAGAATAAGTGGAATAATAAAGGTTGGTATGATCGCTGGTTTAGTTATCCGGTTAATAATGCTCGCTTAGTTGCAATTGCCACATACCGTGATTTGGTGCCGAGTTTTATTGCTTTGTTTGAACGTTGCGATAAAAAATTTGATCGGTTTTATCAAAGAGTAGAGGCAATTTCGAAAACGCAAGACAAAGATTTACACGTTGACTGTGGCCTTTAACCGCAAACTTTATTCTTACTCTTTATGCTCGTGTACATGATACTGATTTCTTCCACCTTCTTTACAAACATAAAGTGCTTGATCAGCGGTATCGATCCAAGCTGTAGGTGAAGCTAAGCTTTTGTGGTATCCCGATAGCCCTAGGCTTACGGTGTAATTGATTGAATGTTCTTCATAGTTCGCGGCCATGGTTTCAATTTTTTTACGGATACGTTCTGCCAGCACTTTTGCTGAATCAACATGAGTGTGGGGTAGTAAAATGACATACTCTTCGCCGCCATAACGACCCGCGATATCAGTTTTTCGTATGCATTGTCGAACAATGTCGGCTGTTTGTCGGATGACTTCATCACCTGCGGGATGCCCGTAGTTATCATTCACTTTTTTGAAGTGATCGATATCAAAAATAATTAATGTGCAATCTTCAGCATAGCGTTGCTGGCGTTCAAATTCTTTTTCTAGTTGTTCTTCCCATGATTTTCGATTTAATAGTCCAGTTAGACCATCGGTTTTACTGATGACTTCTAGTTTGTCATTAGCTTGCTCAAGTTCAAGATTGTTAACCGCTTGCTCGGTAACATCATAGATAATTAAGCAGATGCTATCGGTTTCTCCACTTAAACTTTGAATGGGAATAAAGGTACTATTCTGATACATAAATTCCGCTTTCCCAGTAATTGGTCGATAATTTTCAAAGCGGAATAAATAGGGACGTTGCTCCCATGTGGTAAATGCGGAGTTTTTTAAGAGATAAACAGACTCCACTTTACGGTGAAACCATTTTTCATCAATTTCTGGAAAAGTATCAAATAAATTCTTGCCAATAATATCTTCTGCGGACAGCGCGCTGTGGTTTTGCATAAAGCTATTCCACAGCTGAATTTCATAATTACGATCCAGTAATACCAAGCCGACATCTACATTCTGGACAACATCCAGAATCCAGCGAAAATCGTTCATCATGTCATTTGTAGAATCAGCAGCTAGCATGAATTAATCCAGTAGATATTCTAGTTTTTGGAATAGACGTGGTAAGGAGTTTTCCGTGATGACCATCAGCAGATCGCACTGGACGTTGTATCCTTCGATTTGATAATTGACTTCAATCACTAATGCTTGGTTCCAGCGCACACTTTTTGATGCCAGCAATTTGTCCAGTTCTTGGTGTTGGCCGAGGATCGCTGGTGGACCAAAGCTAAACTCTATATCCAATTGTTCGGCGATACCGCGTATTAATGCACCGACCAAAATATTAGTGGCATCAATAAGTAACTCTCTTTCTGAGGCTTCGTTAAGCTCTTCCTCATATTTCATCAATGTTGCCAGATCAGCAAAGCTGGTGTCGCTGAATAGCAACATGGCTTCGCCTGCGAGCCCGCCACCAATAAACCCTTGGCAAACCCCTGATACATTGTTCTCATCAACGGTTTGCACGGCCATGGCAATCTCTGTGGGAGACAGTATGGCTACATGGGGAATAGACAGTACAACAAAGGAATTTAGTAGCCGTGCAAGGTGATCGCCGGCTTGCCCCATAGCAACATTGCTAATCTCTTGCAGGCAATCGCGCATATCCTCATTGAGGCTAATGTTTACTCCATTTGAGGCCGCGTTCGTTGTGCTCACAGCTGCTGTATTATCGCTCACGTTTATCGATTCTTTTCTCTTGGCTTAATGTTAGCGTCTTAAGGTAATCCGTTTGTTACATATTCCGGTGTATTTAAGTCACGGGTGTATTCATAAGCGTAGTACAGGAATTTAGATTTTGCTGTGATTTATTGTAGGTAATATTGCTTAATTTCCTTTAATACAGATTAGCGGCTTTTTTATTGGGAGAAGTGATTTTTTTTGGTGTGATATCAAACTATTGAAATAGCATAAGATGTTGAAAAATAAAGAAAATAATTTTTAGTTGATAGTTTTTAGATAGCATTTCAATAAAAATTATAGGGGCAAAGACCTCCGGATGAAGGTCTTCCCGGCAGAGTCTTTAAGAGCCTTTTTGTTTAGCAATGGCAGCTTGTAGTAAGTTACCCATTGTTCCCGTTGTAGGTGTTTGCTGGCTTCTTTTCGCTTGTTTTTTATGAGCTCTATCATTTGCGTTGCTTTTGGCGACAGAATGTACCTCATCGCTTAAACGCATGGTTAGACCTATACGTTTGCGGGCAACATCAACCTCTAGTACTTTGACCTTTACGATATCTCCCGCTTTTACAATAGTGCGTGGATCTTTTACAAAGGTATCGGATAGCGCTGAAATATGTACGAGTCCATCTTGATGGACGCCAATATCGACAAAGGCCCCGAAGTTAGCCACGTTAGTAATAACGCCTTCTAAAATCATGCCCGGTTTTAGGTCTTTCATTGTGTCGACGCCATCTTTAAAGGTGGCAGTTTTAAACTCGGGGCGAGGGTCGCGTCCGGGTTTTTCGAGCTCAGTGAGAATATCTTTTACCGTAGGTAGGCCGAATTTTTCGGTAGTAAACTCTTCTGGCTTATAGTCTCGTAAAATGGCAGCGTTGCTTAGTAGGGCGGTAATCTCTTTATCTGCGCGTTGGCATATCGCTTTTGCCACCGGGTAAGCTTCCGGGTGAACAGCCGATGCATCCAGTGGGTTATCGCCATTCGCAATACGAAGGAAACCAATGGCTTGTTCATAGGTTTTATCACCTAAACGGGGAACCTGCTTCAATTGTGCTCGGTTGTTGAAAGCGCCATTTGCATCTCTAAAGGCGACAATATTATTCGCAATAGTCTGATTAAGCCCAGATACTCTGGCTAAAAGCGGCGCTGAGGCAGTATTGACCTCCACACCTACGGTATTAACGCAATCTTCCACTGTGGCATCCAATGCGCGTGCCAGCTTGCTTTGTGATACATCGTGTTGGTATTGGCCCACGCCTATAGATTTTGGTTCAATCTTCACTAGTTCAGCTAGAGGGTCTTGTAAGCGGCGGGCAATAGATATTGCACCTCTGATCGTTACATCGAGATCAGGAAACTCTCTTGCAGCAAACTCACTTGCTGAATAAACCGATGCGCCGGCTTCATTAACGATAATGCTTTGTACTTTCAGCTCACTGTGGCGCTTTAATACATCTTTAACAAAGGCATCGGTTTCGCGGGATCCGGTGCCGTTACCAATCGCAATTAAGTTAACATTGTGTTTTTGGCACAGGTGAACCAAGGTCGCTTCAGCTTCCTGAGTTCTTTTTTGAGGGGCTGTTGGAAAAATAGCGCAATGATCAAGAATTTTTCCGGTCGAGTCGACAACGGCAACCTTAACACCTGTGCGAAGCCCCGGGTCGAGCCCAATGGTTGCTTTTTCCCCTGCGGGGGCGGCAAGTAGTAAGTCTTTGAGATTATCAGCAAAGACTTGAATGGCATCGGTTTCTGCCTGGTCACGAATATCACCAAAAAGGTCCGTTTCAAGATGGGACAATAACTTAATGCGCCATGTCCAACGGATGACTTCGGCTAGCCATTTATCAGCTGGCCTGTCTTCTTGGCGGATGTTCCAGTGATTGGCAATCATCGCTTCACAGGGGTGGCTCGTACTGATTTCATCTTGGTCTATTAACCCGCTGGTTAATGACAATATGCCTTCATTGCGGCCTCTAAAAAGCGCAAGTGCTCTATGTGATGGGATGCTGCTAAGTGGCTCACTGTGCTCAAAGTAGTCTTTGAATTTTTGCCCTTCGTTTTCTTTACCCTCTATCACTGCCGCACAGATGGTGCCATTTTGTTTTATAAACTGTCGAAGTTGACCTAGTAGGGTGGCATCTTCACTGAAACGTTCCATTAAAATGTATTTGGCGCCATCCAAGGCATCTTTAATGTTTTGGATATTATTTTCAGTGTTGATAAAGGCTTCAGCTTCTATTTCAGGCGAACGAGAAGGGTCGTTCAGTAGCATCTCTGCTAGGGGTTCTAAGCCTGCCTCAATCGCAATTTGGCCTTTAGTGCGGCGCTTGGGTTTATAAGGAAGGTAAATATCCTCCAGTTCTGTTTTAGTATCAGCGTTGCTTATTGCTTGATTGAGCTCGGGGGTCAACTTGCCTTGTTCCTCAATACTTTTGAGGATGGTACTGCGGCGTTCTTCCATTTCCCTTAGGTAGCGCAGCCTCTCTTCTAGCTGGCGGAGTTGGGTATCGTCCAGACTGCCCGTCACCTCTTTACGATAACGTGAAATAAAAGGAACGGTTGCCCCTTCGTCCAATAAATTAACGGCCGCAACCACTTGTTGTTGCTTAATGGTAAGTTCGTCGGCAATGCGCTGGAAAATCCGATCCATAATCAATAATAATCTCTGTGTAACTAATCTGAGTGTGGCATTATGCGTAAAACTATTGGCTTAACCAGTCTTGTTTTTATTGAATATTTGTGCTCTTTTGCTGTCTCTTAGTGAAAGTGTGAAATGTGTTTATATCATAGGAGTTGTTGTGGTCAGAAATCGTGAATGTGGCAGTATTAGTACCGCATTGATTATTATATTGGGTATCGCAATTGTTGTCGGTATCTGGCTCTTCAAACCTGAGCCAGCAACCCGGCCACCATCAACCCCGACACCCCCCGTTGTACAGGTAGTAGTAGCTGCCCCTCAACCTTACAAGGCCCGTATCTTCACTCAGGGTACCGTTGCGCCTCATCGTGAAATCAGCCTTGTGGCGGAGGTATCTGGTAAGGTCATTCAAGTTAACGAAGATTTTGTTGTGGGTGGTGTTTTTGCGCGAGATGAAGTGTTGATTGAGCTTGATGACCGCGATTATCGCTATGCACTCATTAATGCAGAGTCGCAAGTGGCTACCGCAGAAAGAGAATTGGCGCTGGAAAAAGGCCAAGCCCGACAAGCGAAACGTGAATGGCGTGACTTAGGCTCATCAGAAGCAAATTCATTGTCATTACGCAAACCTCAGGTTAGAGCTGCGGAGGCTGCACTAGCGGCAGCACGGGCAGAAAAAGATCGTGCCGTATTAAATTTACAGCGTTCAAAAATTAAGGCGCCATTTGCTGGACGAGTACAGAACAAAGAGATGGGTTTAGGGCAATTTGTTCCCAGTGGATCTGTCCTTGGTACTGTTTATGACAGCTCTATCGCTGAAGTTCGTTTGCCATTAAGCAATGAACAACTGTCATTAGCTGGGTTTACCCCGGGGCAAATTATTAACAAAGATGCGCAACCGACATTGAGTTTATCAGCGAGTATTGGTGGAGAAAAAAAGCAATGGCAGGCTAGGCTAGCGCGTATGGAGGCCAGTGTTGATAGTGCTACACGTTTTTATCATGTAATAGCTGAAGTGGATGAGCCATTTAATACAGCACGACATCCACAGCCTTTATTAATTGGTTTATTTGTGGAGGCTGAAATAGAAGGGCGTGATTTTGAAAATGCTATCCGCTTGCCTAAAAAATCACTTGTTGATTCGCAGGTTTATGTTGTCGATCAAGATGATACGCTAGCATTAAAAACGGTGTCTATTATTGACCGTGATGACGATGTCGTATGGGCTCAGTCATCAATTAATGCTGGCGAGCGTATTGTCATTAGTGATCCACGCGTACTACGTGAAGGAATGAAGGTGAAAGTGAATAGCCGTTCAATAACAGCAGACAATGATGCATAAAAGGATGTGTAAATAATATGCGACCTATTGTCCATTGGTTTATTGATAATCCCATTGCCGCTAACCTGTTGATGATAGTTATCATTATTGGTGGTTTGACTAATTTTTTTGTCGTTGGTAAAGAAGTTTTTCCTCTTGGTGAAGTGGATAGTTTGGCGATATCTGCTTCCTATTCTGGTGCCAGTCCCCGTGAAGTTGAACAGCAGGTTGTTATTCGTATTGAAGAGGCGATTGCTGATTTGGATGGCATTGATGAAATATCATCAACGGCCAGAGAAAGCGGCGCTTATATTACAATTGATGTTGTAAAAGATTACGATACTCAACGTTTATTAAATAATGTAAAAACCCGTATCGATGCGCTGACAACCTTACCTGATGACGTGGATGATATTCAAGTGCGAGAGATAGTCGCCCGTCACCGGTTAATGAATATTGCCGTTTATGGCAATGTTGCTGAAACAATATTAAAAGAAGCCGCAGAGTGGTTGCAGCAAGAATTATTAATGCTGGATGCTGTATCCAATATTGATATTGAAGGTACGCGCGATAGGGAAATGATTATAGAAATTCCCGAACGTACTCTTCGTCACTATGATTTGCGTTTTGATGAAGTTGCATCTGCTATTCGCAACAGTTCAATTAATATTCCTGCTGGCGCTATAAAAAGTAATGCTGGTGATCTTCAGGTGCAAACACGCGGGCAAGCGTTTACAGCGGATGAATTTGCCAACATTGTTATCGTGACCGGTGATACTAATGCGCAACTGAGGCTGGGTGATATTGCCACGATTCGAGATGATTTTGCGGAAGCCAATACCCGTGCTAATTTTAATGGCTATCCCGTTGCTTACTTGCAGCTTTATACCTCTGACCCTCCTGATGTTGTTAATGCTTCCGAAAACACACGCGCTAAAATTGATAGTTTAAAAGATCAATTGCCGTCTGGTGTTTCGGTTGATATCTGGTTTGATTGGGCGACGGTTTACGATAGTCGGATGACACTGTTATTGAAGAATACAGTGACAGGTTTAATTTTAGTATTTGTGCTACTGATGTTATTTCTTAGACCATCGTTAGCCGGTTGGGTTTGCGTCGGTATTGCCACTGCATTCTTAGGTACTTTTTGGGTGCTACCTTATACCAATGTTACGTTGAATATGGTGTCCATGTATGGCTTTTTATTGGCTCTGGGTATTGTGGTTGATGATGCTATTGTTGTTGGAGAAAGTGTTTATTACAGTCAACGTCGTGGTTTAGCTGGAAGGGCAGCAGCAAAAGCTGGCGCTATGTGGGTGAATAAGCCCGTTGTGTTTGCTGTTATTAGTACCATGATTTTTTTCGGTGTCATGTTTTCTGTCGAAGGTGAGTTGAGTGTTCAGGCGATACCGATTGCCACTATTGTAATTATTTGCCTGTTTTTTTCATTGGTTGAATCCATGTTGATTTTGCCTTCTCATTTGTCCCATGCAAAACCAGAAATAGAAGAAAAAACGCCAAATATACTAACAAAAGTACGACGTTGTTGTTCGGGTGGACTTGAGTATTTTGTTGATAATTACTATCGAGGTTTTCTTGTTAAGAGCTTAAGCTTTAACGGCAATACTTTGTTAATATTTTTATTAATCTTTGCGGTAACACTGTCTGTCTTTTTGGCAGGTGGCTATTTAACGAAATCCTTTAGGCCGATTATCCCTTCAACTCGAGTCACCATCAATGCCTATCTGGCTGAAGGCGCTAGCTTTGAAGATACTAAAAAAGTACAGCAAAAAATTGAAGAAGCCGCTTACCAGTTAGAAAAAGAGAGTAAGATGCTGGATATTAATGGGGGTGAATCCTTTATAAAAGCTATTCGCTCATCGGCTAAAGATAATCATGCGCGTGTTGATGTGCGTTTGATTCCAGCAAATGAACGAACCATTAATGTTATTCAAGTTAAAAATCATTGGAGAAAATTAATTGGCCCATTGCCTGATGTCAAAGAATTAAGTTTACGTTTTACCATTAATCGGAATCGTAAAGATATACGTTTTCGTATTAGCTTGCCCGGTAATGATAATAAGCAATTGTCGTCTGTTGTTGGTGATGTTCGCAATGCATTATCACAATATGAATCGGTTCATGAAATCGAAGATAATTTAGATGGCGCGCGAACAGAGATAGAATTAAGGCTAAAGCCTTATGCTGAAATCTTAGGTCTGAGTTTAGCTGATATTGCCAGACAAATGCGCCAAGGCTTTTATGGAGAAGAAATACAACGCATTCCACGAGGTAACGATGATATTAAAGTGATGCTGCGTTACCCGCTTGAAGAACGACGTAGTGTTGATCGCATTCGGCAAATCTATATTCGTACGAATGATGGGCGTTCTATTCCTTTAATTGAGGTGGCTGAAGTTCTAGAAGTGTCAGGCTCGACGCTTATTCGCCGAGAAAATCGTCGCCGCACCGTTGCAGTCACCGCGGACGTTACTAAAGGCGTCGACTCACTGGATTTAGCGGATACAATTTTATCCGACAATATTAAAACCTGGCAGCAAAGTTACCGAGGTATTCATATTGAAATCGATGGTGCTGTCGCTGATGAAAAAGAGTTTAATACGCAAATTATTAATAGCTTCGGTTTGGCTTTTTTATTGAGCTTTGGTCTTATGGCCATTATTTTTCGTTCCTGTTGGCAGCCTGTTTTAATTTTAACGGCTATACCTTTTGGCTTTGTGGGAGCGACCTTTGGGCATCTAATATTAGGGCAGACGGTTACCATGAATTCCTTGTTGGGTTTTATTGCCTGTGCGGGCGTTGTTGTGAATGATAATTTGGTTCTGTTGGACCGCATTCACCAATTAAGAGATCAAGGTAAGTCTGTAATGGATTCGATTGCTCAAGCAGGTTCTGATCGTTTTCGAGCAATTATTTTGACATCATTAACAACCTTTGTTGGCTTGTTACCGATCCTGTCGGAAACCAGCATACAAGCTCAGTTTATGATCCCCATGGTGGTATCGCTAGGCTTTGGGGTTTTATTTGCCACCGTTGTCACACTGATATTTGTGCCTAACTTGTACCTCTTTGGCGAGCGTTGTAAGGCAAGGCTGAATAATACGAAGACCCCATTGGAGGGTAATTAAAGGAAGGACTCCTAGTTGTTGGGTGATTCTATCGTTTTTGTTTTTGCCCACAATTGCATTAGCCATGGGATAAGTAAAAAGCCGAATAATGATCGGATAACATGATGTGAGGTTACCATCACGGGGTCTATATCAAGCGCAAAAGCAATCAGTACCATTTCGGATAAGCCCCCTGGAGCCATAATCAATAAGCTGGTCTCAAAAGGGATCTCTAACAATATGTGAACACTCCAACCGGCTGCCAAGGTCATTGTCAATAAAGTGAGCCCATAGGGTAGATGAATGGATGCGATATTTTTCCACGCATCGGAGCTCATGTTCTGAAAACGCAAGCCAACTGATGCACCGATAATAATTTGTGCTAGCGGTATTAACCACTCTCCAGTGGGAATGTTGGGTAATAGCCCTGTCATGCTAAATATAGCCGCTAATATCATGGGGCCAAATAAAGATGGGGTCATAATTTTTAGGGCATCACCAATTAAATAACCGGTTAAGGCAATGGTCATCGGAAGTGCATAGTTAATAAAGCCATTATGGCCCTCTTTGACTACTTGCTGTTCGATAATAATGTCACCAGAGAAGGCTGTAATAGCCAATGGGATAAAGGCGATGACTAAAAATAAACGACAGGTATGATTGACAGCGATAAGCTGAGTATTGCATTTGTTGTCTAAGCTAATTGCTGTGATTTGTGAGATCGACCCGGGATAAGCTGCCAAGAGACCGCTAAGGCGATCGGCGCCCGCGTAACGCAATATAAACCAGGTGCCGATACAGACGAGTAATAATTGAAAACCAAGCATTGCCCCAATAGAAGGCGCATATTGAACAAGTAAGTGAAAAATATCGGCATTAACCAGACTGCCAACAACCGTTCCTAGAATAGCTGTGCCAGCAAAGCGTAACCGGTTTGGCACATAAAAGCGTTTAGTAAAAAGACTGCATAGAGCAACAGAAAACATGGCTCCTAGGAGCCATGCTAATGGTAAGTTTGTAAAATTAAGGAGAGCGCCCCCTATGGAGGCAATAAGAAGGGTTACGAAATGCATCTTATCTCGGCAGTGGGCCTCGTTTGATTTTTCGTAAGTTGCTGTATTTTTTCGTTGGCATTTAAAAAGACATTTTCAGTATTGTAGAAGTGTTGTGAGTTTACCACATAAGATTCAATGTCCATATCATCCCGGGGGCGAGGCATGGCCATTAGAAGTGATCTTGACGAAAACCCCGCGTGCTCATAAACCACATTGAGTAAGGCTCGATCTAAGCGAATAAGGCAGTCTTCACAATAGAAAGCTTGTCCGGCTTTAACATCTAACTCTTTACAACCATAGCGCTCATAGACTTCTGTCGCATAGCTATGTCCAGTATCAATGCGCACTTTGGCTAAGCGCTGACTAGGTAATTTTTGATTCATCCACTGTAATGCTTCTTCGGTAAAAATTCTGGGATTGGAAGCGGAAACAATGGTTGCTCCATGTGCCAATAGCTTCAATTGCTTTAAATTGAGCATGTCGATGTTATGTCGTTGTTGTTTTGGTAACCACCAAGGTACTGAGATAGCCACATACTCAGCTTCCTCTAAAGCATCTTCATATGTTAATGGGTAGGAAACATACTCGTCACTTAATCCGTGTTCTGCCAAATAGTTATGGATGGAGTCCATTTTTCGAATTCGTTTGTGGTTATCAGCGCCACTCAACAAGGAATCGCTAATAATTCGAACGTGTAAGCCATTCCTAACGGCCGCTTTAATAATGGGCAAACCAATATCACCTGCACCAAGAACGGCAATTGTTTGTCCTGGTAAAGATCGCGATAAATTTAAATGCCGTAGCATATGTCGAGCAACATACGGCGAGTTTATTCTTGGGATATTCTTAAGGTGAATTCCATATTCATCTGCTAGTTCTACAGGAATACCCCCTAGTTCAATGCCACGGCGAATAATCATTGGACTGATGTTAGAGCTTTTTTCCATAGAGTCTTTCCAATTATGTAGTACTGATTCCGGTACTCTATTGTTGCCAATAACAATCACATCGGGCCTGAAATTAATAATGCTCTGTTCCATAGCGCTGTACATAACATTTCCGACTTTGCGCCAATCTTGTTTCTGTCCTATTTCCGGTTGATAAAAAATAGACACTTTATCTAACTCGGTTATTTGATCTTCTTTTAAACCAAGTCTCTCAACAGTATGTGCATGTAAGGGGAAAGTGATATGAATACGTGCCATAATTTCATTCTCGAAATAGATAATATTTGAGGTGGCACACAAATAAACATTTGTGTGTGTTCTGAGGCCGCAGCCTTAATATGACTTTGACACTATCACATTTATCCACATTTTTTTATTAATTGATTGTTAATTGTGCGTTAAAATTTAAACAAAGATGAAAAATGTGAAACTTGTCAAATGTTGATCATTGCCTAATAAATAGTTAAAAATATTTTGACTAAATGTTAGATAGAAACATTTATAATAGTCTTTTGAATTGTCTTGGCGTTTTCGGATAGGGCGCTTTATATGAATATGTTTGGCAATTTTTTGCCCTTGTAAGCAATGAAAATATTGGAATAGTTATTATTGTGACAGCCGTCACAAAACTGTAAAAAATACACCTTAACATTCTCGATCGCGCCAAATTTTAAGCCGGATATATTGGTATTGCTGTACCATTAATTTGTTTTTGGGTGAGCGTTATTTACTTTTTTGCGGACGTTCATTATTTGCTGTGCTCCTTCGATATCTACATTTCACGTTTAGCATATTCAATTTGGCCATTGCTTGGCATTAGCGGTATACGTAATAATTAAAAAGGTGTTGTATGAAAAAAATAAACTCCGTTAAGAATCTTGCACGTAAGACGCCTAGTATCTTCAGTAAGATGTTCTTTTCGTTTGTTATCGTGCCTATTATTCCCATTCTTGCGCTTTTGTATCTTACTTATAATTCACAGAAGCAAGGCGAGGAGTTTGCCGAAAGTAATTTGATTGGTGCTGCCGAATCAATTGGTTCGAGCATTAATAGTTGGATTGATCGGAATGTTTACGTTTCTAACTTGGTTAGCCAGTTTGAAGAGGTTGTTGCTTTAGATGCTACTGCTATCAAGCCTATTCTCGAGCGGGTGGAGGAGAATTCTGAAGCTATTTATGCTGCGCGGGTTGATGGTGCTGATGGCTGGGCCATTGCGCGTAGTGATAGCAAGTCTTTGAAAAACTATTCAAATCGTATTTATTTTCAGGAGCCCATGTCAGGCAAGCCTGTTGGGCAACAGGTACTTGTAGGTAAAACCTATGGTAAGCCAGTGCTTTGTTTCAGTGTTCCTATTAATGGTGAAGAGGCTATTGTTGGTGTGTTTCACCAGTGTGCCTTCTTGCAAGATATTTCAACCAATGTAACCGACTTGAAGGTCGGTAAAACAGGCTTCGCTTTCCTCGTTGATCGTACAAATAAGTTGATAGCCTATGGCGGTAATGACAAAACATTGAGCGGTCAGTTGGAAGACATGAGTAACCATCCAGCGATTTTGTCGGATAAGACTGATGAATTAATTTCTTATGAGCAAGATGGTAAAAAAATTGCTTATAAGACTTCCGTAGGGCTAGATTGGACCTTGGTTATCCAGCAAGACCATAGTGAAGCCTTTGCTGCACCGGTAGCCGCTCGTAATAATGCGATTCTGGCTATTCTTGCAACCGCATTGGCTTGCTTCTTTATTGTTTATTTTATGAGCCGTGCGATATCTAAACCCTTGGATGAAGCAAGACAAGAGAATGACAATATTTTAAGTTCAGTTAACGATGGTTTATTCCTTATTGATAGCGAATACACCATTGGTAAGCAGCAATCATCTAATCTCGATGAGATATTACAGAAAGATAACCTCTCGGGCGCCAGTTTTATACGTTACTTAAGTGATGCGGTACCTCTTGATGTTGCAGAGCTAGCAAAGGATTATATTGATTTGCTCTTTACGGCTCGTGTAAAGGAAGAGTTGGTTCAAACGCGAAACCCGTTGAAGCTTGTTCAAACCAGTGTTGAAAATAGAGATGGACAGTTAGAATCAAAATATTTGAGTTTGACGTTTAAGCGTGTAATGGATGATGAGGAAATTACTAATTTATTAGTAACCGCAAAAGATGTAACGCAAGAAACACTCTTAAAAGCTGAGCTTGAAAAGATCAAAGAAGAGAAAAATCAACAAGTTAATTTGCTTGCGGAAATTCTTTATATTCCCTCTGATAAAATGCGTAAGTTTTTGACTGAGGCTGATATATCGTTAAATAAAATTAATGATATTCTTGAGCAGCCCGGATCTGATATGTCGACCTATAAATCAAAGGTCAATACTATTTTTGAAATTATTCATAAAGTTAAAGGTGATGCATCGGCGATTAACTTTGAGTTGTTCTCCGGTGAATGCCATGAATTTGAAGAGCTCTTGGTTAAGATGCGTCAGCAAACCAACGAACTTAGCGGTAACGAATTTTTACCCGTTACATTGGCTTTGGAAGAGCTATTTAAAAATTGCCATGTTATCCATGTGTTGCTCGATAAAATTAGCTCCTTTGGCAGTGCTGGGTTTGATAGTGGCGCTGCGACAGGAATGGGTGTTGATAGTACAGCTAATGAAGATCAAAAAGAGCTTAATGATTGGAATCAGTTACGTAGTCTTGCTGAAAGATTGGCAGATAAGTATGAAAAAGATGTTGAGGTCCATTTTCAAGGATTTAGACTCGATCTTCCTGAAGAATATCATTCAGTCTTTAAAGATATATCAACTCAGTTAATACGTAATTCGATGGTTCATGGTATTGAGGAACGTTTTGTTCGACGCGAGCATGCAAAAATTAAAGAAGGCCAAATCACTATATCGATGAAGCATTCTGAGTTGGAAGGTTACGTTTTTACTTATAAGGATGATGGCCAAGGTATTAATTATGAAACAATCAAAACTAAAGCGGTAGAAAACAATATTGTTTCTCAGGAAGAGGCTGAGCAGTTGACCGAACGGGATTTATTGAAAATTGTATTTAAACATGGTTTCTCTATGGCGGGAGAAGCTAATTTGGATGCAGGGCGTGGAGTAGGTTTGCCGCTTGTCATTGATAAAGTGAGATCTCTAAATGGTAAAATTAATGCGGCTAGTTCTTTTGGTAAAGGGTTTATATTGAAAATAACCTTGCCAGAGCAAGAGCAGATAACAGAATCAAAGAATTCCGATCAGTACATTGCTGAGCCTGTACATTAAATTCAAATAAATTAGAGACTTATGAAAACAATTTTAATTGTAGATGATTCAGAGATAATACGTACGCAGATACGACAGTGTTTTAAAAAGGTATTTAGTGGAATTCATTTAGCAAAAAATGGTCAGGATGCTTTGGATAAGGTTAAAGTCATTCAGCCTGATATTATTACAATGGATTTAACAATGCCACAAATGGATGGTATTAAATGTATTACTGAGATGATGGAGATTAATCCTGATTTAAAAATTTTAGTAATTTCTGCTTTATCAGATAATGCGACGTGTATTAATGCATTAAAGTTAGGGGCTCAAGGTTTTCTTGATAAACCCTTTACTGACGATGAGCTAAAGAACGCCATTGAAATCATGCTTGAGGATTGAGGGTATAAAATGGTCGAAGCTGAAATAGAAATTTTTATTCAGTGTGTGGAGAATTATTTTTCAAAACGTTCGGATGAAAAGTTAGTTATAGAGACACCTTATTTAACGGATAATATTACTCGAATTTTATCTGATTTTACTGGCATCATTTCTATTAGCGGTGCTTACCGAGGCTGTATTTACTTTACTGCACCAAAAGGTTTTTTGGAGCAGGTTATTATGGCTCATGGGCAGAATAATTTTAGTGTCGGTTTGCTTGAAGATACGATTGGTGAAATAGCGAATACTCTTTCAGGGAATTCGCGTAAAAGTTTGGGCAGTCATTTTGTTATCTCTGTGCCACAAGTTATTCATGGTAATGCTCGCGCATTGGAGCTGACTAATGGTGCGCATTCCTTTGTGGTCCCTCTGAAATGGTATGGGCATTCTGCTGCAATGGTTGTCAGTGTTATGAGCGCTTAGAGTTATTATTTTTAGCAGCGTATAGTCGCCCTTATAATAAGAATATCAATCGAGGGTTGCTGATCGTTGCTTTTTTGCATGGCATCATTATAAGATGCTGGCTGTTTCTTTTGTTTAAATACCAGTGAGAGTGAAAAATAGAATTTATGGGCAAGCGATATAGCCTATTGTTTGTTGATAATGAAGAAAAAATACTACGTTCCTTAAGTTCAATATTTCGTCGCGATTATGATGTATATTTCGCCAATAGTGAATTTGACGCTTTAGATATTCTCTCTTATCAACCCATTGATATCGTCGTTACCGACCAACAATTACCTGGAATGAAGGGTAGGGATTTACTGCAGCTCATTCAACAGCAATATCCTCATATTGTCCGCCTATTACTCGTTAAGCCCCTAGATAAAAAATACTTCTTCAAAGATTTAAATGCTGGCGATATTTTTGACATCATTAATAAACCTTGGTGTGTTGACGAAATCAAGACGGTTATTCGTCGAGCGGTAAAGGCTTCTCAAATGGAATCCTACAAAACTATTCTTACTGAGACTGAGACTGAGACCGAAATAGCGCCTAGACCCATTCAAGCCCAAGCAGATCCTATAGATGAGCCTCCAGCCGCTAAGCGGATCTTGGATAATGTAGTTGTATCCACTTTGCCAGTAATTAAGGCTAAGCCTTTAAAGCTGACAGAGAATCTCACGTTGACAGTGGGTGATGTTAGTAAGAAGGCGCTTGTTAACCATAAAAAAACAGCAGTCTTGCTAATGGAAAAGGATCAGCGTGTTCGGAATTCTATACGTGCTATATCTAAACGCTTTGGCTTTGAAATCTACAGTGCGAGCTCATATGTTCAGGCAGTCAATACTTTTGGGGTTTGCCCGGATATAGGTGTTGCAATTATTGGCATCTCAACAGACTTAAAGGAAACGTTGGAAGCGCTTCGTTTGTTTAAGCAATATTGCCCTGACTTAAGTGTGCTTGCGTTAGCGGAAGTGAGCGATGCTTCGGTTGCTATTCGCTTGATTAACGAAGGTAAGGTTTTTCGCTACTTGCAAAAACCAATCAATCCAATAGAGTTTGATAATGCTGTGGTTGCGGGTATTAAGCGTCACCGGATGTTGCAAAAAGTGGGTGCCTTAAGTGACCGTTATCGAGACGAGAGTGATGAAATGATCACTAAGTCAGGTATGCAAAAACTCAAGGAAATCCTTCAAGATATAGCCTAAAGTAATTTTAGGTGACAGATGCTGAAGGCCTTTTTATGATGCTAAACGTGTCAAAGCATAGAATGATCTTAATAAACTGTTAATCCTTCCTCATTTTGTACTATTTCAAACAATAATATTTTTAAAAGTGCTAATTAGATCAATAAACTTATTCCATAACCTGCTAAATTTCCCCTTGGTTAAAACGTAACCTACTTGTTTTTAAATAACGTGTGAAAAGTAAGAGGGTAAGAGTATGGCTCGACGCTACAAGCTGTTAGTAGTAGATGATGAAGAGCGAGTATTACGGGCCCTAAATGGTATTTTTAAAAAAGACTATGATGTCTACACCTGTAGTAATGCAATTGACGCACTACGTGTTTTATCTCGTCACGCAATTGATGTGCTTATTAGTGATGATCGTATGCCGGTCACTAGCGGTACCGAGCTATTAGGAAAAGTACAAAAGAAACACCCTGAAGTTATTCGTATTCTCTTAACAGGCTCATTCGATAAGGCAGCCTTATCTGACGCTGTGGCTAAAGGTAAAATTTTTGGTTACGTTGGTAAGCCGTGGAACTTAAATTCTATGAAGGCCTTGGTTGAGCGTGCTGTTGATGCCTCTGTCAAAATGGCGGCACATGTTCAAAATAATACTATAGAAGCGGGTTCAGTTATTTACCCTTCAACAAAGCCCGTTTCTTCAGTGACAAAACCCGCTATTCAAAAAATGCCTGCTGTGCGAGAGCGAGTAATAGAGACTTTACCGGTTAATCACTCCCTAAAAACAAGGTCGAGAGCGAATGCTGGAAAAAGTGTATCAATTATTTTGTTTGATAAAGATGAGCGTGTTAGGGCACAAGTACGCAAGTTGGGTGCACATTTAAAAATTACCATTTACGCTGTTAATGCATTTGAGCAGGCGATTCGTATTTTGGCTTTACGACCTGATATCGGTTTGGTTATGTGGGGTGTTGCTGAAGACGCTAAGAAAACAGATGTTGCTTTGAGAGTCATGAGGCGCTACCGAGACGACTTAACTATTGTTGCGATGGCAAATACTTCAAGCATTGGGCAGGCCGTTAATTTAGTTAATAATGGCCGAGCTTTCCGTCACCTCCATCGCTTGGCAGACATACATGGTTTTAGGAGAGTGATGTTGTCTGCCGTTAAGCATCACATCTTAACGCAGCGTACTAAAAAGATTGCTCTGGGGCATGATGTTCAAGATTCTCCTGATCGGATTTTTTCTCGCTCGACAATGCTATATATGAATTCTAAAAAGCGTTCGTCTGAAGCTGTTAGTTCAGGTGGTAATGTTGTTGCCTCACCTGCGGCAAATAAAAACAAAGCATCCATTGTTTTGGTCGAGCGCGATCAGCAAGTCCGCAATTCCGTTCATGCTATCAGTAAAGAGCTGGGTTTCAATGTTCACCCAGTTAGCTCTTTTGTTCAGGCAAGGGCAGCATTAACAATTCATTCTGATATTGGTGTTGTGGTTGTGGGTGTTTCAGCCTGTCCGGAAAAGAGTACGGCAGAACTGAACGCGCTAAAGCGACTCTATAATGATATTTGTATTCTAGCGGTAACTGATTCTCGCAATCTTGATGCTGTTGCTGAAATGGTGAATAACGGCCTTGTGTTCCGTTATCTTCAAACACCATTGGACGTGTTTGATTTTGAGCGCGCAATGCAAGCAGCTATTAAGCATGCTCAAATGCAGCAGAAGTTTAGTTTACTTAAAAAGCAGCGTGAAAAACCGCAAGAAACTAAACTTGTATTGATGAAGCAAACTGCTTAAGTCTATCAGCTTTACTGGTTCTTTGGTCCGTTGAGTAAAGAATCAGTAAGGCTCTATCCCCGCTTGCTTATTTTGGACAAACAAACGCCTGATATTGTTGTTTTCCTTCAATGGGGGCACTCTCAGCAACTAGTGTATTTGCCCCTAGCTTAATCGCTTCATTTCGCGCTAATACTTGCAGTTCTTCCAGTATCTTTTTCTCTCCGCGCTTTATAAAACCAATTTTATGTTTTACTTCGGTGCTGATGTTGCCTATTTTTTGGCAGTTACTCACTTGGTTTAGCGTTGTAATGGAGACCGTTTGACCAGCTTTGTTTTCGTTTACCCAAGTGCATGCGGTAGCGGAGAGTGTAATAGCGAATATAGAAAGTAGTTTTTTCATAAGTCTATCTTCTCTTGCGTTGATTAAGAATTAATTATTTTGCTGGCAATTGTTTCATAAGGTGTATAGCCCTGTTTTTGCCACCAGTCACCGGCATAAGTATTGGGTGTATCCCAACCGACTTGTAGAGCATCAGCCCCCATTAAGTGTAAGGACTTTTCTATCGAAGCCAGTAGTGATTTACCAATACCATTATTACGGTAATCATTCTCCACCCATAAGCTATAAATAACACCAATAGATGATAGTTTAGCTGTTGGCCTTTCAAAAATATGACCAGAAATGGTCCCTATAATACGCTTGTCTAATGTTGCTTTAAGTACGCAAGCAAGCTGTGTGTTAATCGCATGCTTAATCATTTCTCGAGTGCGAGCTATTTTAATATCGGTCTTGTCGCCGCCAAAAGGTCTGGGCGATGCGTATTGATCGATGGCAGACCATAATTGCGTAATTTCTTCTACGTCAGGTAGATCGGCTTTTGTAATAATAATATTATTAATATTCACACAATTTTTGATTTTCTTGATGATTTATCTATTTTACTTTTCTTGTACAAATACCCAAGGCTTAATAACAACGGCCCACAAACGGGTTTGATTTTGCTGCCACTGTATTGCTTGCGAATCCTCTACTGGTTTTACAGTGCCTGCATTCATATGCTTTTCTACAAAAGACTTATTATCTTGAGAGATTTCAACAGCCACATCAATTAAATCTAACGAGGCGTCAATATGTACAAGCATTCCAGCTGCAAAAAAGCGCTCTAGTTCTGACCAGTCAACTTGTGCTGTCTCAAGATTTAATTGAGAGGATATCGCTTGAGCATTTTTATTTTCGGAAGTAGGTTTCATTTTTTGCATTTGTCGTTTTTTGCTTATTAAAACATATAGTGCGTAGATAAAAATAGTAGACGAAAAAAAGGCCGCAAAAGCGGCCTTTAGATACTAATGCAGAATTAGGCTTGAGGCCCAGCTGCAGAAACTTCATCACTGACATCAAACTTCTTGATATTTTCAGCAAAAAGGCCCGCTAGTTTTTGTGCTTGGGCATCGTAGTCTGCTTGATCTGACCATGCTTCGCGAGGGTTTACAAATTGACTATCAACACCAGGGATCTCTTTAGGAATATCCAGATTGAGAATATCTAGGTGTTCGGTTGCAGCACCTTCAAGCGCACCATTTTGGATGGCAGCAACTACAGCGCGGGTTACAGGGATTGGGAAGCGAGAGCCTTTACCATTGGCGCC
The DNA here is from genome assembly GCA_050633825.1 of Cellvibrionaceae bacterium. Taxonomy (GTDB): domain Bacteria; phylum Pseudomonadota; class Gammaproteobacteria; order Pseudomonadales; family Cellvibrionaceae; genus CANLBN01. The sequence continues at coordinate 24,167 of JBOEHG010000058.1, read as the reverse complement.
GCCAGAACCGCCAGTCCAACCTGTATTCACTAGGTAAACTTTAGCGTCGAAGTCTTCAATGCGTTTCATTAATAGATCGCCATATTCGCGAGCGGGGCGAGGCATAAACGGAGCGCCAAAACAGGTAGAGAAGGCAGGGTGGATACCCGCTTCTGCGCCAAGCTCAGTTGAGCCAACGCGAGCTGTGTAGCCGGATAGGAAGTGATAAGCCGCCGCTTCTTTACTTAGTACAGCAACAGGTGGTAGTACGCCTGAAACATCACAGGTTAAAAAGATAACATTCTTAGGTTCGCCTGCACGATTTTCTAGTTGGCGCATTTCAACATGCTCTAGAGGGTATGAGCAGCGACCATTTTCCGTCAAGCTAGTGTCGGTATAGTCTGGCTCACCACCTTCGTTGTGAACGACGTTCTCAACAATTGCGCCTTTACGAATAGCGTCCCAAATAACGGGTTCATTCTTCTGGCTTAGATCGATTGTTTTTGCGTAACAACCGCCTTCAATATTGAATACTGAACCTTTAGCCCAGCCATGCTCGTCATCACCGATTAAGTAGCGCTCTGGATCTGCAGACAGCGTAGTTTTACCTGTGCCTGAAAGGCCAAAGAACAAACAAGTATCGCCGTCTTTGCCTACGTTTGCCGAGCAGTGCATAGGCATTACATCTTTTTCAGGGAGTAAGAAGTTTTGAACAGAAAACATCGACTTCTTCATTTCGCCGGCGTATTTCATGCCTGCGATCAAAATCTTGCGCTGGCCGAAGTTAATGCAGACAATGCCTTCTGAGTTAGTGCCGTCACGCTCGGGCTCGCAAGCGAAGTTTGCCGCGTGCATGATGCTCCATTCTTCTTTGCCTTTTGGATTGTAATCATCCGTACGAATAAACATGTTGTAAGCAAAAAGACTGTGCCAAGCCGTTTCTGTACGAACAGTAACCGCAAGATAGTGATCGCTGTCTTGGCCCACATGGTAATGGCCTATAAAGTTGTCTACTTCCGATAGGTGCTCGTCAACGCGATCCCATAGTGCATCAAATTTGTCAGCAGGGAATGGGCGATTAACCGCACCCCAATCGATGGCATCTGCCGTTGAAGGTTCTTCAACAACAAAACGATCTGCAGGTGAACGACCTGTGCGAGCGCCTGTTTCTGCAACGAGTGCGCCTGTGTGAGACAATTTGCCCTCGCCACGTTTGAGGGCATGTTCAATCAGTTCATTGGCACTGAGGTCTGTGAATGTCGTTACAGATGTATCTTCGGCAACCTGTGTCATGTGGTGATCCTATGTGTCGAGCCATGCCGTAAGGTATAACGTGGGCATGACTTATTTTTAATTTAAGTGATTTTGAGTGGCCGGCACGGCCAGTCCCGCCTAAGGGTCGGCTATTATGTCAGAATCAATCGCGGAAGCGAAGCCCGAACGATCGTTTTTTGAGCAGATAAATAAGGTTTTTTTATCGTTTGGCCCCTATAATTAATGTTATATGGGGCCTAAGTCATTAATTAATGACGGGTTTTCGGTGCGAAAATAGCCGAAATATCCTCTTGATTATACGTGTATTGAAAGCCGCAAAATTGGCAATCTATGGTGATAATCCCCTGTTCGCGGGCTAATTGCTCCGCATCTTCGTGCCCCAGCTGTTGAAGCGCGTGGCTACTCCTTTGTTTTGAGCAGCTACATCCGAACGCAAACTCAATAGGATCATAAAAACGAACCCCCTCTTCATGAAAAAGACGCGTGAGCAAATGCTGGTGATCCAGTGTGAGTAACTCCTCGGAGGTGGTTGTATTGGCGAGTTGGACCCTATTCTCCCAAGCCTCAGCATTGCTTGATTCGCTGGCCAGTTGTTGTGGTAGTCGCTGTAACAGCAAACCGCTGGCGGTATTGCCGTCACTTGTTAGCCAAATCCGAGTGGGTAGTTGCTCTGATTGTTCAAAGTAATGTTCGAGGCAGTCTGCCAGAGAGGGAGCGTCTAAGGGAACAATGCCTTGGTAGCGGTTGCCTTGGTCTGGATCTATGGTGATGGATAGAACCCCCCCTTTGCCAATCAGCATCGGTAAGTTGTCTTCAAGTAGTGGTTGATCCGGGTCGCTTATCTTTACAATGCCGCGTAGCCGTTTGTTGTGATCAACTTCTGCCATAATCAATGGCACTGGTCCATCCCCGCGAGCTTGCAGTGTTAGCAGACCATCAAATTTGAGGGTACTTGCGAGCAAAGCAGCAGCACTAATAAATTCCCCCATCAGTGATTGAATGAACAGAGGGTAGGATTGGCGGGCAAAGAGTTCATTGATACTATCTTGAAGAGTGACAATCTCTCCACGAATATCCGTATTATCAAAAACAAAGCGATGTAGTAAGTCGTTATCAGCAGGCATAAAGGTGTTGTGTAGTTTTAAGAGTAAAGGGTTGGGTCAAGGGTGCGTATTCTATGTGAGAAACCAATTTATGACCATGTGGTCTAGAGTATACATTCATATTTATTGAGTTAGATTGTTTATTAAATCGAGTTACTGATGAGGATTGCCCTGTGAAATTTACCCCTATTATTGTTTTGCTGACATTATTTATAAACCAGTCACTCAGCGCTAATGAGCCTGTAAGCGCTAGTTCGTATACCTCCACGGCTATTGGAGGGCATGATACAACGGCCTATCATAGTCTTACACTTGGCGATAAGGCGAAAAAAGGTGATGGAGAGTATGTGGTGGAGTGGAAAGGTGTCAAGTGGCGTTTTATTTCAGAGAAGGATAGCCAATTATTTGCAGCCGACCCTGAAAAATATGCACCTGCTTATAATGGCCATTGTGCAAATGCCCTTAGCCTTGGAGAAGGATTAATAAAAACCAACGGAAAATATTGGGCTATTTTTGATAAGCAGCTGTATTTGTTTTATGCCCCTCGTGGTGCAAAGCGTTGGCTGAACGGAAATTATCAAGATTATAAAGCAGAAGCAGATCGTGCTTGGGTAGAGATTTTATCTCGGCGTTAGTGTTCTGGTTTAAGCTTTTCTGCTTTATGTTTTAAACTGATTTAAATTAGTGTGCAGTTCGATCAGTTTTGAGGCAATATTTTTGTTGGCGGCTGACGTCTTGTTAGCGCCTTCAGTGGTGACTTCTGCAATGTTTTTAATATTAAGTAGGCTGTCATTGATTTGAGCTGCAACAACGGATTGCTCTTCAGCGGCTGTTGCTATTTGCATATTTAAATCGGATATTTCATTGACTGCCTCACTGGCATCGGCAAAAGCGTTAGCTGTATCAGCACTTTTTTGTAAACACATATCAGTGCGTTCGCTACCTTTGCGCATGGTTGCAACTGCATTACTGGCTTCTTTTTGCAGCCCTTCCACTAGTTCCTGTATGTCGCCTGTCGACGTTTGAGTTCGCTGCGCTAATGACCGCACTTCATCGGCAACCACAGCAAAACCTCTTCCGGTATCACCAGCTCGAGCAGCCTCAATTGCTGCATTTAAAGCCAGTAAGTTGGTTTGCTCTGCTATACCTCTAATAGCATCCAGAACACTACCAATATTTTCTGTTTCGGATGCCAGCGCCTCAATGACAGTGGAGGCGTCATTCATTTCACAGGCTAACTCTTCAACTATGGTTCGTGTTTCTACTGCGGCAGTTTTCCCTTCGTCGACGCGTTGTTTAACGCTTTCTGCTGCGACAGAAGCATCCGATGTGCTTTGCGCTACGCTTTGAATGGTTGTACTCATTTCACTCACAGCATTGGCCACAATCTCTGTTTCAGAATATTGATTTTGTACATTTGTGACAGTTTCTTCCATTACCGTTAGTGCAGTTTCAGATGAAGTGCCAAGAACGTCGGCTGAAGTGTTAACGCTGCCAATAATTTTTCGCAGTTTCTTCATAAACATATTAAATGATGCGGCAACTTCACCGGTTTCATCTTTTGCAGACTCATCCAGTTTGGCCGTTAAATCGCCATCGCCGCTGGCAACTTCTTTTAATCTATGATTGAGGTTTTTAATAGGCTGAGTAATTGAGCGTCCGATGACAAAAGGAGTAATTAATGAAAGTGCTAAAGCAAAAACAAAAGCGATGATAATTTGATTGAGGCCAGTTTTTTCATCGTGTTCGGCAGTCAATGCGGCTTCCAACGTAAAATTTTGTATCTCATCCAAAATGGCAATTAAACTGGTATCTAATTGATCTTGAAGTTTTTCTATGTTTTTGACTTTTTTTGCAAGCTTTTCAGGGTTTTCTGTAAGCGCATGTTCAAGTGTTGAATGAGATAGTTTTGAAACCTTATCATAATCCTTTTCTATGATTTTTAGTTGCTCTAATAAATGTTTATATTCTTTCTTTGCTGCTTCGGAGTGTAGTTTTCCTATCCCTTCTTCTATAAAGTTCTCAATTTCTATTATTTCGGCACCGATTTTTTTGGCCAATTTGTCGGCTTCATTTTTGACTGCGATAAATTCTTCCTTTGCGCCGGGAGTGTTTAATTTAACTAATGATGATTTGTATAAGGCACGCTCGAATAAAATAACTTCCTGTAACTGATGTTCAGTCAGTTTGGTTAATTGTCTTATGAGAGGTATATCTTCTTCTGCTATATCAACAATTTCCAAACCAATTTTAGCCATTTGACTAATGCCAATAAAGCCAACAAGTGCAATAAGCGCCAATTGGATAAAGCTAGAAAGATAAATTTTTTGAGATATTTTTAATTTTGATAACATAATAAAATTCAATCTGGTATTAAAATAGTAATTCGTTAGATTTGTTTCTGAAATGGGATAGCATCTCATAGGCGAAGCTGGTGTTCTCGGAAAGATAGTTGGCGGCATCCTCTTTATTCATAAACTGAGAGAACCCAGTGAGTGTGTCGGTGGGTAGTTTGCTGGTGTTTCTGAAGCCCATTTTCCACTCAGGAAAGCTGCGATTTTCGATCTGCTTTTCACCGATTTTATGGACTCGCTCGTGTCTGGGATCTTTTTTGATCTTGTCGTAAAGCTCTCGCACGCTTATTTCATCTCCTTCTAAAGCCTGCAAGTAAGTACCTATTCCGTTATATAGAAGTAAGCCGGTAATATCTAATTTTGAATTCGATTGATGGCAGGCTTTTAATAGATCAACCAGTTCGTTATCTGAGGGCGGTTTTGTAGAGGAGCTGACATAGCATAGTGAGATCATAAGAAGGTATCTATTCTTGAGACGCTGCACTAAGTATAGAAGACGGCCATAGCATTTCAATTTATTATTATGAGTTCTGTTTTTAATCGTCCAATAGGTCTCGAAAACGGTGTATTTGACGCCGCTGTTTCTTTGAGGGTCGCCCTTCCGTTTGAATGCCAATATTCATATTTTTGCGTTGGACACTGTTGGTCTCGCGTTGTTGCCGGCTTGCTTCTGTTTCTTGATAAAGTAATGCGGCTTCTGGTGCGCCACGGCGTTGCTCAGAAAGAGCGATGACATTGACTTCTTTTATATCAAAGCCTTGACGAATAGATAATCGGGTATTGACGGTGATTTCCTTGCTGGCTTTGACTTTTTGCCCACCACATTGGACTTTGCCACCCTCAATAGCTTGTTTTGCTAAATTACGTGTCTTAAAAAAACGAGCGGCCCATAGCCATTTATCGATGCGTACTTTTTCCATAGTTTTATAATTGCTTAGTTCTGGATTTTTGATTCTTAACTCTTAGTTCTACGGATTCAGCCCGATCATGATTTCATCAAAGTGGTGGATAGCGGGGACATCACTTAATAAGCGTTGTTTTTGACTGTCCGGTTGATGAATGCCAAGAATGTGTTTAATGCCAAAGTCAACGGCTGCATTGAGTACAGTAATATTATCATCAATAAATAATGTGCGCTTGGGGTCAAAATCAATGTAAGAGGAGAGTGATTGCCAAAAGGCTTGTTGCTCTTTTGGATGTTTGAATTGGTGAGAAGAAATAATCTCTGTAAAGTAAGGCGCTATATTTGTTTCGGCTAGTTTTATATCGATTCCTGCTGGGTGGGAATTGGTGACTAAATAAATATGTTTGTTGTTATTTTTTAATGCGCTTAAAAATGTATCGACATGAGGACGTTCTTTAATTTTATCTTTGGTTTCGCGTTTGAGTGCGGGAATATCAATGCCTAAACTCTCTGACCAATAATCCAGACAATACCAATTTAGTGTTCCTTCCAGCGATAAAATATGCTCGTGTAATTTTCGCTCTGACTCCTCAGCTGAGATGTTATGTATGTCAGCATAACGTGCAGGTAAATGTGTCATCCAGAAATGATTGTCATAATGTAAGTCTAGTAACGTACCGTCCATATCCAGCAAAACGGTATCGATATTTTTCCAGTTAATCATAAATACTCAATATACCAAGAGGGCAATAATGCAATGTGTATAATACCGCTTTAATTTAACTAACTCTATTGATTATAAGGTTGAACGTCATTGGATATTAACGACGATTTGTTGCAGCAAGTGGTTATGGTAGCAAAATTAGCGAGTGATAAAATATTGTCTGTTTACAATCGTAAGAGTGATTTTAATATTACGATAAAGTCCGATAGCTCGCCTTTAACAGAGGCTGATTTAGCTGCAAACCGATCTATTATCGATGGTTTATCGGCGATTGACACGAGTATCCCTATACTAACAGAAGAAACGGAGTTACCGGATTTTACCGTCCGACAGCATTGGTCCCGCTATTGGTTGGTTGACCCGCTCGATGGAACCAAAGAATTTATCAATCGCAACGATGAGTTCACCGTGAATATTGCACTTATTCAATCTGGAATACCGGTGTTGGGTGTTGTTTATGTCCCTGTGACAGAGGTAGTTTATACTGGATTGCAAGGGTATGGGGCCCGTAAGGTAGAGAGAGGAAAAGCTCAGGCAATTACTGTCCGCTCCTTGGCGAGTCGTATTGATAATGATTTGCCCATTAATATTGTTGCCAGTCGTCGCCATGGTGCGGCTGAGGTCGATGCCCTTTGTGCGCATATAGAGAAGAAACTGGCGTCTGTCGAGAGTCGGTCAGTGGGTAGCTCATTAAAGATATGTTTGGTGGCTGAAGGGCAGGCGGACCTCTATCCTCGTTTTGGTTTAACTTCAGAATGGGATACTGCAGCCGCACAAGCGGTTGTCGAAGCTGCTGGCGGCTATGTCGTTGATCATGGCTTGAAACCGCTGCGCTATAACCAGAAGGAGAGTATCCTCAACCCCCCTTTTCATGTCATGGGTGATGAGGTTGGTAATTGGCAAAAAGTATTATTGAGTTAAGTGCCTTTTTATTTTTCTATGTGGTTTTGAGAGGGCTGAGAGGATATTGAGGGATTGTTTTTTTGTCAAAAATGATAAACTAGTGATATTGATCTCATAACCGATCAGGCTGCAGCACTTGTGGCTTGCTTCTTCTATAAGATAAGCGTTTAATTGCAGATATGTCAGAATACACAATTGAAGAACTCTACAATAAAGTTGACCAACTGATTCGTCATTGCGAGCAGCTCAATGCAGACCGGGATGAATTAAAATTGCGTGAGCAGCAATGGTTGCAGGAGCGTGAAAGATTGGTCGAAAAGAATGAGTTGGCGCGTACACGTGTCGAAGCCATGATTGGTCACTTGAAAAAGCTTCAGCAGAGTACGGGTTAAACAGGAATCATTTATGTCCACAGAAACGGTCGTTGTACATATTCTGGGTAAAGATTACCAGGTAGCATGCCCACCAGAGGAGCGCGATGCGTTGTTGCGAGCAGCTTCTGAGCTTGATCGGCGCATGCGAGATATTCGTCAGTCGGGTAACGTTATTGGTGTTGAGCGAATTGCAGTTATGGCTGCTCTTAACCTTTCTAATGAGCTGTTGCAAAGCGACGGTAGTGATTACAGTGCCGATCAAGAATTACTGACTGATTTGCATCGGCGTATTGATCGAGTTTTAAGCTGATTCTTGACCTTATGAGTCTCTGATCACTATTTTGTTGTTTCCTATAGCGTAATCATCTCAAAAAAAGTCTATCGTTGTGGTTCTCTTGCCCTTGTCTGGGCTATACTATTTATAACTCCTGAGGTGCATGCCAGTCAGTATGTCCTTGAGCCGATAATTCCTCCCCAGGAGGTTTCTCGTGTCTGTTGGTGTGCATGTCCGCATGACGGAAAGCCTGATGCAGGTCAGAAACCACCCCCTTGAACTTCACGGTTCAAGGCCAATTTGACAGCGGCACTTCGGGATTTTTTCTGTTCCTTCTGATCTTTCTTGGTTATTCTCTTTTTTTAATCTTCGTTCATTATTATCGTGATGACTACTGATAATTTGCGCCAATATATTCGCCAGCGTCGCCGACAACTTGGTTTGGGCAAGCAAATAAAGGCTGCTCAGCAATTGGTTGATGTTATTGTTTCTTGCCCTGCTTACCGTTGTAGTAAATCTATTGCATTGTATTTGCCCAATGATGGCGAGCTTGATTGTCGACCACTGATTAGACGTGCATGGCGAGATGGCAAAAGATGCTATTTACCCGTATTGTCGGAAGGCATTTCTATGAGCTTCTCCCTTTATCAAGCGGGTACAGAGTTAGTAAGTAATCGCTATAAGATACTGGAACCTGCTTCAAAGGCTATTATTGCTCCACAGAAGCTCGACTTGGTTATTGTTCCCTTGGTGGCTTTTGATCGGCAGGCCAACCGCATTGGTATGGGGGGCGGTTATTATGATCGTGCTTTTGCCTTTCATCAGGCAGAAGTTGGAAAGCCTTATTTGCTGGGTGTTGCACATCAGCTTCAATATGTCGACAGCATTCAGCCTCAGAGCTGGGATGTCGCTTTGGATGATGTGATTAGCGTTTAATGGTTTGTGCTTGTTTGGTGCGGAGCAATCTTCGGCGCCAAAGCGCCGTCGAATGTGGAGCTATTTCTACTATGCTTTTTACTAATTGTTTGTTTACTAATTGCTGATACGCCTTTTATTAGCTAACGTATAGCAATCCCCTGGTGTAAGGCCGGGGGCGGTACATCGCGCTTGCTATCCAATCCATCGGTAATTCCCATACTGCTGACCAGCACACCAATAACAAACACTAAAGCAGTGATTGTTAGTACATCGGGCTTCATGGTTTACCTCTAATGTTTGACCGTTATCACACGGCTTTATTATTATTTTTTGATGTCAGGTTAATGTGTCTTGTCGCCTTTAACCTGCCATCAACTGCATAACTATTTTTTGCAGTGCGGAATTTATACCTAAAAAAACCTTCTTTGCCAAGAAAAAATTTGACAGTAGCGCAAAGCTGGTCTACTCGGAATTTTTCAAATAAGTAAAAAAAATGGTATGTGGTACTGTAATTACTGTAGAACTACCAGATATTGTGTTTTAATTTAGCGCCTTATTTATAAGGCATATGTTTACTTTTGTTGTTGTTTTTACGACATTTGCTGGGATATCAGAGATATGACACAAGATGAATTAAAGCAGGCAGTGGCTAAAGCAGCCATAGACTATATTCAGCCCAAGTTAGAGCCGAGCTCGATAGTGGGCGTGGGTACAGGTTCTACTGCTAATTTCTTTATTGATTATTTGGCTAATATCAAAGGGCTTTTTGATGGGGCGGTTGCGAGTTCACAAGCAACTGCAGACCGCTTAAAAAGCCATAATATTCCTGTTTACGATTTGAATGCTGTTGATGGCATGATTGTTTATGTTGATGGGGCCGATGAGTCAGATGCTAACTTATGTTTGATCAAAGGTGGTGGTGCCGCACTGACACGGGAAAAGATTGTTGCCGCTTGTGCCGATGAGTTCGTTTGTATTGCTGATCACAGTAAATGGGTCGATGTTCTCGGCGCTTTCCCTTTACCTGTTGAGGTCATTCCAATGGCGCGGTCTTATGTGGCAAGGGAGTTGGTAAAACTTGGTGGAGACCCTGAATATAGAGCGGGGGTGGTAACTGATAATGGCAATGAGATCTTGGATGTTCATAATTTGAAAATTACTGACCCTGTAAAGTTGGAGTCTCAAATTAACCAAATCGTGGGTGTTGTCACTAATGGATTATTTGCTCAACGTTCTGCTGATGTCTTATTGCTAGGTAAAGAGGATGGTGTGGAGACTATTTTTTCTTCATAAATAGTGAAACTTACCGTTCATAACAAAAAGGCGCCTGTATATAGGCGCCTTTTTATTTATTGAGTTGACAGCTTTAAATCGTTATTACGCTGCAGGCTCTTTGCTTAAATCTTTCCAGTTTTCATCGCCATCAGTAATGTAGCTTTCAGGGTTTTCTAACCAGCGATTATTGGCTGCTTTATTGAAGTTTAAGAATAAGCGGCCATCAATGATTTTCCATAAGCTGGGTTTTGCACTGACTTTTTTGCCGATACCAGCTGCAAATGCACAATGACCATCATAAGCGGGTGCATACTTCTCAGGGTTTGCTACAAATAATTGTTTATTCTCTTCAGAAGAAAATAGCCAAGTAGCGCCATTCCACTCAGTTTTGATTTTTTTGTCACCTTTAGTTGGCGCGCCAACGGTGAAATAAGCAACAGTATCGTAACCGCTAACGGCGTAGCCTCGTTTCGTATACTGCTCACCGGCAGTACTTGTCATTGAGAATAGTGCAATGACCATACTAGCAATCAGGGTGATGAATGATGTTTTCATAGTGTGTCCTCTGTATAGGGTTTCAATTGATTGATGCCCTTATTGACGGCTTTAGCTCTATAAAAGTTCAGTTTTAGCTAGTAATCATTTAGATAGTTTTTCTCTATTCTTAGAGCGTTTGCTTATTTCCAAAATAGTTTCTTAGATTCTACTAGTGCTTGTTCTCTACTAATGCCGATATCTTTCATATGCTCTGGTGATAGCTGGGCCAGCTGTCGTCGAGATCGATAGCGATGCCCATAAAGTGCTATTTTAGATAAGATATTCTGTATCTTTTTTGAGGATGAATGGTATCTTACATTAAGTGGATTGCACGTTTGTATTGCGATATTAGTCATTTTTTCACCTGCTTTTGCGTTTTTGATAGTTTAATTATTGTTTTAATCTGTGATATTCTCAAACGACAAATATTTTTTTGAGTTAAGATAATCTAAAGTGAAGGCTTCTCCGCATTTTAAAGGGCTCTATTATTTCTATGTTGCTGCTGAGCATCTCAGCATTAAAAAAGCAGCTGAGTACCTGTTTGTCACACAGGCTGCTGTTAGTCAGCAAATTAGGTTGTTAGAAGATGCTGTAGGGGTGCCATTATTTTCTCGGCACCACCGTTCAATTGCACTGACACCAGCAGGACAAAAACTCTTACCTGCCTTGAAAACGGGTTTTGAGCGTATACAACGGGGTGTTGACGGTTTATTTGATGATAATGACCCTCACGCTATTACCGTTACCGTTATTCCCAGCTTTGCCTCTCGCTGGCTGATCCCTCGCTTGGGTGATTTTTATGCGCAATACCCGGAAATGAAAGTAATGCTTCAAACAACCGATGCCCTAGAGTCCTTTGTGGATAGCTCAGTTGATTTGGCTATTCGTTTTGGGCGGGGTGACTACCCTGAATTACAAGTCGACGATTTGATGGATGACTTTTGTTACCCTGTTTGCCATCCCTTGTACCAATCGAAGGTTAATATTCAAACCAAAGATGATTTAGCACGATGCCAGTTGCTGGTTGATAGTGGGCCCGATGTGACTTGGGAGCGGTGGTTTGAATTAGAGGGAATTAAGGTTGAACGCCCATCTTATTCCATGGCTTATGATGCCTCCCATTATATTGTAGAGGGGCTTTTGGCGGGGCAGGGTGTTGGCTTGGTTCGTCATAGCTTAGTTGCTGAGCTTATTGCCAGCGGCAGTTTGGTGCGTTTATTTGAGCGAACCCTAAAGCTCGATTATCGCTATTACCTGTGTGCGCCCGAACACTACTTTCATCGGCCTAAAGTTAAGAATTTTACTCAATGGTTAAGGTCTGAAGTTGGTAAGTTTAATGCTGATCATGTCCTCTAGAGAGTGTATTATTTACTTTTTCCCATCGCGCTTGCGTAGCCATCTAGGGCTCGTTGTCGAGCAAATTTATAATCGATAATTGGTTCCGGATAAGCACATTGCTGCCGTTGGGCTGAGCTTGGGTTATGAATCGACTTTTTATCTAATTCAGCCAGCTCAGGTAAGAAGCGTTTAATAAATAGGCCTTCAGGGTCAAAGCGTTGTGACTGCCTCTCAGGGTTAAAAATACGAAAATAGGGCGCCGCATCAGCACCGGTAGAGGCCGCCCATTGCCAGCCGCCATTGTTAGAAGCGTAATCGCCATCAATCAAATGTGACATAAAAAACTGCTCGCCTTTTCGCCAGTCGACTAATAATAGCTTGGTAAGAAAGGCGGCAACGATCATACGCAGCCGATTATGCATCCACCCAGTTTTAAGGAGTTGCTTCATAGCAGCGTCAACAATTGGATAACCTGTTGTGCCATTGCACCATGCTTGCCATTGATCGGCATTGTTTTCCCAAGGTATTGGTTTTTTAGTGGCCTTGAAGTTTTCTGAACGAGAAAGGTGAGGGTAGGTGTCGATCAAATGGCGGTAAAATTCCCGCCAAATTAATTCGTTGACCCAAGTATTTTCCAGCCAGTCTGGGGTCCTTTCTCGAACGGCGTGAATGCATTGACGGACGCTGAGTGCACCGCACATTAAAAAAGGGGATAGTGTACTGGTGCCTGAAATGCTCGGGATATCCCGTGTTTCCTTGTATTGTATAACCGTATTCGCGATAAACTTGCTCAGCTTATTGTTGATGGCTTTGGTGTTTACTGGCCATAAATCGTCCCGATAGTTGAAATCTGTTTTCCAGCACTTTTCTATCGAATCACCCTTAATCCCTGTTTCTGTCTGCTTTCGTGGGCTGGGTAAGACAAGTAATAGATCTTCGTTAACTTGCTTGCGCCATTGTCGCGCGAAGGGTGAAAAAACGTGGTATATCGTATCTGTTTGCGTTCTTACTGTGCCGGGAGGGTGGATAACATCGCCATGATATGTATGCGCTTTCACCTTATTGCTGTCTAGCAGCTCAATAACCGCGTGGTCGCGTTGTTGTTCATTGAGAGGATATTCACGGTTGAACCAAAGGTCGCTTGCCTTGATTTTTTTCGATAATGACAATATGGCCTTGGGGGTATTCTGATAGCTATCGACGGTGAGCACTTTAAGTGGGATACGCTTATCTGCCAGTTCTACAGATAAGCTCGATAAGCGTTGTTTTATCATGGCTATTTTAGCAGGCGCGTCATCATGATTTTGCCATTGCTTTTCCGCGACAACAAAGACGCAGCACACAGGGCCTTGCTTGCAGGCGTGATAGAGGGCGGGATTATCTGCGAGGCGAAGGTCGTTGCGAAGCCAAACTAGATTCATTGCTATCCTTGTTTATTCTTTTACAGCGTGGTGTTTGTCCCATCATACGTTAGAAAGTCTGTTTTAGACTATCTAACTCTATAGGTTTAAGCGGGCAATTTTGCTACAATGCGCGGCCTCTTAGTTACCCCATTATTATTTATTCAGCTTATTCAACTATTTTTGCCATCTAACTATTGATATTCAGGTTCTTCCTCCATGGTCTCCATTTCTCTTGAAAAAAGTAAAATTCGCTTCTTGCTCTTAGAAGGTGTACATCAGTCTGCGGTCGATACACTGAAAGAAGCGGGCTATACCAATATTGAGTATTTGAAGACAGCTATCAGCGAAGATGAGCTTGTAGAGAAAATCAAAAACACTCATTTTATTGGTATTCGCTCTAGAACACAGCTGACTCGCCGTGTTTTTGAAGCGGCTAATAAGTTGGTTGCCGTGGGTTGTTTCTGCATCGGTACCAATCAGGTCGATCTAGTCGCAGCGCAGGAATACGGTGTGGTTGTGTTTAATGCGCCTTATTCTAATACTCGTTCCGTTGCTGAGCTTGTCTTGGCTGAGGCTATCATGCTCTTACGTGGAATCCCGGAAAAAAATGCGGTATGTCATCGTGGCGGTTGGCTGAAATCGGCAGTGGGTTCTTTCGAAGCACGTGGAAAAACACTGGGTATCATTGGTTATGGATCGATAGGAAGTCAGGTAAGTGTGCTGGCTGAGTCCTTGGGTATGAGGGTGCGTTTTTTTGATGTTGTGACCAAGTTGCCTTTGGGTAATGCTGCTCAAGTACGTGATATGGATGAATTGTTGGGTATGTCAGATGTTGTGACTTTACATGTGCCTGAAAGTGCATCGACAAAAGATATGATGGGAGTAAAACAAATTGCCGCAATGAAGCCGGGCGCAATTTTAATTAATGCGGCTCGCGGTACGGTTGTTGATATCGATGCCTTAGCAGCGGCATTAGAAAGCAAGCATTTATCCGGCGCTGCGATTGATGTTTTTCCTGTTGAGCCAAAAGGGAATAGCGAAGAATTTATCAGTCCATTGCGTCAGTTTGATAATACTATTCTCACCCCTCATGTTGGTGGTTCGACTCAGGAAGCGCAAGAAAACATTGGTATGGAAGTCGCTGAAAAGTTAGTTAAGTATTCTGACAATGGTACAACAACAAGCTCGGTTAATTTTCCCGAAGTTGCTTTGCCTGAGCATCCGGGCAAGCATCGCCTATTGCATGTGCATAAAAATATCCCAGGTGTATTATCGGCGATTAATAATATTTTCTCTGAAAATAATATTAACATTGCCGGTCAGTATCTACAGACAAATGACAAAGTGGGTTATGTAGTTGTAGAAGTCGATGCAGATTACAGTGATATAGCACTGCAACAGTTGAAGAATATTGAAGGCACTATTCGTTGCCGGGTAATTTACTAAGGCTAGGCAGGTTATCACTAGATAACTTTGTGCTAGGCCATATTATATTGAGTCATATTGTTTTTGGTAGTAATGGTGCTGTAAGCAATTGATCTACAGTCTATGTCAGACTTTGGGTCAATACGCCGCCGATGTCTTACTTTGGCGCTCCTCTTGATAGCTTCTTTCTTCTACGCTGGTATTGTTGCCAGCGATAATGCCCACATGTGATCTCGCATCCACTAGGGTTACATTGCCTCGATAGACTTTAATCACTTGCCGTGTTTTTTGCTCTTCGGTTTTTAATAAATCGATCCACCTGCCACCTGCCTCTATCAGTAGAGCTTCTATTAAACGTTGGCTTACCTTGTCTTCTGTGCTGTGATAAAACGCAGACATATTCTTGAAAATATCGGGGTTTGAAAATCTCACGCCGGATTTAAGTTCAGGTGACATTCGATTTCTAATCGCATTAATTTTTTCAATCATGGATCTGGAGTAGGGTATTTTTGGCATTCGCATAGTAATATCTTCTCAGGGAATAATATTAAGTAATTTTAGTTCAGCAATAAATGTGCCTGATTTTTTCATGTGTAATAGTGCCAATTTGAATGGTTTTATGGGAATAATGTTTTAATAGAGTGCATTAGGCCAGTAGCAGCCTAGTTAAAGTGCATTTTCTCTAATTAATCAGAGAATTATCTAGGCTAATTATTTCCAAAATATGAAAGAGGTGTTTGTAAACAGAAGATTGTCGTTAGATGCGTTATAGTGGCTTCAATATTTTCATTTTTAAGGATGAGTCGTTAACGACCTTTAATAATATTGAATTTATTGAGAATAGCACTTGGCAGTAGTTTGAAAAAAGCTTGTTTAAATTCCCAACGTTTATAAGGATTTTTTGTCCATGAAAATAAATGTTGGTATTCCTTAGGCACTATATTAAGTTGTTTTGTATTAATGTGAATGGGTGGGCGGTGCTCATAACCCCAATAATCTCTAAACCAGTGCCGGTGATAGGTAATATAAAGCAGTGGCCGATGAATATCCGATTTGTTTGCGGCACCATGATGAATGACGCGTGAATCAGTGAGTAGTATGGAGCCGACTGATACTTCAGGGTCGAAAGCTTCTATCTCTTTAGCGGCTTCATTGGTGCTGATGAGGTGGCTTCCCGGCCATACTCTAGTGCAACCGGTTTGTTTGTTACAGTCAACTAAGGGGACTAAAAAAGTAACTGAATGTGCTGGTAATTTTACATCAATTTCATAGTTATCTTGAGTGTTGTAAAGCGGCTCTGAATCCCGGTGTATTCTTTGGTCAGGTGCGCCGGGAAAAGACAGTACGCCGCTAAATGACCCAATAATATAGTTATCACCTAATAGATTTTTTAATAGTGGCGTGACCTTAGGGTTGGCATAATATTCAGGTGAATTTAGTGGGCCATCTATCGTTAATGTGTGTAACGGGCGTTTGTCTTTTGCGTTAGAATTTTTTATAGAATAGAGGTAATTTTTATTATAAAAGTCAGTAATGCTCTTTATGAATGATGGCTCGAATATATTTTCAAGTCGTATAAAACCATTTTTTTGGAATAAGTGAGTCGCTTTATCTATTTTATCGGATAAATTGCCTTCAGTGACCTTTGCCATATCCAGAGAAAAATCATCGCTATTCATCTTAAACCTTTATTCTTGTTCAGGTGTTTTGGCGATTTTATAACAATGCGCTTATTGTTGATAGCGTTTGAGCTTATCTATCGAGCTGAATAAATGAGATCTTTGCATCTTTGTATTCACCCTCTTCTATTTTTTTACGCATATTAGACATGGTTTTAAAGGGAGAGCTGATCAATAACATATTAGTCAGCCATGCGGGTGTGGCACCATTTGGGTTGATATGTGCGTATGTTTCGACACGAGTACTGCCATCTTCCAGTGGTGTAAAGTGCCACTGAGATATGGCTTCTTCAATGCGTATTGCCTTGGTTTTTTCTACAATGCCGCTAAGGGGTTTACTGGTCATACTTACCGTTAATGTTTCCGGGTTTTGTTTCCAAGTGACATGGGCGAGAACATCTCTGTCTCTTACGGGGAAAGGGATATCATTATAGCTGTATACATAATATTCAGTGTCTGATATTTTTTTATGAATATATGATTCTTTGCATAGATCAGCCCATTCAGCACAAGATGATGTATCCTGAACCAAAGCAATTAGGCTATGAATATTACCTTTCACAACCATACTGCCGCGTATTGCCTTATATTTTGAGCCAGGGACTTTGCTGGTATAGATCATAATTCCTTCCTTGTTCCGCTTTTCTTTCCAGTCGTACTGTACACTCTCTTCCTGAGCATAAGTAACATTCTGTAAGGCGGTCAGTATCAGTAAGGGCAGAAAGCGCTTCAACAAGGTCATGATGTTCTCGGGAGTAAGGTTAAGAATAATATTAAGCGTTACGTATGGACCTAGTTGTCTATTTAGAGTTCATTTTTAGCATTCATTGTTTCCTGACGAATTTTCTTCTCGTAGAAGCCTCCAAATAAAGTTGTTAAACTGAGATAAGGTAAGTACTCGTCTAAATAAAGATAATATAAAGAGGTTGCGATGAAAACACGTGCAGCAGTGGCATGGGCCGCCGGCCAGCCCTTATCAATAGAAGAAATCGATCTTGAAGGACCGAAAGCAGGTGAAGTGTTACTGCGTGTTGTTGCCACTGGTGTATGCCATACGGATGCCTATACCCTTTCTGGTGAGGATCCTGAAGGCCTCTTTCCAGCGGTTCTTGGTCATGAAGGTGGTGCTGTGGTTGAAGAGGTGGGCGCAGGTGTCACTTCTCTTGCAGTGGGAGATCATGTTATTCCGCTTTATACGCCTGAGTGTGGTCAATGTAAGTTTTGTTTGTCGGGCAAAACTAATCTTTGTCAGGCAATTCGTTCTACTCAGGGTCAAGGCTTGATGCCAGATGGTAGTTCGCGCTTTTCCAGTCAGGGCAAACAAATATTTCATTATATGGGGACTTCGACCTTTTCTGAATATACGATTGTTCCTGAAATTGCGGTGGCAAAGATCAATAAATCAGCGCCATTGGATAAAGTCTGTTTGCTGGGTTGTGGCATCACCACGGGTATTGGGGCTGTCTTAAATACCGCCAAAGTTGAAGCGGGAGCCACAGTGGCCGTATTTGGTTTGGGCGGTATTGGCTTAAGTGTTGTTCAAGGTGCGGTAATGGCGAAGGCGGAACGTATCATCTGTGTTGATGTTAATGCTGAAAAATATGAAATGGCAAAAATGCTAGGCGCCACAGATTTTATTAACCCCAAGGATTATGATCAGCCTATTCAGGACGTTATTGTTGAGTTAAGTGACGGTGGGGTTGATTATTCATTTGAATGTATTGGCAATGTCAATGTTATGCGTTCTGCACTGGAATGCTGTCATAAAGGCTGGGGTGAGTCTATTATTATTGGTGTGGCGGGGTCCGGTCAGGAGATCGCTACTCGTCCATTTCAATTGGTCACCGGGCGGGTGTGGCGGGGCACTGCTTTTGGGGGCGTTAAAGGTCGTTCGCAGTTACCAGGCTATGTTGAGCAGTATCTTAGTGGTGATATTAAAATTGATCCTATGGTAACCCATACAATGGGTTTGAATGATATTAATAAAGCATTTGATTTAATGCATGATGGAGAAAGTATTCGATCGGTTGTTATTTATTGATTATGCATGACAAAGAGGCGGTTCATTATGTCAAAAATAGCCATTGAAAATTTAATAGGTTCATTACATGAACGTTTTGGTGATAATCTCACCAGTCCACAACAACAGCAATTGATGGAATCTTTACAGCGCCATGTGCACGATTTAAACGATAGTGACCCGATCGATCCTGACTTTCAAGAAACTCTGGGTATTTTACTTGAGGATGTAGAGTTACAGCATCCGCAGGCAGCAGGAATTATTCGTGAGCTGATGGAAGCCCTTAAAAATATGGGAATATAGCCAAAAATATTTTCTTATGTTGTAGTAATTAAACCAATTGTGATCGCATTATAACTGAATATAACCTTCGTTTTAAGGAGTCCAGCAGTATGCAATTAATTTCTCAGACAAAATCGTTTGGCGGTGATTTAAAGCGGTGCCAACATCGTTCCAGTAGCCTTAATTGCGATATGATCTTTTCTATTTTTCTGCCGCCGCAAGCAGAAAAAGATCCGGTTCCCCTTTTGTATTGGCTTTCCGGTTTAACTTGTACTGATGAAAACTTTATGCAAAAAGCAGGTGCTCAGCGAGTCGCTGCAGAGTTGGGTATTGCCATTGTATGCCCGGATACTAGTCCAAGGGGCGCTGACTTGCCGGGTGAACACGATGATTATGATTTTGGTTCGGGTGCAGGTTTTTACTTGAATGCAACTCAGGAACCTTGGAGTCAACATTACAGGATGTACGACTATATTGTTGATGAGTTACCCGCATTACTACAGGAAAATTTCCCTGTGAGTGATAAGAGTAGTATCAGCGGACATTCTATGGGTGGTCATGGTGCATTAACTTTGGCGCTAAAAAATCCGGGAAAATATTGTTCAGTGTCGGCATTTTCTCCGATCTGTAACCCTGTCAGTGCGAATTGGGGTGATAAAGTTTTTTCCCGTTATTTAGGTGATGATAAAAAAGCGTGGGAACAATATGACGCTTCACTACTGGTTGCTCAAACCAGTGATAAGCTACCTATTTTTGTGGATCAAGGCGATAAGGATGAATTTATGTCCGAGCAATTAAAGCCGGAAACCTTACAGGCTGCATGTGAGGCTAATAATTACCCTTTAACGCTGCGTATGCAATTTGGTTATGATCATAGCTATTATTTTGTCGCAAGCTTTATTGAAGACCATTTACGCTACCATGATAAAGCGTTAAGAGGTGAAGAAAGAACTGCATATTATTGAGCAATTTCTAATATTGATTTAGGGTTTTCTATAAGACGTATTTTTTAATTGCAATTGGTAAGCTTGTTCTTGTTGCTCTTCTGCTGAAGTGAATAGATCAACTTCTATCTCATTGAGGGTTGATAAACGCTGTTCTAAGGCATCTTGCGTTTCTAAATTACCATTGTGATCAATATGTTGGATAGTAATATTATTTTGGGTATTATTTTCACTTGAGTTATGCCTTTTCAAAAAATATCCCACAAGTAAACTTCTGTGACAAGTTGCAGGGTCTTTTTCTGCGCACATTAATGCGATATTAAACTCTTTGTTAATGCCATCTTTAATTCGCTTAATGCCTTGTTGGAATAATGGTGATTGCATCAACTTTGAAAACTGCACCTGACCGGACTCATCGTAGTGCTTATCATCTTTTGAACGTGGGCCCAGTTCATCACCAAGATAAACATATTTTATTTGATGTTTCTTTAAATATGACTGAACTGATTCTTTGTGATAATCATGAAATACTTTGCTGTAAGGTACAGAGCGGATATCAGCAATAACATCTATTTCATATTGCTTGAGCTGAGCAATAAATATATCAATAGGTTTTGTGGCATAGCCGATAGTGAATATTTGCAAAATAATAAACAATAGATAAAAAATTGATTATATAAGACTATTGTTTTTTATTGCCAGTCAATATTTTTTATCGGCCTTTGTAAAGAGGTTGCCTATTTTCCTGCTGCTGCCTTATAGAGTTGGACGACTGCATTCATTTCTTTTAATAGCGGTAAGTTATTGCTAGCAACGAATTTAATGGCATCCTTTTCGATTGTATCTGTACCGAAATCTGCTCCGGATTCAATGGCGACCCTAAACTCTTGCCAAATATTGTCGACGGTGTCCAATTGGGCCAATATATTATCTTGCGTTGTTCCCGGTAAGCCTAATGAATCATCACCCTCTATAAGGCCGGTGAGTGTTCTATCGAAGAGTTCATGGGTTTCTTGAAGTGTGATTTTTGTTTCTTCAGTATCATGCTCCAATGCAATTATCATAAATTCCTTGCTCATTTTTTGGGTAAGCATGCGTTGTTTGCCGGATAAGTTAAGGGTGGTTGCTAAGCTTGGATCGGCTTTTAATCCATTTTTTTGTGCATCCTTTTCATAAAGTCCTACCGTTTTGTTCATCTCTTTTAATAAAGGAATGTTTTGTTCCACAATAGTCGCGAGCTGTTCCTTGCTAACCGCTTTGCTTTCAATAACTTGTTGCATGAGTGGATAGAACTCATTCCATATCGATTCTACGATGCCCAATTGCTTGAGAATGGCAGGGTTATCGGTGGCAGGGAGACCTAAGCTTGATTCCCCATACTTTAAGCCTTTAAGTGTCTTATCAAATAAAGCAGTGGTTTGCTTTAATGACTGGATATTGCTGTCAGTGTCTACAGCAAGTGCAACCAGCATCGCTTCTTTCGACATTTTCTGGGATAACATACGTTGTTTCCCTGATAGGTTGAGTATGGTGCCATACTCGGTTGCCGTCGGCTTTGCATAGGTATTGGTACTTATGCTAGATATCAATAGAGCAATAAGAGTAGTAAATAAAAGAGTAATTATTCGCGCGTTTAAAATGTTCATTGGCCAACCTGACTAAAACTTTATAAAGGAGATATGGCGATAACTGCCATTTATACAGTTTAGTAGCGAAGGTAGGCTTGTCAAAGCGATCAGTTAAGATATTGTATATTTAACAGTTATATCATGGGCTAAGGTCAGTTAAAAAATTTATGCCCTTATCAATTTATTTATTACAGATAGCAAGAGATATTATCAAGCATCAATTCCTATCTGTGTTTTTATTTTGTACGAATGGTTTAACAAGGGGCGCTTTTAAGAAACAGCATCCAGCGCTTGGCTTACATCAGCAATAATATCATCAATACTTTCTATGCCGACTGAGATGCGAACGAGGTCGGTGCTAACGCCCGCAGTGGCAAGTTCTTCTGCGTTTAATTGACGGTGTGTGGTTGACGCTGGGTGGCAGGCGAGTGATTTTGCATCGCCAATATTGACCAGTCTCAGAATCATCTGTAATGCGTCAATAAATTGTGCGCCAGCCGCTGAACCGCCTTCAATGCCAAAACTTAAAATCCCGGAGGCTTTACCGCCTGTTATTTTTTGGCACAGTGAGTGGTAAGGGCTTGTGCTTAAAGCGGCATAATTCACCCAGTTTACTTTAGGGTGATTATTCAGATAACCCGCTAATTTTTCTGCATTGCTGCAGTGACGTTCCATTCTTAATCCAAGAGTTTCTAGGCCCTGAAGAATTAAAAAAACATTTTGTGGTGATATTGCCGCGCCCATATTGCGTAAAGGCACGACTCGACAGCGACCTATATAAGCCGCAGGGCCAAGTGCTTCGGTATATACGACTCCATGGTAAGAGGCATCTGGTTCGTTTAGCATGGGGAAGCGTTCTTTATTTCCTGCCCAGTCAAACTTTCCTGAGTCGATAATAATACCACCAATCGAATTACCATGGCCGCCAATATATTTTGTTAGTGAATGAATAACGATATCTGCGCCCAGCTCAAAAGGTTTACATAAAAAGGGTGTTGCTACGGTGTTATCAACAATGACGGGAATACCGTGTTTTTTGGCAATAGAGGATAAGGCTTCAATATCAACAATATTGCCCGCAGGATTACCGATAGACTCACAGAAAATGGCGCGAGTATTATCATCAATGGCTTGTTCAAAGCCTGCGATATCATCAGCAGAAATCATGCGTACGTCGATACCCTGTTTAGGGAAGGTATGGGCAAATAGATTATAAGTGCCGCCATAGAGCTGGCTGGTACTAATAATATTAGAACCGACATCACAAATGCATTGGATGGCATAGGTAATTGCCGCCATACCTGAGGCGACAGCCAATGCACCAATACCACCTTCCATTGCGGCTAAACGTTGCTCCAAAACATCCGTAGTCGGGTTCATAATTCGAGTATAGATATTACCAGGTACTTTTAGATCAAAAAGGTCGGCGCCGTGTTGTGTATCATCAAAGGTGTAGGATGTTGTTTGATAAATGGGAACAGCTGCTGCTTTTGTTGTTGCCTCAGATGTATAGCCATGGTGCAGTGCAAGGGATTCTAGCTTCATGATGACCTCTTATTATTTGTTATTTAAGCGAGTTAAGGTGTAAGTTTCTGGGGTTATGATTCGGTATTGATGACAACGTTGCAGGGAAAAAGGCGAATTTCTCCTCGACGACGTTCAATTAAACTTTGACCCCAGTAGTGTGAGCACTTGCGAATATCCTTGCGTGCACGGTAAATTTGTATATTTAAATGGTTAATATCTATTTTCAGGTTGTGTAATAACAAGTCATTATTCATCCAGCCTCTTTCTTTTTCAGTTTCTGTTGGGTCGTCTAAAAGGTGGCGGGCCATTTCTAAGAGTAAATAATGGTGTGTTTTATGTCCCAGATCGAAAACGCCAACAGTAAATTCAAAAATTAATTGAATATGCTCTTCATTACGGCTGACATTAAAGGTTAGGTTCGGAGGCTTTTCGCCAACACGACCACGAAATTCTGTTTCATCCAGTAAATGATTGGGGTAAAAGGTCCAGCTATTATTATTTAGAGAAAATTGAAAACCTTCTGCAATGGGAAAAAAGTCATGTTCCTTTTCAAAAATCCACTCTTGTCCTTTTTGTAGGATCTGACACTCTGGCTGTTTTTCATTGGGCAGAATATTTAGCGTCTGTAGCTCCATGTAATCATCATTGTCTGAGGAAACTAATACCGGCTTAGGTCTTTCATCATTGGTTAATACCCATTGGTCTTCCCGTTCGTTACCAATGGAAAACACATCACCCTTATTGAGTCGCATACTGCGGCCCTGTTCGATGCGGTCACCATTGATATAGCAGCCATTTTTACTTTCATCGGTTAAAAACCAGCTCCCATTTTGCCAACGGAAGACGCAGTGCATACGTGAGAAGGAATCTTTCTTTAAAACAAAGTCGGCAATATTGGGGTCACGCCCAAAAATGTGAACTGGTTTTAAACAAATTAACGATTGCGAGTGCATTGATTTTAAAATACCCACAATTATTACCCGTTATTATTGGATTGGATGAATAAAAGGTTGAGCGTAAAAGTGTAATAAAAACCGCTTTTTTTGATTGTTATTTGATCGTTTGTTGCGTGAGCTGCCATATTCCATGTGCCATTTAGAGTGAATGCCTTCTATAGCAAGACAATTATCGTATCTGTAACTCAATATGTAATAGAGTGTAATGTACTTAAATTATCTTTTCCATAGAATACACAACCAAGCGATCGGATGCGTCTCAGTTAGCCAAGGAGGTTTCTGAGTAGCGACAAGGATCAAGGAAGTGAAGCACCAGGAGCGGTCTTCAAGTCGATAGAGTAAGGA
>JBOEHG010000057.1:0-57114 GCA_050633825.1 Cellvibrionaceae bacterium | reverse complement strand
GGTTTAGCAACAATATCATCCAGTGCAGACAAAGCCGTTTTTGTTTGATCATAACTCACCATTAAACTGGCTACCTGAGCAATTGGCCCCATGGCACGGCCAGCCAACATAAAACACGCAATCAATGCGCCCATTGTCAACTCTCTTTCAACAATGAGATAGACACCGGCTATAATTAAGACAACATTAGATGCTTGTTGAATTAAACTAGAAAAAATCCCTACTGATAATGACAGCATACGCATCCGCTGACTCCAGTGTGCCAAATGCCCTACCGATTTTTCCCACAAACGCTGTAAAAAGCCTTCAGCACCAAATACCTTAACACTTTCTAACCCTACTAAGGCCTCGACTAAAGTTGCATTTTTTTGCGCTGACGATGCAAAGGTTTGTTCAACGGCATGCTTTATTGGCTTTTGCATTATCCAGCCATAAAGAATAATCAATGGTAATGCAACAACGGGAATCCACACTAAGGGCCCGCCAACATAAAAAATTAACAATAAAAATAAGACAACAAAAGGCAAATCAACTAACGCAGCGATTGTACTGGAGGTATAAAAATTTCTTACCGTATCGAATTCACGAAATTGACTAACAAAAGAGCCTATAGATCCAGGACGTTCACTAAACCGAGAACCAAGAACTCGCTCAAATAAAAAGGAGGACAGTAAAATGTCTGACTTTTTACCAGCAACTTCAATAAAATAACCACGCAAGCCTTTTAATATTAAATCGAACACATAAACAATTAACACCCCTATCGCTAACACCCATAGTGTTTCAAGTGCCTGATTGGGCACAACACGATCATAGACATTCATAACAAACAAGGGGGTAGCTATAGCAAAAAGATTAATAAAGAAGGAGGCTAACAATACATCACGATAAATACGCCACGATGATTTCATCACTGACCAAAACCAGTAATGTTCATTTTTTTCAGGGCTACTTTCTGTTACTGACTCAAAACGCTGTTCGGCTTTGACATAAATACAATACCCGGTATAGGCTTTTTGTATTGTGGCTAAATCAATTACGCGCTCTTCACCGGTTTCAGGACTCAGCACCGTTAATTGACCGCTTTCTTTATCCAGCGCAGTAAGGACAACCGCACGATTGCGCTCAAGCAACAAGACAACTGGCAATACAATTGATGAAATATCAACCAAATTACGCTCAATAACTTTGGCTTCTAAACCCGCTCGAGTAGCTGCACGCACAAAAAGTTCTGGCGTTAAGCGTTGATCAACCAAAGGCAAGCCAGCAATCAATGAGGTTTCTGAACAAGGAGAGTCTTTCAGTTTTGTCATTTGCAGCAAACAGGTCAGCAATGGGTCATGAAGATCATCATTCGACGCAGTATCATTAGACTCTTGCGTACGCTGCACTTGCTCGTCTGGGGTCATTACTTAACCTGTAAATAAAATGTTTTTTATTGTCTACATTGTAGGTATAAATGTAACTATATGAACTTATTATAGATTTTAGTCTACTCTATAATAAAGACAACAGTGAACATTATTATTCTTAAAGAATCTCTTATACTTATTTTAAGGTTTTCATCGCTCAGAAAGTGACAAGAACTTCAGGGATAACCTACACTAACCACCTTCTGATACTATAATTCTATCAATGACTTTGGGGCGACAACCATGCCTTATGCATACCGTGACAATAATGGCTCAATATTGTCACTCACTCAAACAGCTGATGGTCAGCATCAGGACTATATCCCTCCTACAGATAAGGAGGTTATTGAATTTTTAATGGGGCAAGAACATGTCGACCTATCGAAAGATGCTTTGGCGGAATCTGATAGAGATATAGCGCGTGTCACAGAAGATTTGATTAACTTGCTTATCAGTAAAAACCTTATTCTTTTTACTGAATTACCTGAAGCGGTCCAACAAAAATTACTCGGTCGTGAAAAACTGCGCTCAAACCTCAATGGGGTAATGGAAAACTTTCTTGATGATGATGAGTCAATCTGAATAGCTTATCAAAAAGCCTGATGCGTTCCTGTATTACTTTTCAGCTTCCGCTTTCTTTTGTCTAACCTGCTCCAACTGTTCACATAATATCTCAGCACCTTGCAGTAACCTAGCTGTATGGCGTTGAATCAAATCTGGTGGTATAAAAAATAAATGCTGCTGCTGAACCGCTAGCAAGCTTTCCCATTGCAACCATTCATCTAACCAATCGGGGCGCTCTTCTCCCATACCACTGGCAACAATTGCTTGGGGGTTTCGACTAATCACTGACTCCATACTGATTTTAGGGGCAATAACAGGTTCCTTTTCATAGATATTCGCACCGCCACATAAACGAATCACATCACCGATAACATGATTACCACTCATCGCTTGCAATGGGTTATTCCAGACCTGATATAGCATACTGACGGACGATCTACCCTGATAATATTTTTGTAAATCCGCTAATTTATTAAGGTAACGCGTCGCCGATTGCTCGGCAAACACTTGACGCCCTGTTAATAAACCAACATCACGAATTGACTTCGCTACCTCTTCAAGTTTTTTAGGTTCATCCAAATAAACGGTGATACCAAGATCTATCAGTTTTTGAGTAACATTTTTAGAATGCCCGGATGACCACCCAAGCACTAGATCAGGTTTAAGGGCAACAATCGACTCGACACTAACACCCTGAATATTGCCTACACGGGGTATAGTTTTAGCAATAGCAGGGTAATCAGAATAATTGACTGCACCGACCAATAAATCACCCGCTCCCGCCGAAAAAACATTCTCTACAATATGTGGCGCAAGTGCGACAACTCTCTGAGCGGGCTTTTCCAATGAGAGCTTACGTCCCATATAGTCGGTAACCGTAATTTCACTTCCAACAGATACAGATGATAAGGATAAGCTTGTAATAAGCAACAATAGGACTTTAACTTTCATTAACGATACTCTTTAACTCAAAATCTTTTAATTCAAGGCTACCCTGACGCAACAAAAAACAGTTTCGATACAGTGGGATCAAAGCTATCAAAAAATAATTTTAAACGCTGAAAATTCTCA
Organism: Cellvibrionaceae bacterium; assembly: GCA_050633825.1. Lineage (GTDB taxonomy): Bacteria > Pseudomonadota > Gammaproteobacteria > Pseudomonadales > Cellvibrionaceae > CANLBN01. The sequence goes on along the minus strand of JBOEHG010000057.1, from coordinate 54,067 downwards.
CCCGGCAAACCAAGTCTTAGCCATGCCTTTTTTTCCGATAATGCGTGATATCGAAATAGGATTCCCGACTCTCCTGCTTTTTGATAAAGCTCTGCAAGCAAAGCTTTATCGCCACACAAGGTAATAAATAAACCCGCTGATGTAATTTTGCAGTTATTAAAGCCAGTCAATAAATTCATTACGTTTTCTGACTGCTGCAAGATCGCTCGAAGTTGCTGCTGTTGCCAATCAATATCTAACAACACTTTACTGCCCAGCCAAATCGCAGGATGGCTCACAGCCCATGGCTGCAGTTTTTCTCGCAACCGATGGATAATAGCTCCTTGCCCCAATACAAAACCCAAACGTAAACCAGCAAGACCAAAAAACTTACCGATAGACCGTAAAATTAAAACATTCTCCACCGCCCTTGTATCGCTAATATAGCTCACCAAACTCTGCTCCGGCGTTATGTCCATAAAAGCTTCATCAACAATGAGATAACAGTGTTGCTTAAGTTGCTGTTGAATATGGATGAGTTGTTCTATTGACCAACGTTCTGCACTAGGGTTATTAGGGTTAATCACAACAACGTGTAAATAATGATGCATCGCGATTAAATCCATCAGTTCTTGGTAGTTATGATAATAGTGGACCTCATGACCCGCTAATTGCCATGCTCGTCGATGTTCTTGATAGGCAGCAAAAGGAATAGCCACTTGCGTTGTAGACAACAAATCAGGAATACGTTGTATGGCATCTTGCGAACCCGCAACAGGTGTAATCATATCTACAGAGCAAGCATAATACTCTTGGGCTGCATTCAATAATGACTCTTCATCATAAGGCAAATTCTGCCATATTGTTTCCGGTACAGAAGGAACAGGATAAACCCAAGGACTAATACCAGTGGAAAGATCTAACCACTCCGAATCAGGACAACCAAATATCGCCTGTGCTTTTTTTATATTGCCACCATGATCGACTTGCGGGATAGAAGTAAAATCGTTACGCATAACTATATTGAATAACTTGAACAGTAATTAAACATAACAACCATAGTAATAATGTTTTATCGATTAGATTAAGGCATCGTAGTAAATCATTATTTTCTGGCGTTTCCCCACAACCAAATAGCGGCTTTTCTTTTAGTTCACCCTTGTAATAGCTATTGCCTCCCAAGGTAACATTAAGCGCACCAGCCCCTGCTGTCATAACAACTCCTCCGTTAGGGCTTTCCAACAGGTGAGATTGCTCTCTCCAGCAACGTAATGCGGCCTGTATTTTGCCGACAAGTGCATAACTGAAGCCGACCAACCGCGCAGGCAACCAATTTAAAATATCATCCATACGTGCCGAAAAGCGACCAAAATATAAAAACTGTTCCGTTTTGTAGCCCCACATGGCATCTAAAGTATTGGCAAACCGATAAACAAGCACTGCTGGCAAGCCGCCAATCAAAAACCAAAAGACGGGTGCAAAAATAGCATCACTACCATTTTCCAAAACAGATTCAAGCGTTGCTTTACGCACACCATCGTCGTCAAGTGATTGAGCATCACGACTGACCATCATCGATACTTTATATCGAGCAGAAGATAAGTCACCCTGAACCAGAGGCTTCAGTACCGCCATCGTATGTTGACGTAAACTTTTATAACCAATAGCAAAATAAAGTACCACGCTGTCAAAAAAAATAACGACCCATAAGGGCGTAGATTCAGATATAAAAAAAGCCAATAAAAGAGTGAATAACAATACTGGTAGTAGTACTAATAGCATCCAACTCAACACACCAAAGAAAAAACGTGAGATCTGGCTCCACTTAGGACGATTAAGATAACTCTCTATTCTTATAGCAATCAAGCCAAAACCTACTAAAGGATGGTAGCGTTTAGGCTCGCCCAATACGATATCTAATAAAAAGCTACAGATTACCGTCAGTATCAACATAGTGATCAATACCTATAAAACACTTAGCATATAAAAAATCAATAGAATCATTACTTCACCAAGTTCAATTAAGGCTCCCACACAATCGCCAACAAAGCCATTAATGCGTAGCATCCAAAATCGTCGCCAGAAAAAAAGCAACGACCCTAACGATAAAATCAACATCAAAAAAATTGAAAAGCTTGTAATAAAAAACAAACAAGCAACAACCGCGATAATAACAAGTGCTGCAGCTGTTTTAGGAATATGTGAAACCACTATTGAACCCAATCCTTTTGGACTTACGTAGGGTGTACTCATCATCAATAAAAGTGCAAGCGTTCTTGGAAGAGCCAATACAATAATAAACAACAATAACAAGTGCCGCTGCCCATTACTAATTAGCTCTGCAAGCAACGTTACCTTTAATAACAATATGACTATCAAACCAAGAACTGCCATAGGGCCTGCTGCTGGATCTTTAAATACCGCTAGAATCCTGTCCTTTTTTTCAGTTTCAATATGAGCAGCACAAGCTGCATCAATAGAATCAGCCAAACCATCTAAGTGTAAGGCACCGGTTAACAAAATCCATAAGGTCACGATCAAGACACTACCAACTAAAGGCGATATAAGCTGAGGTAAGAAGCTATAGAAAAGGAACAATAGGGTTGCAAGTAATACACCCACAAAGGGATACCATAATACAGAACGACCTTGATCCTTATTAGACCACTTTTCTGGCAACCAACGAATGACAGGTAAGCGTGTTAATAATGCTAAAGCCATTAGCAAAGGGTTAATCAAATCAGACCATTTCATTTCTACTCTGCCATATTATGCGATAACAACTGATAGTACTTTTCTCCACTCTGACTATCACTAATGACTTGTATTCTAGAGACGCAGGCATAGGGGATGTTAAAGCGATTTAATTTAGAAAGGGACAGCGACAAACAATATGCCAAAAGCACTCGTATTACACCTCCATGTGTAACCAACAATATATTTTCTCCGACATATTGATCAACCAAGTGCTGAAAAGCGGTTTCTACTCTAGCAGCAAAAATATCTGCTGCTTCGCCATCAGGAGGAGGAAAGTTAACGGGATCTACACCCCAAGCTTCGACAAGGGTTTGTTGCGTATCCCAAATTTTTTGTACCGCTTGTCCTTCCCATTGACCGAAGTGCATTTCCTGCAGGCTTTTATCTAATGCCAACGGTATTTTATGCTGCGCTGAAACCTTTTTTGCCAGTATTGAACATCGTAACAATGGTGATGAAACAACCCGATGCCAAATGGGGTTTAATTTATTCAAGCCTGCTTCCATTTGCTTTAGACCTTTGTTGGTTAGCGCAACATCACTTGACCCACGGTAGCAATGGCCATCTTCACACTCACCATGGCGTAACAAATCAAAATTAGTTGTTCTATATTGGCTCTTTTCCATATCAATCATTATTTAACTAGGCATAAAAATGCCACCCTAACTTATTTGCAGGGTAGCCTACTTATTATCACTGACACTGACTCCTGCTTGCTCAAAAGTCGCCATTTGATTATGTAAAACCAATGCAGACTTTATAATAGAAGTAGCAACTGCGGCACCACTGCCTTCACCTAAACGCATATCTAACTGCAACAAAGGCGTTACTGCCAGTTCTTTTAATGCAACGCAATGAGCTGGTTCTGCAGATTGATGTGAAAATAATAACCAGTCTCGCACACCCGAATTTAAGCGTGTGGCAATAAGTGCCGCTGCGGTACAAATAAAACCATCAATCAAAACAGGGATTCCCGTTTGTGCGCAAGCAATATAAGCCCCGACTAAGCCGGCTATTTCAAAACCACCAACACAACGCAACACATCATAGGGGTTACCTAAATACTGACCATGCAGTGTTAGAGCTCGCTCAATCACATCCTGCTTTCGCGCCAAGCCCTTTTCATCAACACCCGTACCGGGTCCTACTACAATTTGTGGTGAGAGCGACAACAATGCAGCATAAATGGCAGATGCGGCAGTTGTATTACCAATACCCATTTCACCTCCAATAAATAAATGGGTATTTTTCAGCGAGCCGACATAAGCTTGCCCAGCTGACAATGCCAACTCAAGCTGCTCTTGAGTCATTGCAGCATCAATTGAAAAATCTTTTGTGCCGGGTGCGATAGGATTATTAACTAATTGTTGATGCTGCTGATATTTTTCCGGTAAAGCTGAGGCAATCCCCATATTAACTACATGTAGATTAGCCTTAAGCTCTCGGCTTAAAACGCTGATTGCTGCGCCACCATCCAAAAAATTAGTGACCATTTGCGTTGTCACTGCTTGAGGGAAAGCTGAAACACCTTGTTGGCAAACACCATGGTCACCGGCAAATACTGCAATGTTAATATTATCCAGCACGGGTTCTAAGTCACCCTGCCACGCAGCAAACTGCTCCGCTATTAACTCTAAACGCCCTAAGGAACCCAAAGGTTTAGTTAAAGTGGACTGATGAATTTTTGCTGCTTGCGCCGCAGCGGTATCAATAGGCTGAACTGCTTTTTCGAACCATTGTGTCATACTGTATTTAACTCGTTGTTTTTACTATTTTCTNNTTTAGTGTGTCTGTTTTTTAGTTTACTGACTTGTTTTATAAATACTGCTTAAGGTGTAGGACTTGTTGAACAAGATTTTAAGGAAAGAGGCAAACCTGCAACAACCAATGTCACCTGATCACATAAACTTGCCAGCTCTTGATGCAAACGACCACTTTCATCAACAAAGTCTCGCGACAATTCACCTAAAGGAACAACACCAGAGCCCACCTCATTACTCACCAATAAAACTGTAGCACTGGATTTTTGTAACGCCTCTATAAATGCTTGGCGCCTTGCTGGCCATTGTTTTGATAGTAAACCATTCGTGATCCACAAAGTTAGGCAATCGATTAACACACAATGATCCGCCTCTTGAAAACGGAGAATAACGTCAGCCAAATTCAGCGGCTCCTCAATCACTTGCCATTGTTGTTTGTGGCTTTGCTCTTCTCGACGCTGTTGATGATGTTGAATCCGCTCTGACATTTCATTATCGCCCGCAGTTGCGGTTGCAACATAGACTAGTTGCTTTCTCTTACTCCTTGTCTCAAGAGAAAGTGCCTGCTCTTCAGCAAAGCGACTTTTACCACTACGCGCGCCGCCGAGAATTAAATGTTTCATCAACTACCTTTTACTTGAAAACAACAAGAGGTTTATTATTGGACGGATGTGATAAAACATCGACGTCGACTTGGTATAATTTTTTCATCAATTCACTACTAATAACATCATTAGGGCGGCCTTGTGCAATAGCTTCACCGCAGCATAAAGCTAATAGTTGATCAGTATATTGGCTGACTAAATTAATATCATGGGCTACCATCACAATAGCGACACCCTGATTAGCAAATTCACGGATAATCGTCATTAACTGTTGTTGGTGCCCTAAATCAAGAGAAGAGCTGGGCTCATCTAATAGCAATAAGCGCTTACCCGCATCTTCTGAGCGCCAAATTTGCACCATGACTCGCGCCAATTGTACTCGCTGTTTTTCACCGCCAGACAATTGGGTATACAAACGTTCCTTTAAATGGGAGATATCTAAAGAACTCAAGGCATGCTTAATAATTGCATTATCAATAAGCTGGCCCGTTGCATGAGGTATCCTACCCAGCTGTATCACTTCACTAACGGTATAAGGAAAATTGAGAAAACTTGATTGCGGCAATAAAGCCACATGTTGCGCTCTAGCCTCAGGTGACCAAGCATCATAAGCTTGCCCGCAAACGGTAATATTACCCGAGATATTTTGGTTTTTATGGCCCGCATTAACCACTGTATTCATTAAGGTGGTTTTGCCTGCGCCATTAGGGCCAATGATTGCTAGTAGTTCGCCTCTATCAACGCTAAATGAAACCTTATTAATTAAATCGGCCCCCCACGCATTTATAGACACATTATCAAGCACTAAAACAGACATTAATTTAACCCGTATACATAACGACGCCGTAATAGCGAAATAAAAAATGGAACGCCGATTAATGCTGTGAGCATGCCCACCGGCATTTCTGTCGGCGCCAATAAAGTACGTGAGAGCGCATCAGCTACCACCAGTAATAATGCTCCACCGATAGCAGAGGCAGGAATTAAAAAACGGTGATCAGGACCAATCATTAAACGTAATATATGTGGCACCACCAAACCAATAAAGCCAATGGAACCCGTCAACGCCACACAAACACCCACGCCAATAGCCACTAATACAATGACCTTTCTCTTTAATTTTTCAGTATTAATACCTAGATGTTTTGCTTCTGACTCACCTAATAACAATGCATTTAAAGCTTGGCTGCATTTTGGTAAAAAAATAAACAATAAAACCCCAACAACAGCCGCAAATAAGACACGTGTATAATCGGCGCCATCAAGCCCTCCCATTTTCCAAAGGCTAATACGGCGCAGCATTTCATTATCAGAATAAAACTCTAACAAGCTCGTCACACTACCCGCCAATGCCGTAATGCCAATACCGGCAAGCAACATGGTCGCAACCGATGTGCCTGAGGTAGAATAAGTATTATTAGCAAGCCGATAAACAACCCAAACAGCAGTAATGCCACCTGCAAATGCGCCCAGCGATACTAAAGGTAAGCCGATCCATTGTGTAGAGTAACCCGCCGCTAATACAATAACGATACTGGCCCCCATAGTAGAACCAGCGGTGACGCCAATAAGAGAAGGGTCAGCCAAAGGATTACGAAATAAACCCTGCATCACTGTGCCACTGACCGCCAAAATAGCACCGACTATTGCCGCTAATAATACGCGAGGAAAACGGATCTCAAGGATAATAGTCTCAACCTGAGTTGCATCATCACGTAAGAAGGAAAATTTACTGATGATTACTTTAACAACATCCATAAAAGGAATCGTTACCGCTCCAACGGCCGTCGCCACAACCATAGTCAGGCCAAGACTGATAATAAGGAAAACGATAAGCTTAAAAGGATTCAGTCGTTGCATAGGTTAAATATTACTTTTCAGGGAATCACATTCATCAAGTAAACCTGCAAAAAAATTAGCTGACAATGATGATTCTAAACAATCCGCAAGGCGTTCAAGCTGTTCTTCTCTTTTTACTTTTAAATCAATTGAACGATCACTGACTAAACCTGCCCAAGCCAAAATCTGCTTAGTGGCTGCCGGCTCATCAAACAAACCATGAATGTAAGTCCCTAAGACTAAATCGTCATGACTAATACAGCCTTCTTTTCGATCATCATCCAATATAATAAAGGGTTGATACCGTTCATTGTATAAGGAAACGCCACAATGAATCTCATACCCACTTACTGTCTTTTGCTCTACAGAGTCAAAAGAATCGGATGCACAATTAAATGCTAATTGCCCTTTCACCTGTTTTAATGTTTTGGTCGCTTGCAGTGCAGTATCCATAGAAAAAACACCAAGTCCAGATGAAACGCCGGGATGATCTTCAATACCTTCACTGTCATCAATGCGCTTGCCCAACATTTGATAACCACCGCAAATGCCGATCAGTTTACCTCCATAGCGAATATGTCGTTTGATGGAAATATCCCAACCATATTGACGCAACAAAGATAGATCAGCACGAACATTCTTAGATCCCGGTAAAATAATTAAGTCGGCCGCCGGTAATGTTTGACCGGGCCCAACAAAACAAACGTCAACATCCGGGTGTAATTGCAGGGCATCAAAATCAGTATGGTTGCTAATGCGAGAAAAGACTGGAATAACAATTTTAAAACGGCGTTGGTCTTGGTCACTACCGTCACCCTGTAATTGGATAGCATCTTCAGCATCGAGATAAAAATTATTCAAATAAGGAATCACACCCCACACTGATTTTGCCGTTTTTTCTTCTAGCCAATCAAGGCCTGATTGCAATAAACCAATATCACCACGAAAACGATTAATCACAAAACCCGTAACCCGCTTTTGTTCAGATTCGGATAACAGATTTAGTGTACCGACCAAATGCGCAAATACGCCGCCTCGATCAATATCCGCAATAATAATAACCGGGCAATCAACGGCTTCAGCAAAACCCATGTTAGCAATATCATTATCACGCAAGTTAATTTCCGCCGGGCTACCTGCGCCTTCTACAATAATAAAATCATATTGTTCCTGTAAACGCTGATAAGAATCGAGCACCGCCGCCATAGCGATTTTTTTATAATCATGATACTGCTCCGCTTCCATTGCATCCAAGGCTTTGCCCTGAATAATGACTTGGGCTCCAGTATCAGAAGAGGGTTTTAGTAAAACCGGATTCATATCAGTATGCGCTTGCAAACCACAAGCTTGAGCCTGTAATGCCTGTGCGCGACCTATTTCGCCACCATCGATGGTAACGGCACTATTCAAAGCCATATTTTGAGGTTTAAAAGGTGCCACACTGTGTCCACGCCGTTTTAATACTCGACACAGTCCAGCAACCAACACACTTTTACCTGCATCGGATGTTGTTCCTTGAATCATCAACGTTTGCTTCACTGTTTATCTTTATTCCTAGGACATTACTCTATGACTTATTATGCTGAGCAGTAGATGCTTTTTCCGCTACTGACTTACTCATAGCAATATCTTTTGAAGCAGAGTGTGTAATAGCTTTAATTGTTAAACAGGCAAGTGCTTCGCCAAATAAGGTATGCTTACCGACATAGTCGATTTGCCTACTATTAGACTTAAGCTCAGGCGAAACAATGGCCAAAGCATCCGTACCTGTGCCCGTTGCAAGTCGTCCTGAAACAACGCTCTTTAACCCCAAACTATCTAAAGCAGCAACCTTGGCTTCAGTAGCAATCATTAAGGCTTCTACTTTAGCAGCTGGAGATAATGCTGCGCTCGTTGCAATCAGCATATTGATTGTATCGATTTTTTTGGGAGGGGAATATAAATGCCGATACTCAGCCTTATCGCCGGCACAGCGTAAGTTTCCCAAACCTGTTGTTACACAGACTATTATCTTTTGACCTTCAATTTCCGTAGTCGTAATACAGCAAGAACGCATAGAAGCTGCCGTCATCATACCAATACTTGTATCAACAGATAGCGCTAGCGGTTTGCAATAAGACACAAAGAGTGATTCTGGCGTAGTCACACCAACGATACACTGGGGAGAAACATGCAGGTTAATATAGTGCTTTACTTGCTGATAGCCGCCATTAAGTACAGCTGAACTATAAGCACTATAATCATATACTCGGCCAACGGATGGCTCAGTTGGGTTAAAGTGTATTTCAAGCGCTTTATGGCTTATTTTTCCATGCCAGCCATCCAGTAAAAAAGATGGAGGAAGAGTAAATACTTCTTCATCTTTAGATTGAGTCAATACTGGGCGTGCAGACCAATGCCTTACATTGAAGTCTGCACTGATATCAAAATCAAAAGCACTAATAATCAACACCCTTGCGTGCTTTAATACCCGCTTTAAATGCATGCTTTGTTTCTTTAACTTCAGATACAGTATCCATAATATCTTGCAACGCTGAACCACCACCGCGCCCGGTAACAACGACACTTTGTTCAAGCGGGCGCTGCTTTAGAGTTGACAATACTTTGTCCTCATCTAGATAACTATAGGCGAGCATATACGTCAATTCATCAAGCACTACCAAGTCATAACTTTCATCACGCAACATAGGCTCAGCTTCAGCCCATGTGCGTTCTGCAGCGGCGATATCAGACGTTCTATCCTGAGTATTCCATGTAAAACCTGTCCCCATTTGATAAAAAGTCACTTGTGGACAATGGTCACGCAAATATAATTCTTCACCTGAAAGCTGCTGGCCCTTAATAAACTGAATAACACCAACCTTATGACCGTAGCCTAAGGCACGCATCACCATGCCAAAAGCAGAACTGGATTTCCCTTTACCATTCCCTGTCAGTAAAATGGAAACTCCTCGTTCAGTGGAGGCAGCTTCAATATTAGCATCCACCTTTTCCTTTTGTTTTTGCATTGAAGCTTTATGTTTTTCGTTCTTGTCCATAGTGAAAACCCTATCGTTCTATAAAGAAACTATTAAAACTTATATTTATAAGTGAGTTCAGCGGTACTACCTGGTGTATTAAATTGTTGTGAACTTGACTGCACTAAAGTGTATTCTTTATCGAATACATTCTTCACTTGAAACTTTATCGAAGACTGGCGGGTTAAATCATAAAGTACTTTAAAATCAACAATACCGTATCCTGCAGTTTCCAGTGTTGATGACTGCTTTCTATTACCTTCGGCAAATAAAACCAAGCCAATATTCAGTTTATCAAAGCTCTTATCCAAACTCAGGCGTGCTGTACTTCGAGGGCGTCGTGTTAAGCGCTCTTTGGTTGTTTTATTTTCTGCATCGACATAGGATAAAGCTAAACCAGCTTTGACACCTGAAATTGTTGTATCAATAGCAAGCTCTCCACCACGCAATTCTGTTTCACTGATATTTTCAACAGTATCAAATGAATCTGTTGACTCAATAAGGTTCTCGATTTCTGTTTTATAAATGGTAGCCAAAAAACGAAAATGATTAAATTTAGCGGTGTAACTTAACTCTCTTGAACGGGATTTTTCTGGTTCAAGATCAGGGTTACCTTCGTAAGTAAAACCAAAGCCAAAATCGGTAAAAGGAAAATATAGATCATTAAAAGTTGGAGCTTTAAAGCCGGTACCATAGGAAAGGCCAATTTGATGATAGGCATTAATAGGGACGGTAATAGCAGCATTACCTGACTTCTGCGTACCAAAGGCTTCGTTATCATCTTGGCGATAAGCCAACTGTACACTAAAATCAGAACGATTAATGGCATACTCTGCAAATACTGCATTATTATTACGCTGAGTTTCTACAAAAGTTTGAGTGCTTTCAACTCTATCATTGTAATAGTCATAACCTAAAACAAGTGATTGACCTGTTTTGATTTGATAATCAATATAAGTCGTCAGACTGTCTCGTTCAGTATTGAAAATAGATGGATTATCGCTGAATGTTTGTTGGTCATCTGAAAAATAACCTAAATCGAGATTAAGCTTTATTGATGATGTCACAGGTAAGTCAAAAGTCGTTGTAAATGCTTCACTTTTAAAATCTGTGCTTTGATCAAATGTTCCCCCTAAACCATCAAATTCAGTACTACCTTCGGTCAATAGGTATTGAAAATTAACGCTTGGGCCCTTAAGTGCTTGGTGCCCTATATTTAAAGAGATATTTCTTTGATCGTATTCGTCATCATCTCTATCGAGGCCAATATTTTCTACTGTACGGTCTATTCCATCTGTGCCTTCATAGCCAACATTAATGCCATAATGAACATAGTCATTCGCACCGCTGTAACCTAAACCTAAAACACCGGTATCATTTGATCCATAACTAATATTAGCGTGCCCACCTTGGGTATTTTTACCACTCTTGGTAAATATTTGAATGACGCCACCAATCGCTTCGGCACCATAAATACCGGACTGCGGCCCTTTAACCACTTCTATTCGATCGATTTGATCCAGAGGTAAAAATTGAAGTGACGTCGTACCAGAAGTGGCACTTGCTGATCGAACGCCATCAATAAGAACTAAAACATGATCCGACTCTGTTCCTCTAATTCTTACCGACGCTGTTGCTCCACGTCCACCTCTATCTTCTATGCTGACGCCAGGAATTTGCGCTAACAATTGGGGGACATCATCTGCCGTTGATGCCTCTATCTCTGCTTGGGTAACAATATAACTAGAAACGTTGTTGACAACATCAAGCCCCGTTCTGCTGCCGGTAATAACAATCGTATTAAGCTCTTCTTCTGTATAGGCACTGGGCAAAACCAATACACCACCAATCAAAGAGGATAAAAGAAATAATTTTTTCATAAGTTCTCAATAGCCTTAAAACTAATAATCAATAGGCGATTGAGGGAGGAAACAAGGACGGGAATGAGAAAATCTCATCTACAAGGGGTTCACCATAGGATCTTAGTGAAAAGAAACATAGTGAATAATAACAGTAGCCGATAACCTTGGATGGTAGCCCTCCGCTCCATCGTACGTTCAGCTAAAGGCCGGTATCGGACTCATATTTGATCATAAATAGATAACAAATACTTACCGTTGCGGGGGCAGCGCTGGTTTTTCACCAAACTTCCCGTTTACCCTACGCACCCTAAGTCTTACTGAACATGACTAGGTCGCAGGCACCAAAAGCAGCGGCGATTATAGGTGTGAGAGTTATGAATGTCTATGATTTATACAATACATAAACATTTATTAGGAGTGGAATTATGAGAAATGATTGGAAAATTTAGAATGTATGCTTAATCACTGCATTAATATGTTCTTGATAAAAGCCTTTATTTTTTAAATAACGAACTTGCCTCGCAGTTTCAGTTACATCTTCTATGGGCAAATCACCAAAGCGTTTACGCTGAACCGTTTGCACTTGCTCAAACCAGTCGACTTGTAATTTATCAAATACAGCCAGAGCCAAACTATCACAAATCCCTTTTCCACGAAGGGCTATCTTGATTTTAAATGGACCATCACCTGAACTAATGCGGGAGCGAATAAACATTTCAGCAAAGCGTTCATCACTCTGATAGCCTTGCAGCTTTAGATTATCGAGTGTTTCATTGACAACAGAAGACTGTAAACCCTTAGCAATTAACTTCTGATAAAGTTCCAGACGAGAATAATCCCGTCTGGCAAGATAACGTAAAGCACTATTCATAGCACTTTTTTGGCTATCACTTCCTTTCTTGTCATTTCCTTTTTTATCACTATCCCTGCTCATTGGAAAACTCATGTTGAAATCACATTCTGAACTGGCAGCAAAGGCAGACATGTTAAGCATCCGTTACCATATCAACAACATTATCACCATTTTCTGCAACGGTGTCCGGCAGTAGCTGGGCTCGAATAGCATTTTCAATTTCTGCTGCTATTTCAGGCCTTTCCTTTAAAAACTTAACAACATTACTTTTACCTTGGCCAATTTTCTCACCTTTGTAGCTATACCATGCGCCGGCTTTATCAACCAATTCAAGCTTAACGCCATAATCGATCACTTCACCTAAACGGTTGATGCCTTCACCGTACATAATTTGGAATTCAGTTTGTTTAAATGGCGGAGCCACTTTATTTTTAACAACTTTGACTCGGGTTTCAGAACCCGTGACTTCATCACCGTCTTTCACTGCACCGATACGACGAATATCCAAACGTACTGAAGAATAAAATTTAAGTGCATTACCACCCGTTGTCGTTTCCGGGTTACCAAACATAACACCAATTTTCATACGAATTTGGTTGATAAAAATAGCTAAGCAATTAGCATTTTTAATGTTACCGGTGATTTTACGTAAAGCCTGAGACATAAGTCGTGCTTGCAAACCTACGTGGTGATCACCCATATCACCTTCAATCTCTGCTTTTGGTGTTAATGCAGCCACTGAGTCAACCACCATTACATCAACGGCACCTGATCTAACTAACATATCGGCCACTTCAAGTGCTTGCTCGCCTGTATCGGGCTGAGAAACAATCAAATCATCCACATTAACACCCAGTTTTTCTGCATAGATAGGATCTAAGGCATGCTCTGCATCAATAAAAGCACAAACGCCGCCTTGCTTTTGCGCTTCCGCAATCACTTGCAAGGTTAGTGTTGTTTTACCGGATGATTCTGGACCATAAATTTCAACTATACGACCCCTTGGTAAACCACCTATACCTAAAGCAACATCAAGCCCCAAAGAACCGGTTGAAATAGCAGGAATTTTAACGAGCTCCTTATCGCCCATTCTCATCACCGTTCCCTTACCAAACTGGCGTTCGATTTGCGTTAATGCGGCTTGTAGTGCTTTTTCTTTATTGGAATCCATGAATCACCTCGGTTATTGGTGTTTGTTAGTGATGTAGTGTTAATGTTTTAATATTGTGCGACTATACAGCGAAAACACTGTATGAGCAACCAGTACTAGCATTTTATACAGTATTTTTTTGAATAAGCATATTCAACCCTTTTAATGCCTCAATAACGGTTTGCCTTCTTACCTCTTCTCTATTACCAGAAAAGTGATACTCGTGGCTAAAATGCTGCCCTTCAGAAAAGGCCCACGCAATCCAGACGGTGCCCACTGGCTTTTCCTTACTGCCCCCGTCAGGGCCGGCAATCCCACTAACCGCTACGGCAATATCTGCTCCGGATTGCTTTATAGCACCGTTAGCCATGGCGACAACCACCGGGCTGCAAACAGCACCGTTTTCTTTGAGCAATTTACTACTCACACCTAATTGTTGTATTTTTGCCTGATTACTATAGGTGATAAACCCACAATCGAACCATTTCGAACTACCGGCTATAGCCGTAATTGCCTGAGATATCCAACCACCAGTGCAAGATTCCGCTGTGGTGACCTGCCAACGGCGCCGAACCAAATGCTGGCCCAACTCTGTGGCCAGCTGCTCTACTTCTTTCATGCTCATGACTCAATCACCTCGGCAACGACTGTCTATATACGATTTCATACTGGCCATTTCTAGCGAGAACAGTGTGGGACTAAATAGTAACGAAAAAGTTATATATAGAAAATGAAGAATGGACTCATATTAACAATATAATGAGTCTGAGGATTGCTAAATCGTGTAGGTATTAAAAGACAATATAGAAATGGATCTGGTTAGGCCGATGACATAGCCAACATTATTACTTTTCTAGCACAGCGCTCTGTTCATTACCCTCACCTAAAGGTGCAATCTCCACTCGATTACGTCCTTGATTTTTAGACTGATAAACGGCCAGATCTATGGCTTTAAATAATTTGTCAAAGGAATCAAGCTCTTCACTGAGCTGAGCAACACCAAAGCTGGCGGTAACATATAAGTCTGCAGGTTTCAGCTTTTCCAAACCAGCTCTTAATTTCTCCGCTTTTTCAGCAGCAGAGTTAACATCACAATAATTGAGTATTATTAAAAATTCTTCTCCGCCCAAACGAGCAACAGCATCATCTCCTCTGGACTGTTCTTGCAAGAAGCCACCCACTGACTTTAAGACCAAATCACCAACATCATGGCCATTTTGGTCATTAACCTGTTTAAAATGATCGATATCGAGCAAGATCATGGAGTAATCGGTCTTATGCCGTTGCGCCTCTGTAATCCCTAACTGCACGTGCTCAGCGACAAAATGGCGGTTATATAAGCCAGTTAACTGATCATGCATTGCGAGAAATTGCATATCTTTTTTCTGCTGTTCCACAGTATCCAATAGATGCTTGTAACGAATCAGGTTTTCTATGCGCACAGATAAATCGAGCGGATCAATGGGCTTGGGAATATAGTCATTTGCCCCGGATCGAACTAATTCATATTTACGGGTAGGGTCATCAAGGCCTGTCATTACCGCAATGGGAATATGGCGCCAAGGATGCTCAGCCGTTTTAACTTTTAGGACAAAATCCAAAGCCGTCATCTTACCTTCAAGAAAAAAATCACAGGCGATCACATGAGGCTGTATAACGTCCACTTGCTCAAGAGCCGCCTCTGCAGAGGCAAAGCAAAAGCATTCACAAAACTTCTCTTCCAAGATGGCCTGTACTGTTAACTGTTGCGCCAAATCATCCTCAATAATGACCACTTTATTTTGTCGGGCTTTTTCAAAGGTATTACGGCTTTGGGCTTGCTCTATATAGCTGCCTAAACGATCAAACTCTTTACGGCTAAAGACCTGCGTAAACCCGGTGGCATAGAGAGACTCTATATCCTGGTCTTCACCCTTATCATTGATCAGTAAAATCAGCGGAACCGAGCAATAATCACGCAAAGCACGTAATCGTGAGACAAATACCCGAAGCTCCCTACCCAGTGCAGCTCTAGATACCAGTACTAGATCATAAGGGCATTCCCGGCTTTTAATTAAACGCCAGACATCAGCTTCATTGGCAGCCATATCATAGTCAATACCCACACCCGTTAAGAGACGGCTACTAATAGCCTGAGTCGTTTTAGAGCCATCAATAATGAGGGCATGATCAATTGTCATAAAGGGTATTGAACCTAAAAATAATGCATATCGTTTTCAGTATAGATAAAAAACCAGAAATGAAGAGAATAATGACAAAAAACCGTTAAATTTCTTTACTATCTGTGGGGACGATCGAAAAACAGGGGCTCCCTAATTGCATAAAGGTCTTCAGGCCCTTTAGAATAGCTCGCTTTGCTCCTTTCATAGCAAAGCAATAATAATCACCGCGAATATCAAACTATTATGTCTACAGTACCTGTCGCTGATCACACCCCAATGATGCAGCAATACCTCAATATCAAAGCAGAACACCCCCATGAGCTCGTTTTTTACCGCATGGGCGACTTCTATGAATTATTCTTTGATGATGCCAAGAAAGTTGCCGAATTATTGGATATCACCCTGACCGCTAGAGGAAAGTCAGGCGGACAACCCATCCCGATGGCGGGTGTACCGTACCATGCAGCAGAGGGTTACCTCGCCAAACTGGTGCAAGTAGGCCAATCCGTTGCTATCTGTGAACAAGTCGGTGACCCCGCCACCAGTAAAGGACCGGTAGAACGTAAAGTAATGCGGGTCGTTACACCTGGCACCGTGACTGATGAGGCTTTATTGAATGCCAGTAGAGATAATTTACTGGTGGCCGTGAATCACCATGCGGAATCTGAGACATTTGGTATTGCTAGCCTTGATGTTGGCAGTGGCCATTTTTATATTCTCGAAGTAACAGGAGAAGCTTCATTAGAAGCCGAATTACAGCGACTCAACCCAGCAGAGCTATTATTAAGCCAAGTATTGGAGACCCATAATTTTGCTGAGCAATACACTAGCGTGCGTTATCGTGCGCCTTGGGAGTTTGAGCTTGATACGGCTGAGCGCCTATTAAACGAGCAATTTGCTACCCACAACTTACAAGCCTTTGGTTGCGAAGACTTGCACGTTGCCTTGGGCGCAGCCGGCTGTGTATTGGCTTATGTAAAGGAAACCCAACGAACCTCACTCCCCCATATTAACCGTATCCAAACTGAAGATAGAGAAGAGTCAGTGACCATGGATGCCGCTACACGACGTAATTTAGAAATTGATACCAATCTCACTGGCGGTGAAAGTAATACGCTGTTTGAATTGCTCAATAAAGCCGCAACCTGTATGGGCAGTCGTTTACTTTGTCGCTGGCTAAACCGCCCTCTAAGGCAAAAAAATACCCTTGAGTTACGGCAACAAGCCATTGGCAGCTTATTGGAAAACTATCGCTTCGAGAGTATAAAAGAACCACTTAAAGTGATCGGTGACCTTGAACGTATTTTGGGCCGTATTGCACTTCGCTCAGCACGCCCCAGAGACTTATCAAGACTCTGCTTATCCTTAGCCGTTTATCCACAATTGCAAACGCTTTTGGCAGAACACAGTGCTCCACGTTTGGCTGCTTTAGCACAAGAGATCAATACCTTTCCCGCTATTGTTGACTTATTACAGAGAGCAATTATTGAAAATCCGCCCGTGATTATTCGGGATGGCGGAGTGATTGCAGAGGGCTACGATAGTGAACTCGATGAACTCAGAAATATCAGTAGTAACGCTGGCCAATTTTTAATTGACCTTGAAACCCGTGAAAAAGAACGTACCGGCATTAATACTCTGAAGGTGGGTTATAACCGGGTACATGGCTACTATATTGAAATTAGTCGAGCGCAATCTGATAAGGCACCGGTTGAGTATATCCGTCGACAAACACTTAAAAATGCAGAGCGTTTTATAACACCTGAACTTAAAGAATTCGAAGACAAAGCACTATCGGCTAAAAGCCGCGCACTCTCGCGAGAAAAGGCGCTTTACGAAGCGCTAATAGAACAACTTAACAATGACCTAAAAGCACTGCAAATTTCAGCTGATGGCATTGCCGAACTGGATGTACTGAATACCTTAGCTGAACGTGCTGATGCATTAAATTTTTGTTGTCCAACATTGACTGATTCTAGAGGTATCAATATTACTGAGGGCCGACACCCAGTCGTAGAAAAAGTACTGGATAACACTACGCCGTTTGTCCCCAATGATGTGATATTAGGTGATGAGCGCAACATGTTGATTATCACAGGACCGAACATGGGTGGTAAATCAACCTATATGCGACAAACTGCCTTGATCACTTTACTGGCACATACAGGCAGCTATATCCCAGCTAAACAAGCCAGCATTGGCATTGTCGATCGCATTTTTACCCGCATCGGTTCTTCTGACGACCTTGCGGGTGGTCGCTCTACCTTTATGGTTGAAATGACAGAAACCGCCAATATCCTACAAAATGCCAGTGACAGAAGCTTAGTGCTTATGGATGAAATTGGCCGAGGCACCAGTACCTTTGATGGCTTATCACTCGCATGGGCTTGCGCAGAGTACCTAGCAACCAATATAAAAGCTCTCTGTTTGTTTGCGACCCATTACTTTGAAATTACCAGTCTGCCAGAACAATGTGCCGGTGTTAGCAATATGCACCTTTCTGCTACTGAGCATAACGATAGCATCGTCTTTCTTTACCATATTCAAGAAGGCCCCGCCAATCAAAGCTATGGCTTACAAGTAGCAAAACTAGCCGGTATCCCCCAGTCTGTGATTGCAGAAGCAAGGCAGCAATTAGAATTGCTAGAAAAGGGAGAACATCCCCATAGCCATGGACAGGTGGCTTCAGAAATCAGGTCTAAAGGATCAATAGCACACATCCCCGTATCACCAAATTCCATAAGCACTGAAACGGTGAACACAGGTGCCCCACATCAAAATGAGCTTTTCTCAAGCCCCCCCAGCCCTGCATTAGAAGCATTGGAGAAGGTTGACCCGGATGATTTAAGCCCTAGGCAAGCGCTAGAATTGCTATTTCACTTAAAACAATTAGCAAAATCGACAAGCAATATCTAGACTATGGGTTTATCACTTTAAGAAAAAGCTGATAGAATGCCGCCGTTTATACAATAGGTTGCTATAACAGCTTAAATCGTACCTATTATTTATTAATAGCGGCTAACAACAGCTATTAGCAGCAGATTGATCAAGAGGAGTTTGCACCACCATGACCTTTGTCGTTGGCGAAAATTGTATTAAATGTAAGCATACGGATTGTGTAGAAGTTTGCCCTGTGGATTGCTTTTACGAAGGCCCTAACTTTTTGGTTATCCATCCGGATGAGTGTATTGACTGCGCTTTATGTGAGCCAGAATGTCCTGTGGACGCCATCTTTTCTGAAGATGAGCTACCAGAAGGGCAAGAAGCCTTTTTGGAACTTAATGCTGAATTAGCCGAAACCTGGCCCAACATTACTGAGAAGAAAGACGCACCCGAAGATGCAGAAGAATGGGACGGTGTTGAAGGTAAACTCGAACACTTAGAGCGCTAATCTACTAGTAGGTACTTGTCTTCAGCGCGAGACCTTTCATACAGATTAAAATAAAAAAGCCCCGCAATTGCGGGGCTTTTTTGTTGGTTAGGCTAGCTAGAGTTCTAAGTAACGCTTATTCAGGTACGGTACACGTTAAATTGATGCTGGTCTGAAAATGGAAGTTAGATTTCGTCAAATGTCTTTCTGCGAAGAAAAGATCAAATGAGTAGGTGTTGCCCACTTCAATTCCTATTTCGTTGGCTACCTCATCTAGATTGACAGTTCTTTCAATAGCGTTATGGACTCCACCAATATCGATAACAAGTTTGCCATTGATATATACCCAAAGGTCATCATCACCTCTGAAAGTAAATGTCTCACCGCCTTGATAATCAAACTCTAAATGTGTTTCCAATGTAAAGTGGAAATTATGATTGAGGTTACGCTCAATGGCTAAAGGCGTATTGCCCCACGAAGTAGCACCTGTAGGCAATAGATCATCATCAATAGGGAAGAACTCACCATCACTAAATTCCCACGTTGTTGAATCAGACTCTCTTGTCATGGTTAAACTCATGGGGATATTTAAGTTAACACCTGAGACATCCCGATACCATTGGTTAAATGCATCTGGTCCATGAGTTGTTCGAGTCCCCTCATCACCATGCGCATATACAGGCAAACCATCAGAACCTAAATCATCAGTCACAATACCTGGATCAAAGCCTTGGTCATCTGACTCAAAATCAAGATGACTTACAGTAAAGTCTCGAATAGTTACAGGAATTGTACGCTGATTACTATCATCGACAATACAAGCAACAGCACTCGCGAGTACATTGACCGTTTTAGGATCACTGAATAGCTGACCATCACTGACTATTAACTGAGCCACATAAAGACCTTCTATATCCGGCGTAAAGTTTGGTTGCGCAGCTGTTGCATCGTCAAACGCTACAGAACTTCCTTCAGGCATAGTATTAAATGACCAACTAAAGGTGATTTCATCTTCGTTAGGATCATAACTATTGGAACCATCCAAAGATGCTACCTGCCCTAAAGAATTATTAATATCGTCACCAACAACAGCTATAGGCTTTAAGTTCTCACTGGAAATTAATGCAGTTTCAGGGTCACTATTTTCTGTACCATCATTCACAATCAGCTGAACAACATAATCGCCATATTGATCAATATTCTGCAGTGTAGGCTTCTCTGCAGTGATATTGATTAAGGTCGTTAAGCTATTGTCAGGCTTGCTTAACAAGCTCCACTGGAAGGTCAGAGTATCACCATCATCATCGCGACTACCACTACCATCAAGCTCTAATGACTCTCCAAGTGACACATCGTTGTATTCACCAGGATCAGCAATAGGTTTTGAATTACTGGATGTAATTTCAACTGTAGCCGGCTCACTGTCTAACAAACCATCATTAACGATAAGCTGAGCGGTATAAATACCATTTTGAGCTTTCACAAAAGTAGAGGTAACAGACTCTGCATCAGGCAATAAACTTACCGATGTATTATCAGGGGCAGTCACCACCCAACGATAACTTAGCGGATCTTGGTTTAGGTCTGTACTGTTTGAGCCATCCAGAGTAATAGTTGTATTTAATACAACCGTTTGCGATGGCTGAACATCAATAACAGCAACTGGCCTTACATTGTCAAAGCTAAGTTGTGCCGTATCGGAATCAGTTGCAGTACCATCACTCACAACTAACCCAATCTCATAATTACCAAAGGCATTCACATCAATAGTAGGTCTTACCGATGTAGGGTTATTGATAACAACCCCATCAGGACTCAATACCGTCCATTGATAAGTCAACTCATCACCGGGATCAACATCTGTACTGCCGCTACCGTCTAGCTGATAAGTACCACCAATAGTAAGCGGTTGATACTCTCCCGCATCAGCCACTGGCGGAGTATTATTCTCAAAAGTAATCGAAGCTGTACTCGCATCACTATTAATAAGGCCATCATTGACAATCAATTCAACCTCATAACTACCGTTAAGGTCTGGTGTAAATTCGGGGTTTACAGCAGTAAGACTTGATAGCACCGCGGCACTACCCGAAGGTATAGTGACAAAGCGCCAGCTATAGCTCAGTGGCTCACCTTCTGTATCAGAACTACCAGATCCATTGAGGAAGACCTTATTCAACTCCACATTGTTGTCATAGCTAATTTGGGCCACTGGTTTTCTGTTAACGACTTCTAACTCGACAGTATCTGGGGCGCTAAATAACTCACCATCATCAACAATAAGTTGAAGTGTGTAAGTGCCAAATTGACTAACAACGATGCTTGGGTTTGCTGTATTGGCATTAGACAAACTTGCGCCATTAGGACTTAATACTGTCCATGCAAAGTTCAATGGAGAGTCACCGTCTGGATCCGTTGCCGAGCCATTTAATGTAATCGTGCTATCTTTTAAAAGATTTAAGAAGCCATCACCTGCTTCTGCCACTGGGGCACGATTAGGATAACGGCTAATGACATTAACAAAGCTAGGGGCACTGTTTAGAGAACCATCGTTAACAATCAATTGAAGCGTATAAGTACCCTCTTCCGTCGGGGTAATCAGAGGGCTAGCTACCGCTGGATCTGAGAACACACTGACATTGGTACCTGTAGGTGTAACTACTGACCATTGGTAAGTCAGCGGATCATTTTCGTTATCTGTCCCGCTACCATCAAGTGCGACAGCAACACCGACTAAGGTTTCTTTATTAGTTCCGGCATTAGCAACGGGCGCGGTATTATTAACAACTTCTGGGGTAACGATAATTGAAACTTTAGCTTCATTCTCACTATTAAGCTCACCATCATTTACCACAAGCTGAAACTCATAGGTACCTGACTGACTAGCAGTAAAGCTAGGTGTAGCACTCGTTGTATCAATAGCAGCATTCGCACCCGTAGGCTGAGAAGATATTGACCATAGGAAAGTCAGTGGACTTCCTTCTGGGTCGGTACTTGCCGTACCGTCCAAGGCTACCAAAGCGCCGGTTGTGACAGACTGACCGACACCGGCATTAGCTACGGGGGCTTGATTAATGGGCTCAGGGTAATTACAGACAATCTGGCTATCATCTAGGTTATCAACAAAGTCAGGGTTATAAGGCTCAAATGGAAACTCGAGACCTTGCTGCGGTCTACTCAGTACGACATCTTCAAATACACGATTATTACCCGCTTGAACCACAGGCAAACGCGTATTATCGTCAGCGTTAAATACCCATAAGCCATATTTACTTGTGGAATTATCGTCTCCGATTGCATCTTGGCAAAATTTACTGACACCACCTTCAGCAACTAGGCATTGTGTCCAACTGACCAATAAACGCGACGTGCCATCACGATAAGGCCATAAAGCACTGAACCAGCCATTTTTAGATAAATAGCCAGGTAAAATTTGAGTATCACCGCCTGCTAACGAAGTAGGCGCGACATTCCCAAACATTTTGCTAGCTCTAGGGTTTTGTGGTGACCCTAACTCGATAATATTGCCACCAAGATTATCATTAATTTTATGCTTGAGAATACCAACCAATTTACCGTTTTCTGCCTGAACAATTCGATCTAAAGAAACTAATTGCTCATCAGAAGGCTCAATGCTCACTGTTTCGTATAATTGATCAATGGATTTCCCATCAGCTGTAATTCTTAATAAAGTATAGTTATTTGTATGTAACAAATTAACTTTGCCGCCTTTGGTACCAGCATTTATAGTTTCTTTATAGCTACATAGCTGTTCCGACGACCAATTCGAAGGTCTATTCATACCGACGGGGCCGGCTTCAGTAGACTTGAGAAGATCTTGTGTTGAAATAGATTTATTATTATCAGCAGCACAATGCCTAACAATATCGGTATTGTATGTGTAGGACCAACGAATAAAGGCAATACGGCCATCTTTCATCATCGCTGGGTGCGTATCATGATTAATGCCGTAAGTAAGCTGTAAAATATCTTCGCCTTCACTTGTCATAGAGTGAAGTAGAGAGGGATCTTCTTTAGTCGTAACTTTGGTACAAAACTCTGCATCTTCTACAGGCACAATATTAGGTACTGGGCTGTCTGGATTACCTGCTGCACGGTTAGAAGAAAAAATAATATTGCCGTCTTGATCATAGGCAGGGTTAGTATCATGCGCATCAACCTCGTTACCATAACTATCGACACGCTTATTAGCTAGTTTATCATCAGTAATAACACGTCGAATCGTCTTGGTTTCAAAGTCAAACTCATAGATATTCCATGTGTAATCCGTAGGGTGAGTAATAGGGCCGTGAGCTGCAAAAACTATGGTCTGTCCATCTGGCGATACATTCAGGTCTTTAACGTCATAGGCCGTTGACTGAAAGTAATCCGTAAGTAACTCATTGCTTACTGCATCAACATCGATACCTGAGCGCTCATACAACTTGGCACCCGGGTTAAAATGATAGGGAGAGTAGAGTTCTAATGGTGTTTGTGATTCACCTCGGCGAGCTTCCTCAAAACGGCTCTTATTGGCTTCTGCTGTTTGACTAACACCACGCTCAACATAAGCCATAGGTGTGTCTTTCGCCAACGCCAGACTGCCGGAGGACTCGGATGTACTTTGGCTGCTTTCGCCGGAGCACGCCGCTAAAAATACGGCTGCAACACATAGGGAAAAAATATTTCTAGGTAAGATTTTCATACCTGCACCTGCTCAGTTATACGACTACTCTGCGGCACACTAGAGAAAAAAGAGTCAAATTATTATCGCTTATTTTTTGACGCCCAAATCATCATAATGCCGTAATCTGGGCTAGTTGGTCATTATTACAAATAAAGAAGCAATTAATCCAGATGTTTTATCATCATAGCGAGCTTGACTTCAAACAGCCGGTAAATAGTCACATTTATGGGCTAAAACTGACTCAGGATTGTCACATTTGCACCAAAAAGAGAGGCACTTCACACTATAAATTAAACCTCTCAAAACAAGAGGGATAAAAGAGAGTTTAAAGCATCAAAAATGGGCTAAATAAAGGGAAGACGTTTTGTGAATAGGATCACAGTAGAAATGATAAACGTATTTCCACCTTTAACTCGGCAGAAATACGAACTTGTACTCAACTGGTGTCTGAGAAACGTCTTCAGCACCAAAGTTAATTTGCTTGATTCGAGATAGAATCTTTTTCTCAAGCTCTTTTAAGTTCAGCTCACTCGAGAGCAGCTTTAAGTCAGATATACTGCCATCAGGCTCTATGAGAATTTTGAAAACAAATTTGCCAGCCAAATCAGGCCTTTCTAACAAGGCTCTTTGATAGAGAGAATAGACATTACTTTTTGTTCTCTCTAGTGTACGGCGGATACTCTCCATATCCCTTCTTCCCTGTTTGGTTGAGAGATAGGATTGATTCCCACTGGGACCCGTGCCATTTTCTACAAGACCATCAACCGCGGTTGTCGTATGAGCTGCCAGTGTTGTGGATTCATTTTTCAGAAGGTTACCATCAACGTTAATACCACCGCTTTTACGTGTTACCTGATCAGAACCCAACACCGTTCTGGAGCTTCTTGCCGCAGAACCGACAGTATTATCAGATAAATTTTTGTTCTTCATCCGAGTAAGATCTAAGGAACCGCGCAATTCACTTAGCTGACTGGAAAGTTCATTCAAGCCCTGAGAACTACGAACAGATATTTTTTGTTCAACCTTATCAGTTTTGACGGCCGTTTTTTTAGCAGAGCCTTTACTGTTTTTCTTCGGCGTTTTGATATTGGCCGCTTTTGGTTCAGGCTTAACAATTTCCTTGGGTTTGGGAATTTCTTTTTCCACCGGTTTCGGCGGCTTAATTTTTTCAGGAGTCTGAGGCACAGGCTGTGGCTCAACCACCGGCTTCAATAATACTTTGGTAATAACAATCTCAGTTTCAGGCTCTTCATATTCCTTTTCCATAATCGGTAAAAAAGGAATAATTAAAAACAGTAATAATAATGGGATCAGGGCACGCTTTAATAAGTTTTGAAACTTTTGTTCCTGATCTTCACTGGGCTGCCATGGCAAGACAAGGTCAAGGGCAACCGGCTGCATAACAACAGAAGACATATCAACCACCCACCGAATTAGGTTTTACATTTATTGCAGATACAACGGGTTCTTTCGATGTAACAACAGGCCCTATTTGATTTACGGCCAGAGAAATATTGCGATAGTTGTGTAAACGACAGGTTGTCATCACACTTTTTAATAATACATAAGGGACATTCTTGTCGCCCATAATCGTAATAGAGAAACCATTCTGCTCTTCAAAACCCGTTAATTCTTCTTTCTTCTCAGTAATACTGGTTAACGCGGCGGCCAAGTTCTCGATCGGTTGATTAGGGTCTTTAACAACATCAGCAATAGTAGCAACCACTTCGCCTTCAAACCATATCTCTTGCTTGCCTATCGATACAGTTAGCTCTTTATGTGGGCTAGTACCTGTAGTTGATTTTGGCAACTCCACAAATCTGGCATTTTCAATATTTTCACTTTCGCCAGAGTTCAACAACAAGAAAAATACCAATATAGTAAAAATATCCATCAGTGATACCAAGCTTAACTTGGCAGCAAAGGGATTCTTTTTCTTTTGATATAAAAACGTAGATCCAATCATTTCTTTGTTAACCTGCATCTCCCAGAGATATTTCTGGGAACAATTCTATTTCTACCAAACTGGATACAACAACTGCTTTGTAAGATTTTACAGCATCCATTGTTGACACTAAATTCTGATAACCAATTTCCGGACTGGATAAAATCAATACATCTTTTTTATCATCCAGCTCTTCTTTTAGTGCGCGCATCACTAATGACAATTTCTCAAAGTCATAAACCGGGCTACCATCCTCGCCTGTAGATACATCGATTTTTTGTATCATCGTTCTTGCAGGGTAAAAAACCTTAATCGCTTTTTTATCAATGACGACTTCTAGCTTAGACTGAGGATCAGCACTACTCGAAAAACCACCGGTTAACTCAGGTAATTTTATTTCCAATACAGTAATTTGAGTAAATGTCAGGCTGAGCAATAAAACCGGCACCAACACTATCATCAAATTCAGGAAAGCCGTGACATCCAGTTCGGCGTCATCGGTTGGCTTATAACGATACTTAAAATTCATAACAACTTATCCTGTTCGGATCAACCTTCAGGGGCTAGCTGTGCTTGCGGAGGGACTGCATCATAACTTTCAACTTTTTCATGAGCAGAACGTGCAATACCCGCCTCGATAAAGCGATGCAATGTCATAATATTAAGAAATTTAACCGCTGACATTTCAATGCTACTGACGATAGCGGCTGTTTTATTTTGTAATATGGCATGCAAAATAAGTAAAGGGATTGCGGCAATCAAACCAAATGCGGTGGTATTCATCGCCACCGAGATAGATGATGACAACAACTGTGATTTCTGAGCAGGATCTGCATCAGCCACTGCGGTAAACGCACCAATTAGGCCAATAATCGTACCTAACAAACCTAATAACGTTGCCACATTGGCTAACACCGATAAATAGCCTGTTCTTTTTTCGAGGCGAGGCATTGTTTCTAACATGCCTTCACTCATTGAATTTTCGACATCAGCGCGTTGTTTTGATACCTTCATCATATCCAAACCACAAGCAATAATCCGTGTAACGGGTGCTTGGCTTTCGCGAGAAAATGAATGCATCTTATCGACATCAGTTGTTCTAAGAAGAGGTAGAAAATCATTAAACGCTTTAATATTTTTTGATTTCTCACGGGATAGAAAAATCCAGCGTTCAATAGCGATAATAAGGCCAATCCCAAACACCAACGCTATAGGATAAAGGAAGAAACCACCTTCCTGAAAAAAGAGGGTCACTGTGTTATAGAAATCAGTCATAATAATTACTCTTACATATTACAAAAATTAAAGTTACGCTTAAACGTTTATTAGGCTCATCTTATTCAAGCTTCATTTCATTATAAATATTGATCGATCGCAATAAAATGTCTCTATCAACCAAATTTAATGTATCGTCATTTTTTCGTTCCAACTGCCAACGTAAATCATCAGCAGAATCAGTCCCTTTCCATGGGATGAAATAACTTACTGAAGGCTGCTCTTTATCGCCCACAAAGGTTGATTCCAAACGAATCAAATCATCCTCAGGGGATTTTTCATCCGACCCTTTTTGAGAAGGATTAGCTTGGCTTGCAGCATCTGCATTTTGAGAAAAGACTACAACAGGCACAAGCAGTAGCGTCAGGCACAATACCTGACAAAACTGACATAACAATTGCTTTTTACCTGTAATAAACATATTCCGCTCTGATATCAAAATATCACTCATCAATACTTAACAAACCATTCAACTCATAACCTGTTCAATCAACTAAACCTGTTCAACCAACTAAGAAACAGGTTTTCCAATAACGTCAGGTTGCTGAACATTTAACTCTGTTGTCATTCCGGTACGCCCTTGAATTTCCAACAACCAAGCAGCGACCTCCTCATTACGCCCACCGGTTAAAAACTGGTAAGCCTCTATATGTTTTTGCGCTTTCACATTGTCATTCAAATATACATCATATAAAACGCCAAGATTGAGATGTGCTTCCGGAAAATCCTTCCAAATATCAAGAACAGCGGCATATACACCCTTCGCTTGGGTAAACTCCCCTAACATCCGCTGCACTTTTGCCAAACGGATATAAGCATTTACATTCTGCTTATTGACGGTAATCGCTCTGGAAAAATTATCCTTAGCTGATTCAAGGTCTTCTTCTGCCAGTGCGACATCACCAAGCAGTACCCAAGGCCCCGATAATTTAGGGTTAGTTTCCAGCAATCCATTCAATAATGTTTTTGCCTGACTATATTCACCCGTCTTGTAAGCGCGCTTCGCTTGTATAAATGCGTCTATTGACGGCTTACCTATAACCCCTCGCTTTTTAAGGTAGGGGTTCACAGTCGCCTTATAAGGGATCACCTGCCCTTTTTTATTCACTTTAAGCTTCGGAATAAACTCTAAGGTTGAAGCAGAGTCCGTTTGATCAGGAACGTAAGCAACAGGCTTGGCCGTAGTATCCACACCTGTAGTACCACAGGCCACCAAAATAAAGGGGATACATACAATACTTACCATACGGCAGAGGCGAAAGGCGATAAAGCGCTGCATAAACTTAATAGATACCATTACCGTAGCTCACAATTAATTCTTTCTTATTAAAGCGCGCAGGTCTAAGCACCTGCATTTCAGCAAAGCTTTTGCTGATCCAGTCATTAAACTTACCTGCCCACGCACGATCGATATTGGCTTGATGTAAGTCAATCGCTAACTGATCAAATGGTCTAGCTTGCTCTTCAATAATTTCGGCATAGACCTGCTGATC
Source organism: Cellvibrionaceae bacterium (assembly GCA_050633825.1). Classification (GTDB taxonomy): domain Bacteria; phylum Pseudomonadota; class Gammaproteobacteria; order Pseudomonadales; family Cellvibrionaceae; genus CANLBN01. Next base: position 25,313 of record JBOEHG010000057.1, on the reverse strand, counting down.
ACTTGCCGAAAGGCCATTGGGCTTAGGTGCAGAACGAAGATCCGAGGCAAACTGTCGATATAGTATGCCAATTTTGTAACTCGACATGCTGACAAACTCTAAAATGCCATAATCAGCTGCCGCCTGATAACGGGAGGAAGCACTTTGTAGCCATTTATTTTTGTTCGGTATACTTTTCACAATAGGCTGAGTTAGTTGAGCCTCAGCAAATAGAGAAGAATAGTAATCACCATATTTCGTATTTGCCCAAGCAGCTAACCAACGACTACGGTCTGTCCTTTCGCTGCCTGCACCCGAATCAACATTAATTAACTTGGTTAGCCATACATTCTGCTGCTTTTGATCATCGAGTTTTTCATAGTTCACAGCAATGTGGTATACCGCTTCTAAATAGTTATCAAAAGGCTGTTGGTAACGATCCACATAATTTTTGAAATACTTAATTGATTCTGCATAGTTTGTATCTTCCTCAAACATCGTAGCAGCCAAAAACAACGCTTCTTGGCGAATAACGGGGTCTGGATCATTATTAACTAAAACAATATAAGCCCTACCCGCATTTTCCCAAGCCTCGCTTTTCTCATAAGCAAAGGCTAACTTACGCGGGAATTCAACCGCTAACTTATCTTCAGGGTAAGCTTGATTAAGCTCCAACAATTCAGTAATTGCTTCATCCCACCGAGTCGCTTCCAGCAACAATACGGCAGCATCATACTGAGCTGTCACACGAATGGATGAATTTGGCGTAAAACGTTTTACTTTCAATAACTGATCAATAGCAGATGAAGGATCATCACGAGCAATCATCACTTCAGACTCTTTATAAATAGATACCGCTAACCGTTCTGAAATGGTTGAGTATTCTTCGGTATTTTCAGTAACTAAGGCACGCTGATTAATATAATTTTCTTCCGCTTTTGGATAGTTCTCTAATTTAAAATGCGAGCTGGCTATTAAACCATAAGCTGTTTTTTTCAGTTCTTTATCCAACTGAGGATTTTTATCAATCAGACCATTAGCAACATTGATTGTGTTTTCATACTGATCCAGTGCAAACAGATATTCTGCTGCATTATTTAACACAGCGGGAGAGCGTTTGTCATAGTGAAACTTCTCAGCAAACACTAACATGCTATCAACAGCTTTTTGCTTCCACTCTTTAATACCGACGCTGTCCTCTGATAAAGGCGCTGATTTGGCTTTGCCGGGATAGGTAAAACCAGTTCTTAACACATCAATATATTTTTCATAAGAAATAATTGCGGCATAACCTGCGTTTACTTCATTACTACGCGCACTGACGCCTTTAGGACGGTAAGCCACTCTTTCGTAATCGGCAATGGCTTGCGGATAACGATAAGCAGAAAATAAGGTCTCCGCTTTTAAGAAGTAGATTTCATCAATATTAGAAGCATCGGGGAATGTTTGTGCAAACTTGGAGTAAAAATCAGCAGCCTTATCAAAAGAGCTGACTGAGACTGAATAAAGTTCACCCAGCTTTTCATCTTTTTCTGCTTTGGCAATAGAAGTTTTATTATCTAGCTCAGCAATTTCTTTTTGATGTAGCTGGCCTTTACTATGAAAATGTCCAGCCAATTCGCTTAAATATATTTTTAAAGACGTTTTGATTGAAGAAGCCATGGTGCGTCTATCAGCATAATAAGCTGCGCCGATGCCATAAGCATTAACATAACTTTCTTTTTCGATAAGAGATTGTTGGGTAAAGCCACCCTCAACATAAGTATTGATGAGTTTGACATGCAAATCAGGCGCTCTATCAGAATTACTGTACTTAGTCACATACAACCTGAATGTCGACGCAGATTCTTCGTACAATTCTTTCGATAAATAGTACTGACCTAGATTGTCATAAATCATCCAAATATAATCTTGCCCTGCCAATAGAGGAACTGCATCAATTTCTTTAGCACCGCCGACTTTATCAAAGGCCAGACTGATAGAACTAATAGAGTCTGTCGCTAAGGGTTTTTCTTTTTTGCCCAAGCCTTCAATACTAGAGCGTCCCGCCAGTAACTGATTAAGAACATAAGCAAAGGAATTAATACTTTGATCATAGTTGAGCTGCTTATAGTGAGACCACCCCAACATATAATGAGCATTAAGATCTAGATTTTCATTATCCGCCTTAACAACAGCTGAGTAAGCTCTTTGGGCTTCCTTATACTGCTGGTTACTAAAATGGATATCACCCTTACGGAAGTAGGCTTCAGTTATATTAAGGTAGTTGGGGTATTGTCTTGTCAAACGCGTTAGCGCATCCAAAGACTCTTCCTGCTTGCCTTCAATATCGTAGGCTTTTGACAATTGATATAACACTTCGGCATTACCCGGAGAGTTGGGATATTTCTCCAGAATTTCGCGATAGGCCTGTGTTGCTTCAGCATAATAGCTCGCTTTGGGTTCGGCCTTGTTATGCTCAAACACACCTTCCATCATATGAACATCAGCTATACGACGCTCAATCTTTTCTTTGAGTGCATCTTCTTCAAAAAAATCAAGCAGCTCTCTATATTCTTGCCTTACTTCTTCATGACTTAACTTTTCTATTTTAATTTCATCGTCTTTGATAAGCGCTGTTTCTTTTTCAGGCTCATATTTTAAACTTGCCAAGGTTTTCGGCTCATTACTTCCACAGCTAACCAGAAAAATGGTCGTAGCTATAAAGTTCATTAATTTGATTGAATGGTTCATTATTTTTTTACACCATTCGTCGTTTGATCAGAGAGCCGGCTAATTTCGGGGCCCTTTTCCAGAGAGAGTAATTCATTATCATAGAGTCTTGCTTTCGCTAAACGGGATTGGGCCCAGTAATAGCGCATCCTTTTTTCATGTTTATCCAATTCTAAATTAACCAAGCGACGCATAATCGGTTCAAGTCCGTCAATATAGCGTTCGGTTTTTTCTAATTGTTGTTGCAAGCGGCGGTGATGGCCACTGACCATCCCCTGAAAATGATCAGGCTGTTTATAAGCAGAATCCAACTTTATCAGTTGTGCTATTTTACTATCAAGAAAGTCAAACTCTTTTTTAGTAGTATCCAACAGAGCTATCATTCTATCTTGATCTTTTTCATCAAGCGTCAATGTATACAATTGAAGCTCTGCCTTTTTATCTGCTAATTGGCTATTAAGCTGAGCGCTTTTTTCAAAATAGCGGCTTAACTCTTGATTAAAATTCTTTTGTTTAGCGCTTTCCAGAATGACACTGTGTTCATCTGAACGGCCAATCCAATAATTAAGATTATCTCTTATAGAATACAGATCAGCCAACTCTTTAAGGACTTCAGTAAACGCATTGCTTGCCATCAAATCAATTAAAAATGGCGTTAACTTCTGATAATCGATAGATGGAGTAGAAGCATACCAATCAGATTTTTGCATGATTGATTCTAAATTACCGATAAACTGTCTTGGCACATCAAGACCTTTAATAATATTGCGCGCTTCATTGACTTGCGCTATACCAATTTCAAATTCTTTTTCTGCTGCGATATTGCTTTGCAATGCTTTTCGAAACTGTCCTTGCTGCTCATAAAGATGAGGCAACAGCACTTTTGTTTCTTGCACTTCAGGAATGGAGATAGATCGATCGTTAAGTGTTTTTAGCGCAGGAATTGCTTGATTAAATTGTTTACCCTTAATTGCACTCCACGCATAAGCCAACAAAGCACGGTTTGAATAAAGGCCGGTTGTACGAATCTTTGTTAAATGTGTCCACGCATCAGACAAACGACCTGACTCCAAAGCCAATTGCGCCAAACCATTTTTAGCGCGATCCGCCAATACCGTGAGCTCTTCACCATAATCAGTATATTGAGAAACTTTGTTTAAATATTCAACCGCCTGAGGAATATCTCCAGAACGCAAATGACCAATACCAAGATTAAAAAGTAGATAAGGATACCCCGGTAAACTATTTGAAAGTTCGCCTTTAACACTTGGGCTAAGTGTTTCTATAGGCTGTTGATTGCCAATTAATGTAGAGAGGTAATAATAGTTAAAAAAGATATCTTCAGGAATATCACCAGTGACTTTTTTTAATGCAGAATTAGCATTTTCAACTTCAGATTTATTGTAATAAATTTTAGACAAATAATACCAAGCACGGTTACTCACATCTTGCGAGCTTGTTTTATCAAGCAGTACGCTAAAGAGTTTTTGTGACTCTTCTGGCATACCATAAGACAACATCATCCCACCCTTTAAAACTCTACCCGTAGGCGCTACCGCCATCTCATTTTTCAAGGCATAAGAATACTCATATTCAATTAAAGCAGCAAAATAGTCTTCTTGAAAATAATCATATAAGACAACGCCATACTCTAATTCAGACAATGAATCGATATGCGACTTCAAGGGGGCCGCCAATGAAGCATGACAAGAAAACAAGCCAAAAATAAACAGGCAAGCAGCAACACGTCGCTTCAATACAACTGAAAATACTGTTAACAAAGATGATATTTTATCGACAACAATCACAATGCGTCCTAATTACCACTGTTTAATGCGAAAAACGGGCTCTTGTATGGAACCATCATCACTCACGATCAATTCCATATGGCCACTGCCTTCTGTTTTTTCAAAATCCAAATCAATTGCACGCTTATAATCACGGCCATTTGGCCCAACACCGGTAAAGAAAATCGTGGCTTTATGCTTACCGGTATTAAGGTTAGTCACATGCAATTTTTGTATACCACCTCGAATCAGCGCCTGACGCTGTTTATCGGAGTAGACATGAGTCGACACCAGTTCGCCATCAATTTTAAGCTTTACACCCTCAAGGCTAAAAAAGCGCCCTGAACTGACAGAAACAAACACTGAAAACTTGGTAGAAGAAGGGAATAATAAGGTCTCTTCCATTAGCTTCAAATCTTTATTAAGAACAATGACTTCCTGTTTTAACTCTTGTATTTCTTTGGATATTTTTCTCACTTCAGAGAGTGAATTTTCTTCAACATTATTCGCCGATACACTCGCCGATAAAACAACAGACAAAAGCATTACTACAACACAGCCCAACTGAATAATATTAATCAGCCTACTGTTAAGGGTTGATCCTTTCATAAAGCTTATACCTCAAGCTACAAAACCGATATTTGGTTGATTTGAAAATAAGTTTTTTATTATAAGTAATGACTGAATACTCTTATTAAAAGCAGGGTCATCTACAGCCACTGCCTAACCATCGCTGTAAGTTATTACATTCTAGATAATTATTACGATGAATTAGGGTGTACAGTCGTGAAAATACCGAAAAAGTATCGAAAACGGTACTGGGATTTACAATTTTGAGAACTAGATAACACTCTTATCCTACGATGAGCTTTTCATTTGAAACAAGGAAAAACGTGACACAGTCAACATTTTGTCGCCATTCGCGACTTAAATTTGACCTTCTTCATCTCAGTACTAGAACAACAAATTTAAACCAACAATCAATTCAGTATTAAAGGTACTTTCTTTATTGCCTTCAGCACCCGATAAAATATTAAATTCTCTATCGACCGCATGACCACGAAAATCAACATTCATCGTTAACGAATCCGTTAACACCACGCGATAACTCGTGCCGATAACAATCCCCGTATTTGATGAACCTTGAGCAAAATCGACAGAATCCACACCAAACATTAAATAAATATCAGAATTATATTTGCTATTACGCCCAAAGAAAGAACGCCCTCTAAGCACTCGATAACCCGCAAGCAAGTTGACATACTCAAAGGTTCTTTGGCTATCGGTCAAAAAAGGGTTATCGGGGTCTGGCGTTGCATTTTTTTCGAAGGTCGGCGTACGTGTTTCTGACTCACCGTAATTTAATTGTAACAAAAACTTTGGCGTCATATGGTAGCTAAATGATATTCCATAAACAGGATTATCATTAAACTCATCGACAGCGAGGATACCGGTAAAAAGTCCAAGCTCAAATTTCTCATCATCAATAGCAGCAGACTTTGCTATTTTTACATCTTTTTTAGGCTCAATAATTTTGACGGAACTACCGCTACCTTGAGCAGTAACAGCCGCAGAAAGAAAAAGAGAGCACAACACAAGGCTTAAATAATGTAAAAAGTTAATACGGCAAATCAACATACCATTCCCACAATATTATTTATTCAGTGATATCGATATCAACTAAAGGTTAAAAAAGATAACTCACGCCAGCAGACCAATGAATATTATTAACTCTATCACCGCTCGCGTTTAAACTCGTTTTATGATTATAATCACGCACATCAACATGAACGATATAGCGGCGCTTAAAAGCTACTCGATACCCTACACCTAAGGTATAAGTAAAGCGGCTCTCATTCCTGAACTCTGTCTCACCGACACCACCCACAAGATAAAGGCTAGATAAATTTGCCTCTTTTGAATCCGCAGAGAAAAATTCTCCTTGATACAGGTTGTACCCTAGCAATACATCGTAGTGAATAAATTCTCTATCGCTGCCTGAAACCGATGTTAAAGAGCCTTGCTCTTCGAATGTAGAAGTACTTACTTCAGACGTTTTCATATAATTAAGCTGCAGAAAATAATCTTCTGTTGCTCTAAAGGTAAAGTGAATACCAGTCGCAGTCTCACTGGGGAAATCCTCAATATTGATCATACCCAAAGACAAACCGATTTCGAGAAACTCTGTACCCACAGCAAATTGACTTTTATCATCGGCTGTTTGCGCGTTTGCTATAGACGACAACCCTAACAAACCCGCTAACACACTAACAAGCACTAAAAGAATGTATTGAAACCTATTTTCCATGAATCTAATTTCTCTTTATCGTCATCGGTTGATACGGAGTATTGGCTATATTCGCCACGGATTACAAAATTACGGCCGAGATAATAGTTGAGCCCCAAGCCATAGGTAATAAAATTGGAATCACCTTCATTAATTGAGGCTGTTTGTTCCGGCTGAGAGTCCAAAGATAAAACCCCTCGACCTATAAAAATTTCCGGCGATAATTTATTTTGAGAAAAGGGTTCCACCAAAATATTAAGTGCTCGTATATCACCTTCTGATTGCGAGTTAAATAATTTACCCACACGTCCCTCAACTGATAACCAGCTTAAAAAACGATAGCTGACAGTTGCAGAAAACAAATCAGTTCCTTTTAATTGGCCATCTGAAAAATCACCGGTAGTAAAACCAATTCGCCATTTATTTTTTAGGTAATCACCAAAGCTCACCGAAGGCAAATCAGCAGGTTCACCGGTAGCCTGCAATGTACGTGACAATTGCGCTGGCGTCGCCCAACCAACCTTGCCGTTTTGAGAGCGAATTTCATACCAACCAGCACGACGAACAAGCACTTCAACAGATTCGCCCTGCTCAATGACATAAAAGATAGGATAGCCACGCCCCGGACCCGTTCGCATTTCAACAAATGAATCAATCACCTCAAGTGTCAACAAAGGTTTTCCTAGATTCACTGATGATGAACCCGTACTTGCTTCATTCTGAGAGAACGCGCCATGGGATGACAACAATAAAGTGGCCAACATCAAGGTCAGAGTAAGCTTATTACAATGCGGTAACATACTTTTCATATTATTTTATCTTGAAACGAACAAACAAGGCCGTTTACAAACGGACACTGAACAACAAGGCGGCAAATAAAAAACAGCCTGCTATTTCAACTCTGTTTAAGTAATAACTTGCAAGGCAATATAACATAAAAAAAGACCAATAATGTGATCAAAAACATACTCTTAGGCTTTTTTCTTAAACAATAAGTCACATTCACAAGACTCAGACCGTCGTCCGACACAACTCGATCCAATGGTTAATCCCTGCTGTCTTATACTTTTGCTTATGCAGGATAAAATAAAAATGTCTTCTCCAATCCCTATGGGGTATTGCCAAAGGCACCAAGCTGCCACGCGCAAAAGACTCAGCCAGCGCAATCTTTGACAGGCAACCGATACCCAAGTTGGCTTCAACCGCACGCTTAATCGCTTCGGTATGCTGTAGCTCTAGCAACAGGTTCAATTCCGGCAACAAACCAAACATAGCACGATCAAACCCCTGACGCGTTCCCGAGCCCTGTTCACGAATAATCCACTCAGCACTGAGTAAATCCTGATCATCCAATTGCTTTTTATTCGCCAAAGGATGATTGGGATGACAAAATACCACTAATTCATCTTCACACCAGGGGAGAACATCTAAATCAGAATGCTGTAGTTCCCCCTCAATTAAACCAATATCCAGCTCAAACTGCTCTACTTTACGTACAATCTCAGCCGTATTCGCCACTTCGAGAGATACTTTAGCGGAGGGCTGTTGAGCCATATAGTCGGCCATAATCCCCACACACAGATAATTACCAATCGTCAGCGTCGCGCCCACATTAAGATTGCCTACCTCTTTATGTTGTCGCAATAAAACCTCAACTTCTTGAGCTTGCGCTAACAGCGCTTCAGCCTTCGGTCGAGTTAAACGGCCTAGCTCATTAATTTGTAAACGTTTTCCAATACGATCGAAAAGTTGAATATCGAATTGCTGCTCAAAATCTTTAAGCGCGCTACTGGCAGCTGATTGTGACATTGCTAAGCTATCTGCGGCTTTACTCAGGTTTTCATAATGCGCTGCGGCTAAAAACACTTCTAACTGGCGTAGTGTGAATTTCATGTGAACACCTCTTTTATCTCTAATACTTTTATTTTGAACACTATTATCAGCAAAACCGAATAAGTTTATTCAATTAAATCATTTTACCGATATGAAAATCAAGCCTAAAATGATCATCAATAGAAACAACCACAGTGAAATGAGTATAAACATGGCAAAGCTAATTGAAGAAACCGTTACTGATATCCATCACTGGAATGAGACCCTATTCAGTTTTAAAACCACAAGGGGTAACTCTTTTCGGTTTGAAAATGGCCACTTTGTCATGGTAGGCCTTGAGATTAATGAGCGCCCACTAACCCGCGCTTACAGCATTGCCAGCCCAAACTACGATGAAGAGCTGGAATTTTTCAGCATTAAAGTGCCTGATGGCCCTTTAACCTCTCACTTACAGAATATCGCTGTAGGCGATAAGGTTTTGGTCAGCACAAAACCGACTGGTACCCTAGTTGCAGACCACCTTCTACCCGGCAAGCATTTATACCTTATCAGTACCGGTACTGGGTTAGCGCCATTTATGAGTATTATTCGCGACCCAGAGATTTACGAGCGTTACGATAAAATCATCCTGACCCATGGTGTACGCACCGTGTCAGAGCTCGCCTATCAACAGTACATTACTGAAGAACTACCCAACAATGAATATTTTGGTGAAGAAATTCGTAAAAAGCTGATTTACTATCCCACAGTAACCCGAGAAAAATATATCCATAATGGGCGCTTAACAGATTTAATGGTAAGTGGGCGCTTATTTACTGACATTAACCTGCCCAAGCCTAATCTCGACGATGACCGTTTTATGATTTGCGGCAGCCCCAGTATGCTAAAAGACACCTGCGCCATATTAGATAAAGCAGGCTTTAACGAATCTCGCCATGGGCAGCAAGCACATTACGTGATTGAGCGGGCGTTTGTGGAAAGTTAATTAGAAGGGACCTATAGGTTGTTGTCTTTCAACAGGGCAATATGAATCGAAGGTCAATCAAAATGATAGAAAATAAAAAAGGGCCAAAGGCCCTTTTCATTTTAACGAATAACGAGAACGGTTTACGACTGGCTCTTGGCCAACATCATCCAGGTATCAACCACAGAATCCGGGTTAAGAGAAACAGAATCGATACCTTGCTCCATTAGCCATTGAGCTAAGTCAGGATGATCCGATGGGCCTTGGCCACAAATACCGATATATTTATTTTGTTTTTTACAGGCATCGATGGCCATTTTTAATAATACTTTAACGGCATCGTTACGCTCATCGAACAAGTGGGCGATTAAGCCTGAATCACGATCTAAACCCAGGGTTAATTGTGTTAAGTCGTTAGAGCCAATAGAAAAGCCATCGAAATATTCGAGGAATTGATCCGCTAATAAAGCATTAGACGGTAGCTCGCACATCATAATTAATTTCAAACCATGATCGCCACGTTTTAGACCATACTCAGCCAACAGCTCGGTCACTTGTCGGGCTTCGTCAACAGTGCGCACAAATGGAATCATAATTTGTACATTGTCGAGCCCCATCTCTTCACGTACTCGACGCAAGGCTTTACATTCCAGTGCAAAACATTCACGGAAGGATTCAGAAATATAACGCGACGCACCGCGATAACCAATCATCGGGTTTTCTTCTTCTGGCTCGTATTTCGTGCCGCCAATTAAATGGGCGTATTCATTGGATTTAAAATCGGACATGCGCACGATAACCGTTTCCGGTGCAAACGAGGCGGCAATTGTAGAGACGCCTTCAACCACTTTTTCAATAAAGTAATCAGTAGGTGATGCATAGCCGGCAATTTGGCGAGCAACGGTTGCTTTAAGGTCACCTTGCAGCTGATCAAAATCCAATAAGGCTTTGGGGTGAACCGCTACCATGCGATTAATAATAAATTCCAAACGTGCAAGCCCCACGCCTTTATTTGGCAAGGTTGAAAAAGACATAGCACGGTCAGGGTTACCGACATTCATCATAATTTTGAATGGCAGGTCTGGCATTTCGGCAATGTTGTCTTGGGATAAAGTAAAATCCAATTCACCGGCATAAACAAAACCGGTATCGCCTTCTGCACAAGAAACAGTTACCGGTGTACCGTTTGCTAATTTTTCTGTTGCATCACCACAACCTACAACCGCAGGAATACCTAATTCACGGGCAATAATCGCCGCATGACAAGTACGGCCACCGCGGTTCGTGACAATGGCACTGGCGCGCTTCATCACCGGCTCCCAATCAGGGTCGGTCATATCGGTGACCAGTACATCGCCTTCTTGTACTTGGTCCATATTGGCAATACCGTCAACAATACGCACGGGGCCTTTACCAATACGTTGGCCAATGGAGCGGCCTTCACACAAAACATTACTACTTTCATTCAGCTTGTAACGGTCAATGGAGTTACCTGACTCCTGACTTTTTACCGTTTCAGGGCGGGCTTGTACGATGTAGAGTTTTTTATCATCGCCATCTTTGGCCCATTCGATATCCATTGGGCGGCCATAGTGGTCTTCAATAATTAATGCTTGTTTAGCCAACTCTTCGGCTTCAGCATCATTAATGGAGAATTCCATGCGATCGGTTTCTGGCACATCGACGGTGTCCACTAACTCATCGGGGCTGGACGAGTAAATCATTTTAATTAGCTTACTGCCAAGATTGCGGCGTAGAATGGATTTTCTGCCTTCTTTTAGTGCAGGCTTGTAAACATAAAATTCATCTGGATTAACCGAACCTTGTACAACGGTCTCACCTAAACCGTAAGAAGAAGTGATAAAGACAGCATCACGGAAGCCGGACTCGGTATCCAAGGTAAACATCACTCCACTGGAGCCGGTTTCACTGCGCACCATACGCTGAATACCCGCAGAAAGGGCCACTTCGGCATGCTCAAAACCTTGGTGAACACGGTAGCTAATGGCGCGATCATTAAACAATGACGCAAACACTTCTTTGATCGCATGCATCACTTGGTCAAGACCACGAACATTGAGCATGGTTTCTTGCTGACCAGCAAATGAAGCATCGGGAAGATCTTCTGCTGTAGCTGACGAACGTACCGCAACGGCTAGATTTTGATTGCCTTCTTGAAGTACCTCAAAGGCTTCTTTAATAGCGGCTTCCAGTGCTGGCTGGAAGGGGGTTTCGATAACCCAGCGGCGAATATCTGCACCGGCTTTCGCTAGCGCATTAACATCTTCGACATCCAGCTCGGATAGCAACGATTGAATACGGTCATTTAAACCACTTTGCTCAACAAACTCTCTAAAAGCGTCTGCGGTTGTAGCGAAACCATTGGGGACAGTCACCCCCATACCTTTCAGGTGGCTGATCATTTCACCGAGAGAGGCGTTCTTACCACCAACGCGGTTGACATCGTTCATGCCAAGACCATCAAACCAAAGTACATAATCTGTCATTGTGTTACCGTCCTTACCATGGGGGAAATGCGGCGCATTATATAGTGTTGCAGTGCTCGCATGAATAAGTATTTTTAAGTAGAACGAGGAAAAGTGGAAGACTATGGTATTTGTTTACTAAAAAAGAAACCGCTACTCTAGCAAAACAACTATATCTCAGCGGTAATTATTCTATGAATCACATGGCTTTTTTCTTGTCTGATGGAACCGGCATTACAGCAGAAGCACTGGGCCACAGCCTATTATCACGGTTTGAGGGCTTACAAATTGACCAAGTCACGCTTCCTTATATCAATACTGAAATCAGGGCCAAGCAGGCTGCGGAGCGTATTAAAGATGCCGCAGAAAAAACCGGCAAAACGCCAATTGTGGTTATCAGTATTGTTTCTTCTGATTTGAGAAAAATCATCAAGTCCTCCGGTGGGCTAATATTGGATATGTTCGAGGCCTTTCTAGACCCAATGGAACAGTTATTTGGCTGTAAGGCAGACCAGCGCCCCGGCTCTGCCTTTGGTATGCAACAGACCAATTATCACCAACGTATTCATGCGGTTAATTTTGTATTGGAAAATGATGATGGTGGCTCAACCAAAAATTACAATATGGCCGATGTGGTGGTTATCGGTTTAAGCCGCAGCGGTAAAACCCCAACCTGTCTTTATTTAGGAATGCAATTTGGGATCTTGGCGGCTAATTATCCCATTACAGAAGAAGACTTGGACGACTCAGCATTACCCAAAGGTTTACAACCTTATCGCGACAAACTCTTTGGTTTATTGATTGACCCGGAACGGCTCGCCAGTATTCGTGAAGAACGCTATGCAAATTCTCGCTACGCGTCATTAAAGCAATGTGAATTTGAAACACGCCAATACAAAGCGGTATTAAATCGTTACAAAATACCGCATTTGGATTCAACGCATTTATCCATTGAGGAATTATCAACACGAATTATGGATAGCGTGGGTATTGAACGTGGTATTAATGCATAAGCAGCATTAAATTAGCTCACATGATGTAAAGAAAGGTCGCTGAAGTCGATATCAAAGGCCTGACCAAAACCTGCAATAAAACGGCCTGATACCGGTGTCAAACGTATCAAGTGGAAGTCGGGTAATTGCTGTAATAATGCGACCGTTTCACCTAACTTGTCTTGCATTTCTTGCAGGACTTTTTCTTTTTTCGTTTGATTTTCTTCACAGGGCGTACACTGCACCATAACCCTTGTTAGCGCAAAGGGATTGGCTGACTGACTTTCATCAACACTAATAATAAAAGATACAATCCTATTCGTCAGCAGGTTTTGCGTGTGGGATGATAAGCGACTGACGTACACCCAAAAGCTATTTTCATAGTATAAAAAAGGCGTTGCGCTGGCTTCCGGCTTTTGATCATTAAGAGTTGCTAACATGAGTACAGAACGATCTTCAAATAAGCTATTTAATGAAGCTTTATGTTGTTTTAACGCTATTTCATCAATCATTTTCACGCACCCTTTCATTCACTTGTAAAAGCAAGAACAATCAATCAGATGAAATAAGGAAATTTTGCACTCTACAAAATAGAGGCAAAGTTTACCGCACCCTGCTCTCACCCCTTATCTGCTTCCATGCAGGCAACAACAACCAACCCATACCTACACCAAGTATCAAGCCCACGCCATTAGCTAATAAATCCAATAACGAAAAGGAGCGATAGGGCAAAAAGTACTGAATACATTCAACCAAGAAAGAAAAAAGAAAAAACAGGATGAACAATTTAGTGGTATAGGAACGCGCAGGAAAAGCAAAAAAACCTGAACACATTAAAATAATATAACCCAAGCAGTGAGCAAGCAGGTCATTCATGCTGGCTGCCATAGAGTCTGATATTTTTATTGTGCCCAAATATAAATACACTGCCAATAGAAAAATCAATTGCAAACGGGAAAGTAATTGCACAATCAAGTCCTACTGTATTTAAGCGATGCTTCGCTTATGTCTTAGGTAAGGTCACACCCTTTTGCCCCTGATATTTTCCACCACGATCTTTATACGAGGTTTCGCACACTTCATCAGATTCAAAAAACAGCATCTGGGCAACACCTTCATTGGCATAAATCTTTGCCGGTAATGGCGTCGTATTGGAAAATTCCAGTGTTACGTGACCTTCCCACTCTGGTTCCAATGGGGTGACATTAACAATAATGCCACAACGGGCGTAGGTGGATTTACCTAAACATACGGTTAATACACTGCGTGGGATTCGGAAGTACTCAACGGTGCGCGCCAAGGCAAAGGAATTAGGTGGGATAATACAGACATCACTTTTCACATCGACAAAGCTATTTTCATCAAAGGCTTTGGGGTCGACAACAGAAGAGTAGACATTAGTGAAAATTTTAAACTCATCGGCACACCGCACATCGTATCCATAGCTTGAGGTGCCATAAGAGACTATTCGATCTCCATTTTCACCGTGGCGTACCTGACCCGGTTCAAATGGCTCAATCATGCCCTGCTCTTCAGCCATACGGCGCATCCACTTATCAGACTTAATGCTCATGGGAACTCCAACTTACCTATATTATCGATTGTTCAAAAGTGAGCGGCATAGTAAAGGGAGGGGGAGAAAGACGCAAGGAGCTTACCTCACACCAAATATACGATAGGAATAAAGAGAGTTGCCCAGAGAGAACTACCAACTACTTATTGAACAGTGTTTATTTATTGAAGAGTCGCTATAGCCACTAATTGAAACACTGCAATGATTATTGATTGAACTAACAGATATTAACCCCACGCCAAAATGCCACATAACCTTTAATTTCTTTAGCTGCGTCTTTGGGGTCGGCGTAATACCACGCGGCATCATTATTCTGGCTACCATCCACCTCAAGTGAATAATAATTAGCAGTTCCTTTCCAGCCACACACTGTGGTTTTGTCGCTTTCCACAAGATAGTTTTTGTTGACTGAATCCAATGGAAAATAATGGTTATTTTCAACCACAATGGTGTTATCAGACTCGGCAATAACGGTATTATTCCAAACAGCTTTCATTCTATTATCCTCACTCTTATCGTCACTCCGCTGGTAGCGAGTTGATAGGTATCGCTATTAATCGTCGCTTATGGCCACTAATCATCGCTTATGGCTATTTCCGGCATATCACTTTCTAATGTTCGCTGAACCCAAAGAGCAGCAGCCACTTTCTGTGCAGTCTGAGTATAGATACTCGTAATCGAGCTGTTTGGATCAGCAACTACAGATGGCTTACCGCCATCAGCATCTTCACGAATGGATAGCGCCAGAGGTAAGGCACCGAGCAGCTGACTACCGTAGTCATCAGCAATACGTCCACCGCCACCTTCGCCAAAAATATGCTCTTCATGGCCACATTGAGAACAGTGGTGAACCGCCATATTTTCTACGACACCCAATATAGGAATATTAACTTTAGAGAACATCTCGATCGCTTTTTTAGCATCCAATAGCGCAATATCCTGAGGGGTCGTTACTACAACCGCCCCTGAAACGGGTACTTGCTGTGACAAGGTAAGTTGAATATCACCGGTTCCCGGTGGCATATCGACAAATAAATAATCCAAGTCATGCCAATCCGTCTGAAAAATCAGCTGTTGTAATGCCCCTGTAGCCATAGGACCACGCCAAACCGTGGGGGTGTTTTCTGATAATAGGTAGCCCATCGAAATCGATTGAACACCGTAAGACTCAACAGGGATCATAGCTTGTTGGTCACGGATTTGAGGACGCTGATTTGCCACACCAAGCATCTGTGGCTGGCTGGGACCATAAATATCTGCATCCAAAATGCCAACTTTAGCACCCAGTTGCGCCATGGCCAGTGCAAGATTGACTGTAGTCGTCGACTTGCCCACACCACCTTTGCCTGAGGCAACTGCAATCACATTGCGCACATTCGGCACTGGCTTTTTGCCTTCGATACTGGCACTGAAAGGGGCTTGCCAACCGGCATCAATATCGACCTTGTCTACTTCTGGTAGAGCCAATAATGCCTCACCCAGTGACGTCACTACCGCTTTCTTTGCATCATCTCCCGGATAACCCAAGGTGAGGGATAATGACAAGTACTTATCCCTTAACTCGATATCACTCACAGCATCTAAGACCGCTAGTGATTTCTCGCTAAGAGGGTCATTAATACCTTCAAGAATGGGCTGAATAGCTTGCGCCATAAACTGTGGGTCAATTGCTAAAGACATGTTGGTTTCACTACCCTTTTATTATCAGTAAAACAAAGAAAAGCATATTACCCATCAATCCTCCAATAGGCCATAAACTTGTTAGATCATTATAATTAGTGTTTTCTATAACACTAACCCAATAAAGCACTGAATTCATCAGGCAAAAAATGCTACAATTCCGCGCTTTTTCGCATCACTACCTATAACTATTTGATAAGGATCACCCGCGTTCATGAGCCAACGTAAAATTTTGGTCACCAGTGCCCTTCCCTATGCCAATGGATCTATCCATTTAGGTCACTTGGTAGAATATATTCAAACTGATATCTGGGTGCGTTTTCAAAAACTACGCGGTCATGAATGCACCTACGTATGCGCAGATGATGCTCATGGCACGGCTATTATGCTTAAAGCCGAACAAAATGGTATTTCGCCGGAAGAGCAAATTGCCAATATCAAAGCTGAGCATGAAAAAGACTTTGCCGACTTCCAAATTGAGTTTGATAACTTTCACTCAACACATTCGGATGAAAACCGTGAACTGTCAGAATTAATCTATAAACGTTTAGTTGAAAATGACCATATTGCTACACGAACGATTACTCAGGCCTTCGATCCCGAAAAAGAACTATTTCTAGCTGATCGTTACATCAAAGGCACCTGCCCTAAGTGTAAAAGTGAAGACCAGTATGGCGATAACTGTGAAGTTTGTGGCGCAACGTATTCCCCTACCGATTTGATCAACCCTAAATCCGTGATCTCCGGCGCAACACCCATTCAAAAAGAATCAGAACATTTCTTTTTTAAACTACCGGAATTTAGTGAGTTCTTAAAAAACTGGACTCGCGCAGGTCACCTACAAACAGAAATGGCCAATAAATTATCTGAATGGCTGGATGCTGGTTTACAAGAGTGGGACATCTCCCGTGATGCCCCTTACTTTGGTTTTGAGATTCCCGGCCAAGCGGGAAAATATTTTTATGTCTGGCTCGATGCACCCATTGGTTATTTCGCCAGTTTTAAAAACCTCTGCGAAAAAACCGGTAAAAACTGGGAAGAGTACTTACTGGATGATGGTCAAGGTGATCCCAACCTTAATAATGGCACTGAGCTGTATCACTTTATCGGCAAAGATATTGTTAACTTTCACGCGTTGTTTTGGCCCGCGATGCTACATTCAGCAAAGTTTAGAACACCAACAAAAGTGAATGTACACGGCTTCTTAACCGTTAACGGTAAAAAGATGTCTAAGGCTAGAGGGACTTTTATCAATGCGCGCACTTATTTGGATAACTTAAAACCTGATTACCTACGTTATTACTATGCTGCGAAGCTTTCTAACACTGTCGATGACCTAGATTTAAACCTAGATGACTTTATGCAACGTGTTAACTCTGATTTAGTCGGCAAAGTCATCAACATTGCCAGCCGTACCGCCCGCTTTATCCAAAAGCAGGGAGGTGTTTTAAGTAGCAATACTGATAATGCTGAGTTATGGCAAAAATTTGTGGACGCTAACACCACTATTGCAGCACTTTACGAGGACAGAGAATTTGCCAAAGCCATGCGTGAAATAATGAGCCTAGCGGATGCGGCGAACGAATATATCGCAGACAAAGAACCTTGGATTTTAGCAAAAAAAGAAGGTTCCGAACAAGCCGTACTAGATATTTGTACACAAAGCATCAATATGTTTCGCGCTTTAATGGTCTATCTAAAACCAGTACTGCCCGTGCTAGTAAAAGAAGCTGAAGCCTTCTTAAATGAAACACTGACATGGAATAGCGTCACTGAATTTAAACATAATCATACGATTAATAAATTTAAACCTTTAATTAATCGAGTAGAAAAAGATCAGGTAGAGGCTATCGTAGAAGCTAGTAAACAAACTCTTTCTACAACAACTAAAACTGTGGAGAAAAAAGTGCTAGGCCCCAACAAAGAAGAATTGGCTGATGAAATTGACTTTAATGCCTTTGCGAATGTTGATTTGCGTATTGCTAAAATTGTTAAAGCGGCCCATGTGGAAGGAGCAGATAAGCTCTTACAACTGACGCTGGATATTGGCGGTGAAACACGCAATGTCTTTTCTGGAATTAAAAGCGCCTACCAACCCGAAGACCTTGAAGGTAAGTTAACCATTATGGTCGCGAATTTGGCGCCGCGCAAAATGAAATTTGGACTCTCTGAAGGCATGGTTTTAGCCGCAGGCCCGGGCGGGAAAGACATTTATTTATTAGAACCTCATGACGGTGCACAACCCGGCATGCGAGTAATGTAAGGTATTGATTGCAATTTAAGCGCAATAACATGATATGACTGAATTTGTATTAATTTTGCTTAGCACTATTTTAGTGAACAACTTTGTGTTGGTTCAGTTCTTAGGCTTGTGCCCGTTTATGGGCGTATCTAACAAACTCGAAACAGCAATAGGTATGGCAAGTGCAACCACCTTTGTATTAACACTCGCATCCATTTGTAGTTATCTGGTTCACGCTTTCGTATTAGAGCCCTTATCTTTAACTTATTTAAAGACAATCTCTTTTATCCTAGTGATTGCCGTTGTTGTTCAGTTTGCCAAGATGTTTATTGAAAAAACCAGTCCTTTGCTTTACCGCGTACTCGGTGTTTTTTTACCGCTTATCACAACTAACTGCGCGGTACTGGGTGTTGCGCTGCTGAACACTACAAAGTCGCACAGTTTTTTCGAATCAGCCGTTTACGGTTTTGGTGCAGCCCTAGGGTTTTCCTTGGTACTGATTTTATTTTCCGCAATGCGCGAGCGTTTAGCCGTCGCTGATGTACCAACGCCGTTCAAAGGCGCAGCCATAGGGATGATAACTGCTGGGCTTATGTCGCTTGCCTTTATGGGTTTTGCAGGGCTTATTCAACTGTAAGTTCTTTGTACCTTTATAGCGCAGCGAAAACGAACCAGAATCAATGTATTATTTTATGAAAAATATTTCTAATTTAAACCAACATGCTTGAACTTATTTTTAACAACCCAATTATTTCTGCACTTATTGCACTTGGCGGTTTGGCGTTAATTTTTGGTGGCATACTCGGCTTTGCTGCGGTCAAATTTAAAGTAGAAGGCGATCCTATCGTCGAACAACTGGATGCATTATTGCCCCAAACACAATGTGGCCAATGCGGCCATCCGGGCTGTCGCCCCTATGCGGAAGGTATTGCCAACGGCGAAGAAATCAATAAATGTCCACCTGGGGGCCAATCGACCATTAATGCAATCGCGAGCTTGCTCGATGTTGAAGCGCCTACCCTTGATGAAGAGCATGGGGAAGAAAAAGATATTCCTACCGTTGCTTATATCCGTGAAGACGAATGCATTGGTTGTACTAAATGCATTCAGGCCTGCCCTGTCGATGCCATACTAGGTGCAGCCAAACAAATGCATACTGTCATTATTGATGAGTGCACTGGTTGTGACCTTTGTGTTGAACCCTGCCCCGTTGATTGCATTGATATGATCCCGGTTGAACAAACGGTTAAAGATTGGCATTGGCAAAAACCAAGCATCGATATTATCGCGACTGATCGCTCTTCCTCTATAACAACAAGTATAGCAGCAGACTCCACAGCAAAAAGTAACAACAAGGATGAAGCAGCATGAGTCAAATAGAAGCGATTCAGGTTTGGGATATTCCCGGAGGCATTCACCCGGAAGAAAACAAGCATCAGTCAATGGAATTACCTTTGGCAGAAATCACGATACCAAAGGAATTAATCTTTCCTGTCAGCCAACATTTAGGTACTCCAGCAACACCCATTGTTAATGTAGACGACTCGGTATTAGCGGGAGAAAAGATTGCAGAAGCCGTAGGGCCAATGAGTGTGCCTATTCACGCATCAACTTCAGGCAAAATTATTGCTATTGAAGAACGCACATTGCCGCACTCTTCCGGAATGAGTGGCTTGTGTATTATTCTGGCAAGTGATGGTAAACACCAAGCCGCACCCGCAGAAGAATGCGCAGATTACACAACACTGCCGCCAAAAGAACTGATTCAAAAAATTCGTGATGCCGGCATTGCGGGTTTAGGAGGAGCGGGTTTTCCAACAGCCATTAAACTTAAACCCAGCGCTGACCATGCCATTGATACATTAATTATTAATGGTACAGAGTGTGAGCCTTATATCACCGCCGATGATCGTTTG
Organism: Cellvibrionaceae bacterium; assembly: GCA_050633825.1. Taxonomy (GTDB): domain Bacteria; phylum Pseudomonadota; class Gammaproteobacteria; order Pseudomonadales; family Cellvibrionaceae; genus CANLBN01. Next base: position 4,862 of record JBOEHG010000057.1, on the reverse strand, counting down.
ATGCAAGACTTTGCCGAAGACGTTGTTGCGGGAACAGAGTTATTGACCTTTATTCTTGGCAAGCCGAAGCGGGTTGTTATAGGCATCGAAGACAATAAACCCGATGCTATTCACGCGATTACTATCGCAGCAAAAGATAAAAATATCGAGGTCGCCACTTTCCCAACAAAATACCCTTCTGGCGGCGAAAAGCAGCTCATACAAATTTTAACGGGTACTGAAGTACCTTCTGGTAAAATTCCCGCTTCTCTAGGCATTGTTGTACAGAATGTGGGAACAGCTATGTCAGCCTACCGTGCGGTTCGTTTTGGGGAACCACTCACATGGCGTATAACAACCATTGTTGGTGAAGCATTAGAGACACAACGCAATGTAAAAGCCTTATTAGGAACACCGGTTGAACACTTGCTTAACGAACACGGTTTTAATGCTCAACAAAGTGCACGCTTGATTATGGGTGGTCCGATGATGGGCTTTGCCTTGCCTGAAGCAGCTGTACCTGTGGTCAAAACAACCAACTGTATTATTGCGCCATCCCACACAGAAATGCCTGAACCACCACCCGCACAAGCCTGTATCCGTTGTGGCATGTGCGCAGAAGCCTGCCCCGCAAGCCTATTGCCTCAACAGCTTTACTGGTATGCAAAGTCAGAAGAGTATGAGCGTTTACAAAACCATAATTTGTTTGACTGTATTGAGTGTGGCGCATGTTCTTATGTTTGCCCTTCAGCCATTCCTTTAGTGCAATATTACCGTGCCGCGAAGGGAACCATTCGTCAGCAAGAACAGGAAAAAATTAAATCCGATCATGCTCGCCAACGCTTTGAGTTTCGTAAAGCACGTATTGAACGTGCCGAACAGGAAAAAGAAGCCAAGCGATTGGCCAGAAAAAAAGCCGCAGAAGAAGCGAAACGCTTAGCCGCAGAGAAAAAAGCGGCAGCGGCAAAACAACCTGAACTTAATACCGATGACGCACCAGAAAAACTTGATCCCGTGGCTGCGGCCATGGCGCGAGTCAAAGCAAAGGAACAAGATCCTGCAGCACAAAAAGCCAAACTCGAACGAGCTGTTAGCAGTACCAAAAGTCGTGTAGAGAAATTACAAGAACGCGTCAATGAAGCGACTGAGCAGGAACAACAAGAGAAGCTCACTGCACAACTCAAACAAGCTGAAGTGCGACTACAAGAAGCGGAGAAGAACCTTGCAGAACTTTCTGACAGCTCCCAGTTAGAAACCCCCGCTAAAGTTGAATCGACTAAAACAAGCTTAAAAGAAGCTCCCAAAGAAGCACTGGATGCTGCCGGCGCGGCTATTGAACGAGCTAAAGCCAAGGCAGAGGCCATGGCCAAAATGTCTCCCGCAGAAAAGCTGCAATCACAAATCAACTCGCTGGAAACGCGAGTACAAAAAGCGCGCGAAAAATTGCAAAAAGCGGAAACCGAAGGCAGTGATCATATTGATGCCTTACGTATGGGCCTAGAAAAAATGGAAAACAAACTGGAAACAAGTAAAAAAGAATTAGCGGGGCTCACGTAAGAGATAAGACCATGGCGTTTATGCGTATTACATCCCCCCATGCTCACAACACTAATACCACTGGTGATGTGATGCGCTGGGTATTATTAGCAACCTTACCCGGATTTATTGCTCTGACACATTTTTTTGGTTGGGGCACATTCATTAATCTAATCATTGCCTGTATCACTGCGCTCGCTAGCGAAGCTTTTATACTGCTATTGCGCAAACGCCCGGTGATGTTTTATTTAAAAGATTGCAGCGCCTTGGTTACCGCAGTGTTACTAGGCTTGGCATTACCACCTTACGCCCCTTGGTGGCTGGTGGTCATCGGTACAGCATCGGCCATTATGCTTGCCAAGCAACTTTATGGAGGCTTAGGTTATAACCCCTTTAACCCTGCCATGGTGGGCTATGTTATTTTGCTGATTTCTTTTCCAGTAGAGATGACGCGCTGGGCCATTCCACAAACACTATTAAACGATGGACAATTTTTGCCGTCGCTATCCGCAAGCCTACAAGCTGTCTTTCTTGGTATACCCGCAGGCATAGATGGTTTTACTGGTGCGACACCCCTAGACTTATTCAAAAGCCAACAGGGTTTGCTGGTTGAACAAATTATTAATGACCAGACGTTATTCTCGTCGTCAACATTTGGTAGTACTGGCAGTGGTTGGGAATGGGTGAATGTCGCATTTTTAGCCGGGGGATTGTTTTTACTCTATAAAAAAGCATTTACGTGGCACGCGCCCGTAGGCATGTTGGCCGCATTAACCCTTATGGCATTTTTATTTTATGATGGTGGCAGCTCCCAAAGCGGCGGCTCAGTTTTGCTGCACCTGTTATCGGGCGGTACAATGCTGGGCGCTTTCTTTATCATTACTGATCCCGTCAGCTCAGCCACCAGTAATAAAGGGCGGCTTATTTACGGTGCCTGCATTGGCATTCTTATTTATATTATTCGTGTGTGGGGCAACTACCCTGATGCTGTCGCCTTTGCTGTATTGTTGATGAACTTTGCTGCACCATTTATTGATTACTACACCCTCCCGCGAACGTATGGCCATAAAAAACCAGAGCGTGCTACCCGGAGTCATGACTGATGAATTTATCAAAGTCTATCAGTAAAAACAGTATCTTACTTTTTCTGTTTGCTGTGTTAACCGCAGGGATCTTGGCCAGTACGTATGAAGGCACAAAAGAAACCATCGCCGCAGCAGAAAGAAGAGCCGCTGAAAAAGCGCTATTGGAAATTGTTCCTGCCCATAGAATCGATAATGATTTATTACTGGATACATTAGCAATTCCTCAAACAGCATGGCAACAGTTAGGCTTAAAAGAAGACAGTAATATTCATATTGCCCGTAAAAACAATAACATCGTTGCGGTTATTGTGCCCACCACAGCTCCCGACGGTTACAGTGGTGATATAAAAATGATTGCAGGTATTAATATTGATGGATCCATTGCCGGCGTACGCGTACTAACACATACAGAAACTCCAGGACTGGGTGATAAGGTTGATTTAAAGAAAAGTCAGTGGATAAAAACCTTTGATGGCAAATCCTTAGTTAGCCCTACTGTTGACCAGTGGAAAGTGAAGAAAGATGGCGGCGAATTTGATCAATTCACGGGGGCAACGATTACACCTCGAGCTGTCGTACAACAAATACGCAAAACCTTAGAATTTGTTAATACCAATCAAAGCACCCTATTCGATACAGAGTAACTGAATACCTGATGAGTCTACCTCTATGAGCGAAACAATCGAAATAACTGATAATATTACTGACACAAGTAAAAGCAGTGGTACCGACTATGCCGAGATTACTAAAAACGGTTTATGGACAAATAACCCAGCGTTAGTACAACTGTTGGGACTATGCCCCTTACTGGCGGTCAGCGGTACTGTTGTTAATGCCTTAGGTTTAGGTCTTGCAACACTTGTTGTCTTAGTGGGTTCAAATATTGCCGTTTCATTAATTAGAAATATTGTCAGTGACGCGGTTAAGTTACCCGTCTTCGTGATGATCATCGCTTCATTCACAACCGCAACAGAACTATTGATGCGTGCCTATACTTATGAACTTTATCAAATTTTAGGAATTTTTATCCCGCTTATTGTAACCAATTGCGCCATATTGGGTCGCGCAGATGCATTTGCCTGTAAGAATAAATTAATACCTTCCGCTATCGATGGTTTTATGATGGGTTTAGGCTTTATGTTGGTATTGTTGGTTATCGGTGGGGTACGTGAAATACTCGGTGCAGGAACACTATTTGCCGATATGCAATTACTCTTTGGTGAAAGCGCAAGCGCATGGCGACTTGATATCCTTGGAGATAACTATCCTGGTTTTTTAATTGCCATACTACCTCCGGGTGCATTTTTAGTGGCAGGCTTTTTAATCGCAATTAAAAATGCTATTGATAACTATATCGAGAAAAGACGTTTAGCAGCAAAACCTAAAGAAGTCGTAAAAGGAGCTAAACGCGTAAGAACAACCGGTGTGATTAACTAAGAAAATAGAAAGAGTCTATACCAATGGGTTTGCTAAGCAGTTTTCTTAAAGACACATGGTCCTTTTCAAGGACACACTGCATGCAAATTATTGTATTAGTTGCTCCTATCATTATTCCACTTGAAATATTCAATGTGTTTTTTCGAGGTTACTCTTCAGGCAATGGAACGGCACTACTCTTTTTATTCCTAATTAATTTAGCCATTTATCCTATTTATCAAGGTGCTTTTATTTTATATCTTGCATCAGCTTTGAAAAACTCTTATTTAGGCAAAAACGAGTACTACAATTTGTCTAAAAAGATCTGGCCAACATTGCTAATCGTCTACATTACCAAAAGCTTGGCAATTTCATTAGGGCTTCTGCTTTTTATTGTACCCGGCCTGATACTCGCGGTGCGATTAAGCTATGCCGAAATCTATTGCGTTCTTTCGAAATCAAACCTGAATGAATCTATCAACAGAAGTTTTAAAGAAACCAATGATCACCAACTAGTAATTTTAAGCGGTTTATTAATAATTTTATTGGTGGGAATGAGTATTATCTTTTTAATTCAGGGTTTATTAAAATCAGGAATAGGTGAAAACTATATTACTACCTTTATCTTCTCCCTTTTAAGTTATATCCCTGTTTTTATGAGTACTATCTTTGTTTTTAGAGTCTTTGATCATCAAAATTCAGCAAAGAGTGACACTGAATAATATTATTTCAGCATCATTAAATAGCTTCGGTAGTTTCACTCAAACTAAAGTCTTTATCACTACAGTCTTTCTCAAGACAACCGTCATCATTCCAAATAGTACCATCTACCAAACGAAACCAGAC
>JBOEHG010000056.1:60289-62310 GCA_050633825.1 Cellvibrionaceae bacterium | reverse complement strand
GTTATTTTCACCATACCTTATCGAGAATTTAACAAGCTCATATTCATTTGTAGAATAAATACCAACTGATTTTGGTTCGACATTAGGATGAACTAAAATATAAGAATGTTCTTCTCGTAATGCTTGGGAGCACCCCTCTAAAGTAGTTAAAGTTGCAACCTCTGTCCATACACAAACCTCCAAAATTATTGACTTCCATATGTTGATGGAACCGTTACTGCTGCTGAGTATTTATTTGACGACTTGTTTTCACTTTTAGATGCTTTATCTAAAACCAACCCATTTTCAGATAATCTAAATACTACAGGTTTAGGCTTTTCTTTATCACCGTAAGTTTGGGGATTTAAAAACCTATCTTTATGACCATTTTCATGTGATTCTTCAAGAATATTTAGGTATTTTTGTTTAGCCTCCCACGCTGGAGGGCGATCTTGATCTTTCTTAACTTTTTTACTGCTTGAGACCACAAAACCCTTACCATTAATATTGCTCAGTGCTGAAATAGCATCCTCAGAGTCTTCATAGACTCCATCATCATTTTTAAATTGCAAAGAGCATCTAGAACAATGATGCGGAGCTAGCAATACACTCCACTTTAAATCCTGATCAGAGAAATCATTTCGTATTCTCTCCCAAATTTTGTAGCCAGCATCTCCCCCTAAGAGAATATATTCCTTTTTATTATTTTTTGTATATTCCCAACGAATAACTAAACTACTATCATTACAACTGTTAGGTGAAGTTTCATCACCAGAGTCTTCAATATCGGCTTCAGAATCGTTAGGGGCCAACAAGCGCCAGCGAAGAGAGTCATTAACTTCCCCTTCAACTTGGTCTTCATCATCAAGACTAAAAATCTTAATTCTGTTTCCATCTATATTATCATCAGCAGTCCCCGAAAGCTTTTTTCTTCTTTTTATCTCATCAATTAAAGCCTTCGACTCTTCTGTTTCATAATTTGGATCTGAACCATATTTACTTACCCAGATTTCTTTAATAAGAATTGTCTCATCATCAGGCTTATAATCACTTGGGTCGCCAGTATGAAAAACTGTACCAAAGCCTAATACATGATCTTTATCCGGATGCGTTGAAACGAAGCAGTCAAGAAAATACCCGTCTGACGTTTTGCATGCTTCTTTTATATCTTCTCTAAGCGGGTAATAATCGTCTTCACTTTCATCCTCTGTTTTAGCCCTGTAATGAATATCCGTCATTACAGTATTACCTTCGACCTCAAATAAAACAGTATCACCATTTCCAACAGGGAAAAAACTCACTTTATCCATATATGGCACCACATAAAAATATACTCCACTATATCTTGTGGTCGAAAGATATAACTTCAAGGTTTAAATATATAATTTTTTAACCTAACGTTCGTTTTTTTGATCTCTTTTGGTTATTTATAAGGTTTTGTTCTATATATGGTACTTGAACCGATGAAGAGAGAGCTTTTTACAACCTGCTATCTCATTATGTCTTTAATTTTTCTCGCCGATTTCGACATAATATCTATTTAGATAATAAAATTTTGGCTATAAGCAGGTATATCTTAAACCTTCAAATTTTGTTTTATTATGTTTTGACCAATTTATAAACTATAAGTAGAGGAAGAAATAATAATGAAAACTAAAGAAGCTGCTGAGTTTTTAGGGTATGCAGAAAAGACTCTCAGAGCCTCACGAGTTAGTGGAACTCTAGCTGGAGTTACCTCACCTCCTTACATCAAAAGAGGACAATTTTGCATATATGATAAAGCGGATTTAGAAGAGTGGTTAGCGCAGTTCAAAAAGATAACTCACACAGGGCAATCATCCATTTAAAGCCGAAAAGTTTTTACAACAAGCATGCTTATGTAAGCTTATCTGCGCCCTATTGAGTCAATAAGCTTGGCATGCACTTTGGCATGCACATTTTGTAATAACTTGGAATATTTGGTTTCGATAAAACAATGCCCACTTCTTAACACACTGTTTTATAAAGAAAAATTGGCGGACCGGACGGGACTCGAACCCGCG
>JBOEHG010000056.1:0-60269 GCA_050633825.1 Cellvibrionaceae bacterium | reverse complement strand
AACCAGCTGAACTACCGGTCCGAATAGAATGTATCTAGTGGTGGGTGGTACAGGGGTCGAACCTGTGACCTACGCCTTGTAAGGGCGTCGCTCTCCCAACTGAGCTAACCACCCTTAAGAGAGGTGCGCATTCTACCCGATAATTTACGCTTGTCAAATACTTTTAAGCAGTTGAATCATTTATCTTTTTTGTCCAAACTGTACCTATAAAAGCAAGTGCTTAGCCTGCTTAAAACATCACCAACCAAGGCTAAATTCTAGCCAATAGAGGCGCGTGAATCTCAGTATAATGAAAGATATTACCGGTATGGGCTCACGTAGATATCCTCGGTTAGTAATTACACTAACAATTTTAACTTTCAGCTACTGCACTTATGCAGATACTTTTACCACGGCTGATTTTCTTGCTCTTCCCTCTGCTATTCAATTACTTGTTACATTACTTATTGTACTTTGCATCACTCTATTCATAGCCCTGTTTAAGCTCAAAAAAGCTAATAAGGCTTATATAGAGTCAGAAGAGAAGTTAGATATAGAGCACCAAAACCTCGAAAAGAAATTAGTCGATCGTAGTGAGAAGCTTCATAGTATTAATAATCAACTTTACGATGAGATAGCCAAACATGAGATTACTGAAGAATTACTGAGAGAAACACAGGACTATATTCAGAACATCATTAACTCTATGCCATCCATCCTAATCGGTGTTACTCGAGAAGGCATAGTCACTCACTGGAATACTGCTGCTCAACAGGCGACAAACATTAGTTATGATAAGGCCTTGGGATTCCTATTAAGTGATGTTGCACCAGAGCTTAATATCGACGATGAATTAATTGATCGTGCTATTGGCTTACAAAAGCCACAAAAGCGTGAGAATCGACAGCAAGGCCATGGCAGTCAGGCTAAATTCAGTGATTTAACGATTTACCCTCTGCTTTCATCAGATATAGAAGGTGCCGTTATTCGTATTGATGATGTGACTCTACGAGTTAGACTCGAAACCATGATGATTCAGAATGAAAAGATGAACTCCTTAGGAGAACTAGCCGCTGGAGTTGCTCATGAGATCAACAACCCACTTGGCACTATTTTACAGAGCATACAAAATATAAAACGCCGTACATCTGAGGACTTACATGCCAATAAAGTCGCGGCAAATGAGATTGGTCTATCCCTTATCGATATGAACCACTACCTAAACAATCGCCAAATTACTGATTTTTTAGAAGATATAAAAGAAGCAGGAGAGCGCACCCGGCTAATTGTTAAAAATATGCTGGAGTTCTCTAGAGCCCAAGATGCACAGTACGACAGCATCAATTTAACCGAACTACTCGATCGCTCCATTGAATTGGCAATAAATTCTATGAATGCCAGCCAAACTGAGTATAAAGTCAAAACCAGTATTAAAAAGACCTACCCTGATACTGAAGAACCCATACCCTGCTCCGCTGTTGAAATACAGCAAGTCATATTGAACTTACTAAGTAATGCCTATCATGCTTATATCGATTCAATGTCAGATAGCGTTGAAGATAAGGAGCTGGAAATTCATATCAAATTATCATTCACCGATAAAGATGCAATGATAGAAATACAAGACAACGGTCCCGGAATGGACGCTTGGACGCAAAGGCATATCTTTGACCCATTCTTTACCACTAAAGAAGTTGGCAAAGGAACGGGCTTAGGGCTTTCAGTGAGTTACTTTATTATTACCGAGCATCACCAAGGCTCAATAGCAGTTGATTCAAGCGTAGGCAAAGGCACAACGTTCATCATACATTTGCCTTTAGAAGAGAGCTAACCACCCTCCTTTACCTTTTGCTCTATTTTATTTCTTGCCCTATTTTATTTCTTGGTAGTTACCATTGAGATATATGAGGGGATCCACTTCTATCTCTGGAACAACAGCATCAATCAAGCGACCTACGACGATTTGGTGAGTGCCATACTCATAATTATCATTATCAACCGAGCAAAAGAAGGTTGCCTGAGCATCACTAAGATATGGCAAGTTGGTTTTTTCATCGGTAAGCCAGGTACCCACAGAGAAGCGCTCTTCACCGGCTTCTTTCTCAGCACATTTATTGGATACCAATTGTTGATCTGAACTGAGGATATTAACAGCGATGGGCTGCCCTTTGGTGAGGTAAGGCTGCATAGCGGCTACTTTATTGACACACACAAGCAATGAAGCAGGCTCATCTGACAATGATGTTACAGAAGACGCAGTCATCGCATAACGCACACCATCGGCTTCGGTAGTAACCACACAAACCCCAGATGCGAGCCGCCGCATACCTAAACGTAATGTATCTGACAATGACATACTGCTTAATCCTGACAAAAAAACGAATTATGCAGAACAGTTGGCCCACAAGCAAACGGCTTTTAGTCGTTACTCTACTGATATAAGCTTACTTTCTAATGTTCTAATGCTTAGGCTCAACAATAGCAATCACTAGGTCCATTACATTGGTTCCGGTTGGCCCTGGAGAAAACAAACTGCCTACAGCTTTTAGACAAGGGTAAGAATTGGCTTCTTTTAGTACCTTTTCAGGCTCAAAGCCTAAATTAATCGCATTGTGATAGGTTTGCCCATCGACAACACCACCGGCAGCGTCCGTTGGCCCATCGGTACCGTCAGTGCCACCAACCAGTAAAGAGATATGAGTAAAGTCTTTTAACTGTACACCGAGCAATAAAGCTAAAGCCTGATTACGGCCACCGTTACCCGGAGCTTCTGGCAGTTCTACTGTAGGTTCTCCCCCCCAGATATACACACCGGGCTCTGCTACTCGTAGCTTTTCCATAATCATATTCGCAGTATCACGATAGTCCATATCAATTGAGTCATTACTAACATATGCCGTATAACCTAGCTCACTCGCATACTGTTTCACTGCTTCCTTGGCGATTGCATTGTTAGCAATCATGTGGTGCTCAAATGTAGCTAATGATTGTTTTGGTTTTAGATTTTGCTCTTGGCCTAAAGAACTTATAATGCCTTTAAGAAAATTATCGATACGACTTTTCATTTTTGGAGAGATCAATTCAGACATTTCCTGATCAGAATAAAGGAGCCCTGAACCAATGACATTCATATTATCTTCTGGCACATCAGAGATATACAAGCAAAGCACTTCATTTTGATTAAAGTAGTTACACAGTTTTCCGCCCTTAATTAATGAAATTTTTTGCCTCATATAATTTATTTCATTAATATTTAAGCCTCCCTGTAATCCCCACTCGCTCAAACGCTGTAGATCATCAAGAGAACAATCTTCGATCAAAACCTCAACTAAAGAAGATGCACCACCGGATATTAATGCAAGTACCTTATGTTCTTGCGGGATAGATGATATGTAATCTAAAAGTATTCTTCCCGCTTCAAGGCTACTTTCATCCGGTACCGGGTGAGACGACTCATGGGAAATAATATGGCTATGCCGAGTAAGTTCATCGCTTAGATGGTCAGTCTTGGTCAATACCAAGCCTGACTTTAAACTAGAACCCAAAACATCAACCGCGCCAAGCATCATATCCGTTGCCGCTTTTCCAATCGCAACTACCGTATAATCAGCATTTTTCTTTTCATGAACAGCAAAGTAACGCTTAACACTTTCCCTACCGCGGACACTTTCCACACCGTGTTGCCACAGATTTTCAAGGAGCTCTACACTCGGTTTTTCACTTTTGTGGTGAAGGTCGGAATTTGATAACATGATTCTCATTAATCTCCAAACACATATGCGGGTAACCATGTTACCAGTTCTGGAAACACGAGCAAGAAGGTTAATGCCGTTAACTGCAAGAGTACAAAAGGAATAACACCTTTATAAATATCCCTTAAACTGACTTCCGGCGGGCATACTCCCTTTAAGAAAAATAGCGCAAACCCTACCGGTGGTGTGACAAAAGAGGTTTGCAGAGTAACCGCTATCAACATTAAAAACCAAACCAGTGTTGGGTAATCAAGCACACCATAGCCATTCACTTGAAAATCCAATGCAGCAATAACAGGTGAAATTAACGGCAAAATAATCAATGTAATTTCAATCCAATCAAGCAAGAAGCCCAAGAGAAAAACAATAAACAAAATCGTAATTAAAATGCCATAGTTACCAAAAGGTAAACTTGTTAGGGCATGTTCAATTAACTCATCACCACCCAATTCACGCATGACCAGCGCAAAACAGGTTGCGCCAATAAATAATGCAAATATGTAAGAAGTCGTTACAAACGTTGACTGTAACACTTCCTTTAATACACCAAAGTTAAATTTGCGATTATAAATAGCAAGCAATGTTGCACCAAATGCTCCCACACCACTGGCTTCTGTTGGCGTTGCAATACCCGCAAAAATAGAACCAAGAACACTGATAATAAGTAAAATAGGCGGAAGAATTGCTTTTAATACTTCAATAAATACTGCTAAACCTAAAGGCCTTCTATCATCTGCAAGCGGCGCAACTGAAGGTTTGAGATAAGATAAAATCAAGATATAAGCGATATAAAGACCACCTAACAATAAGCCCGGCACAATAGCACCAACAAATAAATCACCCACTGAAATACTGAGCTGATCTGCCATAATTACCAGCATAATACTTGGAGGAATCAGAATACCAAGGCACCCCGCCCCACAAATCGTCCCAAGTGCTAAACTTTTATCATAATTTTGACCCAGCATTGCTGGTAGTGATAACAAACCCAAGAGTACAACTGAAGCACCAATAATACCGGTAGATGCAGCCAAGATAATACCGATCAATGTGACCGTAACAGCTAAGCCTCCTCTGACCTTACCGAATAAATCTTGCATGGCATACATCATCTTCCCAGCCACTCCGGATTTATCCAGCATTAAGCCCATGAAAATAAACATGGGCAGCGCCACCAGTATCCAATTATCCATAATTTTATAAATACGGTTAACCACTAAACCTAGTGTGAGCAAATCCAGCCCAGTTGTTGTGCCCATATAAATATCAGCGTAGTAACCAAGAATGCCAAAAATAATACCAACGCCACCTAATACATAAGCAATGGGAAAACCAGTAAATAAAAAGCAAACAAATGTAAAAAACATTAAAATAACGAGGATTTCATTGATTTCCATATTAGTTTTCTCCTACAACTTTATCTTCGGGAGTAAAACCCATAAATTCAACAACAGAACGTATTAAGCGCGTTAATAACGTTAACGACAAAAAACCAAAACTTAGTGGAATGACAGATTTAATAGCCCAACGCCAAGGTAAGCCTATAGGAGCATCTGAAGACTCATTAACTCGCCATGATTCATAAACAAAATCCAGACTGTTATAAAAAACAACATACATAAAAGGCAATGCTAAAAATAAAATACCAAATATTTCCCAAAATAAACGTGCTTTTCGAGACAACATACCTGCAACAACGTCAACTCTTACATGAGAATCAACCGTTTGTGTATAAGACAGACCGAACATAATGCCAATAGCATAGAAATGCCACTGCAACTCTTCCATAATAGGATGCCCTAAGCCCAATACATATCGTGAAAATACTTGCGCAATAATAATGGCAATAAGCAGAACATATATCCATGCAATAGCCAGTGTTATCTTTTGTATTAAACGATCAACACTGTCTGCAAAATTGATGAGCGATTGTGAAAAAGACATCAAGGAACCTCTCTAGAAAACTACTTACAATTTCTTATTAAAATAGAGTTAGGGGGATCACCCCTAACTCTTCACTACCTTACTTAGCAAATAAATATTTCTTATTTGCGTGGTAAGAAAGCATTTTCCTGCCAGAAATCATAATCTGCACGGAATGCTTCTAAGTCATCCCATACTTCTTTGAAGCCTGCATCAGCTGATTTTTCAGAAACAACTTGTAACCATGTCTTTCTGAAAGTATCTAGCATTTCTTGCGACCACGTTTTTACGATAACACCATTTTTCTCAACATTTTCTCTAATAGCAGCACCCTGAAGTGATTCAGTGTAAGCGATAGCATTAGCGACACTTGATTTACATAAATGCTTAATCACTGATTGCTGTTGCTTAGACATACCATTCCAAACTTTCTTATTAATCAACAACTCTTGAGTCGTCGCTTGCTGATGCCAACCTGGGAAGTAGTTATATTTAACAAGTTTATGGAAGCCTAAACGCTTATCAATTGCAGGCATTGAGAATTCAGTTGCATCAATAGCGCCTTTTTCCAGTGCTGCATAAATTTCGCCACCGGGTAATAACAAGGTCGTTACGCCCAATTTCTGCATAATTTCACCGCCAAGACCAAAGAAACGCATCTTCAATCCTTTTAAATCATCAACTGAATTGATCTCTTTTGCGAACCAACCTGATGTTTCTGGCGGATTAATGCCGCAGAGTTCAACATGAACGTTGTAACCGTTTTTGTCATACATCTCTTGATATAACTTCATTCCATTTCCATACCAGAACCAAGAGATATATTCATCAGCTTCAGGACCGAATGGCACGGCACCAAACAATGGAGCTGCAGCCATCTTTCCTGACCAATAACCCGCAGTAGAGAAACCAGCATTAACTTTACCTGTAGAAACAGCGTCGAGGATTTCAAAAGGCGCAACCAGTTTTTTAGGCTCATAAACCTTCATCTTGATAGTGCCACCACTTAGATCACCAACTTCGTCAGCCAACCACTTTGATGTACTACCCAAACCAGGCAATGTTGTTGGAAAAGCAACAGGCACCTTTAGTAATACAGGTTTGTCAGCAGCCGCCGCTGTTAGTGAGCCAGCAGCCGTAAAACCAGCTAAAGCAGCACCTAACATTATTTTTTTGAACGTTTTTTTCATGGATTTTCTCCTCATTTGGTCAGATCACTGACGTATATACAAGAAATTAATTATTATGGTCTAATTTTTAGACCAATTCAGATTACAGCTATTTTGTCGTCATTACAATGGTTTTTCGCAATTTTTATCTTTATTATGTCTTTACTCGCTAGGTCAGCCCCTGTAGCCCAGACCAAGCCACGCTTAATCACTACAACCACTTATATATAGAAGCCAGATGCAGTTTGATCAAATTAATACAAAATCTGTCGCAGATAGCGTCAGTGAACAGGTAAAACACCTTATTTTAGGTGGTGGTTTAAAGCCTGGAGAAAAATTACCGAGCGAGAGAATTTTGGCGACAGAGTTTAACGTTTCACGTATGTCTCTACGTCAGGGAATCTCTCTGTTAATTGACATTGGTCTATTGGAGGCGCGAAAAGATGGTACATATGTTTGTGACGTCATTTCCCCCAGTTTGGTAGGTCCTTTCTCACAACTATTTAGCTGGTATCCAAAAGCACTCCATGACATGTTGGAGTTACGCTTATTATTACAAACAAAAGCCATTGAACTCGCCATTGAACGTAGCTGTGATTCAGATAAGGATATACTCGAATTCTTTTACGATAGAATGCAGCTTGCATTTGAGACAAAAAAGATACCGGAAATTATCGAAGCGGTAAAAGAACTGCATCTGGCTATTATCGATTGCTCTTATAACTTAGTACTTGCAACTGTACTCCGTGGAATTTTATCTTTATTACAAAGCAGTCTAAAAGATGACATAGGCAAAGAACATCTCAGCAAATATCAATTTATTCAAGAATGCCTCTACAAAGCTGTAATACAAGGAGATTCGGGTATTGCTAACGATATGTTAGAACGGCATATTGAAATGGTTAAATCTTTTAGCCTGTTATCCAGCAAAGTAGCGTTTGACCAATTATCCTTAAATGAACAGCCTTCTCAGTCGTATAGAATTGATAAAGCAGTAGCACGAATCGAACATTTAATTATTTGCCAACATTTTGAAGCGAGCAAAGCCTTACCTGACCTTCTTCTTTTATCAAAAGAGGTCGGGGAAAGTGAAGATGTCGTCAATGCAGCATTAAAAGTGTTACTTGAAAAAGATATACTTTCGATTGAAAAAGGAAAGTTATGTGTTGCCACTAATTCAAGCAAACCATTAATAAGCGACCCTTTGGCTCACCTGATTAATACTGACTGGAAGGTAGCATTAGATGTTTTTGAACTACGGATTATTTTAGAACGAAACTCTTCCTACCAAGCTGCTGAAAATGAAAATTATGACAAACGTAACTATTTAAAAACATGCCTTAGTCGCTTACTGGCTAATGATGATGACTATAATGCCCATAGCAATGCTTTAGATGATTATGAATTCCACTTAGCCATTGCAGATTTATCAGAAAACCTCGCAACGACTTATTTGATGAGGGGCTTATTCAATTTACTTAGGGGCAGTATTAGTAGCTGGCTCGCCCTCTTTAACAAAGAAGTCGGGGATATTTCCATTATTCAGCGGCAACATATCAATATTTGTGATGCAATCTTAGCCAATACGCCCAATAATGCGAGTGAAGCAATGCGGGAACACCTCCAATATGTAATTACTACAGTACAAAGAATTGCTGCTCGCAAAGAACGGGAAACCTATGCACAGCAACGCTGGCGCTATATAGAAAATAAATACTCTCTTAAATCTATACAAGTAAAGTCTTTAAAATCAAAGCCTTAAGAAAACTTTCTCTCTCATCACTTTAATGACCTGTGATATTAAATCACAGGTATACCCACTTCTCTATTTAGCTTTCATGTCCATATACAAGCAGATGAAGCATTTTGCGCTAAAAATATATGGTCTATTTTTTAGACCAATGTTATGATAAAGCATATCAGCACAATTGCCCTCCACCGATAAGCGAGCATCAAGGTAATAAAATGGCAGAAAATTTAGCGAACAATATTAGCCCAGAAGTAAATACACTCATTAATACATCCACGAAAATTATCGCCACATTAGGCCCCGGGAGTCGCGAACCGGAAATGCTTGCCAATTTACACAGTGTAGGCGTTAATGTGTTTAGACTTAATTTCAGTCATGGTAGCCATGAGCATCACCAGGAGACTATCGAAAGAATTAGACGTTTAGAGGAAGACCTTGATGAGCCTATTACAATTATGGCTGATTTACAGGGTCCAAAACTAAGAGTTGGCGAGATTGCCGAAAATACATATCTAGAGCTTGGGCAAACATTTGAATTACACCTCGATGACGTTCCTGGTGACAACAAACGCGCACAGCTTCCCCATAAAAATATATTTGATGTTGTTGAAATTGGCCATCGCTTACTTGTCGACGATGGTAAAGTCATGCTAAAAGTAACAAAAGCCACTAATGATGTTATCTATACTGAAGTATTAGTGGCTGGAAGTATTAGTAGCAACAAAGGCGTTAATGTTCCAGACGCCATGATCCCAATCAAATCGTTAACAGAAAAAGACAAAAAAGATTTAATTTTTGCACTTTCTCAAAATATTAATATTTTTGCACTTAGCTTTGTACAAAGTGCAAGTGATGTAGAATATTTGAGAGAAGTTGCCAATCAACCCATCAAAATTGTGAGCAAGCTGGAAAAACCCGCCGCCCTTCAAGACTTAGAAAATATTGTCCAACAGTCTGACGCTGTTATGGTGGCACGAGGCGATTTAGGCGTCGAACTCAGCCCAAGCGCTGTCCCTGTCGCGCAACGCAGAATTATTAGAGAATGCAGGCAACAAGGTAAGCCGGTAATCGTTGCAACTCAAATGCTTGACTCAATGACTAACTTGCCTACACCTACGCGTGCAGAAGCCTCCGATGTTGCCAATGCTGTTTATAGTGGCGTCGATGCTGTAATGTTAAGTGGTGAGACGGCTGTCGGCAAATACCCTATTGAAACAGTTCATATGATGAAAGAGATTATCTCACAAGCAGAAAATGATGTTGATACTCCTCTTATAGAAACAGCTACTTCTCAAAAGATGCTAAGTAATAAACATCAAAAAATATCTCAATCCATTAGTCGGGCCGTTAAAGAATTAGCACAATCACTTAACTGTCATTCTATTGCGAGCTTTACAACAAGTGGATCAACATCCATTTCTATTGCCAGACAACGTCCCTCTTCTCAACTTATTGCATTAACAGCATCACCAGATACTGCACGCTTTTTATCCTTTGTATGGGGGACCAAAAGTGTCGTCACCCGTGATGCCAGTAATTTTGACGATATGGTATCCATTGTCTGTAGCACCTTATTAAACAAAGGTTACAGCAAAACTGAAGAGTTAGTCGTCATTACTGCTGGTGTTCCATTTGGACAACCAGGAACAACTAATATGTTACGAGTAGAACAACTGTAAACTTTACTCGCCTATTTTCCCCGCCGCCTAGGGGTCTTTTGCCGTCTTCACAGACGGCTCTTTTTTAATTCTATACATACAGGCTTATTTCGATATGACAAAAATAACAAACATTACAGCACGGCAGATTATAGATTCTCGAGGAAATCCGACTGTCGAAGCTGACATCATATTAGAAGATAGCTCTATGGGACGCGCCGCTGTTCCATCTGGTGCATCTACAGGTTCATTAGAAGCACTTGAGTTACGCGATAACGACTCTAAAAAATATCATGGTAAAAGCGTTAACACTGCAATTGATAATATCAATTGTACAATAGCAGATGAAATTATTGGTATGGATGCATCGAATCAAGAAGAAATCGATCGTCTAATGTGCGATATTGATGGGACTGAGAATAAAAGCAAATTAGGTGCAAATGCTATATTAGCAGTATCGTTAGCAATTTCAAAAGCAAGTGCCGATAGTTTAAATATTCCCTTGTATCGTTATTTTGCAAAATTATTTGGTAATAACGACAAATTAATTATGCCTGTTCCTCAGATGAATATTATCAATGGGGGCGAACATGCCAATAACTCTATAGATTTCCAAGAGTTTATGATTTTGCCGACGGGCGTTTCGAGCTTTTCAGAAGCTATACGAGCTGGCACTGAAATATTTCATAGCTTAAAAAAAGTACTTGATGAAAATAAATTAAGTACTGCCGTAGGAGATGAAGGTGGCTTTGCACCTGATTTACCATCAAATGAAGCAGCTGTCGAAATACTATTAACAGCAATTGAAAAGGCAGGCTATCGCCCCGAAAAAGATATAACACTGGGTTTAGATGTTGCCAGTACTGAGATCTACGAAAACAATCAGTATTTCCTCTCTTCTGAGAAAAAACGTTTCAAATCTTCTGAGTTTATCGATTATTTAGAAAGCTGGGTCAACAAATACCCTATTATTACCATAGAGGATGGTTTAGCAGAAGATGATTGGGGTGGCTGGTCTAGCTTAACTCAACGTTTAGGCAAGAAAATACAATTAACAGGCGATGATCTTTTTGTTACTAATGCAAGTATTTTACAAAAAGGGATTGATGCTGATGTTGCCAACTCAATTTTAATTAAATTTAATCAAATAGGCACCTTAACTGAAACATTAGCAGCAATTAAATTAGCTCATTCAGCAGGGTATAAAGCGACAATATCCCACCGCTCAGGAGAAACTGAAGACACTACTATTGCTGATTTGGCCGTTGCTACTGGAGCTGGACAAATAAAGACTGGGTCACTATGTCGCTCTGACCGATTATCAAAATATAACCAACTGCTTCGAATAGAGCAAGAATTGGGCAAAGAGGCTTATTACCCCGGAATAGATGCCCTGAAATTCTAAATAATATTGATGCTTATAATATTTTAAATATCATTAAGAAATAGAAAGCGTATGAAAAAAAATCTAACTAATAGTCTAAATAAAAATACTATTATTTATTTCCTAATTTTTATTAATATCATCACTTTAGTAGTTATTATCCTTACTGAAAAAAATAACTTTGTTACAACATTACTTTTATTTAGCACAGTTATTCTTATTTTTTTAAGAAAAGAAATATCGAGATATAAGACTAACAATAATATTGATAGCGCTATTTGTCATAGCAAAAATGTCAAAGGTGAAAAAGAAACAAGCTTTGACCTAACAAAACTCTCAGGGAGTCTAGCCTCTTCTCTCAATAGCACAATAAGCCAGCTAAGAAAGCGAGTTGCAAAAGTGGCTGTATCTTCAGTACAACTTAGAAAAATAACAGAAGAAACCCATGAGCGAGCAGAAAAACAAAATGCACTTGGATCTGAATTATTGACCGCCAGTCATGAAAGCTCATTAGTTGTTGAAGAGATGGCTAGGCGTAGTGAGCAATCAAGTGAAAATAATGCCAAGCACTTAGAGTTGGCAAGAAAATCAAACGAAGATTTACATTACTTATCAAAAGCCAGCAATCAGGTAATGGAAACATTACATACCTTTAAAAGTGATGTAGAGCAACTTACAAGGCGATCAGAAAAAATTGAAGAAATATTACAAACAGTAAGAAATTTCTCAAATCAAACCAATATGTTAGCTCTAAATGCCGCCATTGAATCTGCCAGAGCAGGAGCAGCAGGAAGAGGTTTTGCAGTAGTTGCAGATGAAGTAAGGGATTTAGCGAAAAAAATTGAAGAAGCAACAGATAGTATCGAGCAAGTCGTGACAGAGATTCATCAATCTGTTAACAGCACAGCAAAAGGCACTGAAAAAATATTAGTAGATGTTGACGGAATCAAAGCACGTTTATGGTCTTTATCTGAAGAACAGCAAGGACTTGTAGAAGACTTTGAAAGAAACCATGATGAATTGGTTAATCTAAGTGCATCAATACATCAATTAAGTGCAACCAACAATGAAAATCAAACTAGAAGTGAAGATATCAGTAAAACCAGTACCGTTATTTATGGTGAAATGAAAGCAGCTGTTGATGAAGCTCTGATATTGCGTGATGAAACAGAATCGGCAATGCACATGCTGAGTCACTTTCATATTGGAAATGATAGTTTTGAAGAGGAATTAAGAATAGTCACAGCTTGTAGTAGAGAGTTTTCAGTTGAGTTAGAGAAACTTGATAAAAAGGGTGTTAATATCTGGGATACAGAGTATGTCGCTGTTGCTAATACAAGCCCTCAAAAACATACGACAACTTATAGTAGACTGATAAGAGACGAGTTACAAAGTATGGTTGACCGATGGAAGGAAGGCCGGGAAAACTGTATGTACTGCCTTCCTCTAGATAAGAATGGCTTTGTCGCCATTCATCAAAGTGAACGTTCTCAAGAAATAACAGGTGATATTGAATTTGATACCGCCTATAGCCGTCAGGATCGTATTATGGATAATAATGAAACCGAAATCCGCCGGGCTGGTAATACAGAGTCATTTTTGTTGCAAAGCTATATTCGCGATACAGGCGAAGTACTTTTTGACCTATCCGTCCCTATTTATTACCAAGGTAAGCATTGGGGGGCAATTATCAATGGTTTACCCATTGAAGCACTTATTAAGGAATAAATATTAAAAGCACCTCCTTTTCCACCATATTAATACCTTTATTATTTGTAGCGCTATGGAGTACTGGCTTTATTGGAGCTAAATATGGACTACCTTATATTGAACCCTATCATTTTTTGGCCGTAAGATTTGGGCTCACTTTAGCTATACTTGCCCCTATTGTTTTTATCCTCAAACACCCTTTACCTCAATCTATTACTGAATATAGACATATATTCGTTAGTGGTGCCTTAATTCATATTGCTTATCTTGGCGGTGTATTTTCAGCTATCAAAATGGGTCTGCCCGCAGGAATAACAGCAATCATTGTGGGGTTTCAACCCATACTTACACTCCTTTCATTAAAGGGTAGTCGAAGCCATAAAAATATTATAATTGCCATTGCAGGCTTGGTAGGTTTGTTTTTAGTCGTAACAGCTGGCAATATTCATCATTTACAATGGCAAGCACAGCAACTGGTACCAGTATTTATTGCGTTAATTGGGATCACCTACGGAACCCTATATCAGAAACGCTATTGTTCTGATATCAATATGGTTTCACTTGCTTTTTTACAATATATACCAACATTTTTGATCTTTATGTTTATTGCTCTTTTGTATGAAGGTGATAGTGAGATCATTTGGCATATTGACTTAGTCGCCTCACTATTTTGGCTTTCTATTGTTCTATCTATTGGGGCTATTTTACTAATGAATGTGCTTTACCAGAAAAATTCGAGCCACTCTGCTGCGAATTATTTTTATTTAGCCCCTCCTTTAGCAATTATTCAGGGAAGTATATTCTTTAATGAATCTATAACATTTGTCAGCTGGATAGGCATACTATTAATACTGGGGTGTATTTATTTTTCAAATCGATTTAAGTCAAAAAAATCAACATAAAGGTGAACTGCATTAATCGTCTTCAAGACTGACGGTTAGTACTGGTGTGTGATCCTTCCATGAAATAGGAATAACATATGAACGTGTATCTTTCGGGAGATGCATATTATTAAGCCGCCCTTTAACAACAATAGGCACAGAGATCATAAAATTTTGCCCAAATTCTGAGCGAACATTCCCAGATATTGTATTCGCTATTTCACCAGCCATATCCAATAGATTTTCTTCTGAAAGGTTTTTCTCACCCTGTAAAATCAATAACCGTGACAAAAATGCCTTTGGCGCAGTAAAATAAACACACCCTTTTCTCACTCCGCTAATTCCAATAATCCCGGTAATATCATAGGAAATTGGCTGATCATTACTAATCAGATAAGGTACTCCGACTGTTGCATCCACGTCAGGTAAATGGTTAAGGTAATTCATCATCCTGTCGACAAAAACATTAATAAACTTTTCTTTCATATTTATTTCCTTGAACTACTTTTAACTAACTTATCTAATGCAGATTTTAGGTCATCATCGGTAAAGGGTTTACATAAAAATCCACGAGCACCCTTGGTTAAAGCTTCAATTCCAGTTGCTTTATCAGATAAAGCAGAAACGACCAATATTTTTATGGTTGGTTTTATTTCTTTCAAACGTTCTATACAAGCAACACCATCAACTTTTGGCATAGTCAAATCCATAGTAACAATGTCGGGTGCCAATTGATTAACAAGTTGTATTGCAATTCTGCCATTAGCCGCTTTACCGACTACTTTTACAATAGAATCATCTTGGTATATTCTTTCAATTCTAGAACGAATAATATTTGAATCATCAACGATAAGAAGTTTTAACATAATAAAAACCTTATATTATCAAGCGGCTTTAACCGGTAGAAGAATATTAAATTGACAATATTTGCCATCGGCTTGTCGAAGGGATAGTTTTCCTCCCACCTCAGTAATACTGTCTTTAATGACATCAAGTCCGACGCCTCTGCCTGCATTCATATCAACTTGATCAGCCGTTGAAAACCCGGTTGCAAAGGCTTTACGCACTAACTTATCTTTAGTCCAGGTATCTGCTTCGTCTGGCGTTAACAATCGGCTCTCTACCAACTTTTGCTTTATTTTTTCAATATTAAAGCCTCGACCATCATCCTTCATTACAAGCTCAACATCCCCATTAGGCAATTTTGATAATATTAAGTCGATTCTCCCTATAGGGTTTTTATTTCTTTCCAAGCGTTCATGCTCGTTTTCAATACCATGTATAAGGGAATTTTTAATCAACTGGATACTTAAATTATTGATTAAATTGTGATACTCCTTAGTTAAGTTACTTTCTGCAAACCCTGTCATCACTAAATTTACACCTTTACCATACTCCTTACTCATAGCACTAACCAAATTTGATAAATGCTCCCAATCTCTTCGTTTTACTACTTCATTACTTAATTGATTGCTGGCAGAAATTGGCTGTTTAGCGGCTCTTTGTGAAATAGAAGATGATATTTTTTCAATACTTTCAGAAGCTTTAATTAATTCATCTAACTTTATAGTAAGGGGTAAAAAGTTTATTCCTTGAACATTGTTAACCTTTTTTAATGAATCTAACTCTGTTTCAAACTCGTGAGATTTTTCCGAAAAATGACTAAAACCTAGTGTTGTTGACTCGCCTTTAATACGGTGAATTTCTACAAAAATTTTATCTAAACGTCGACCGAAATCTTTTATATTATGCGAATCTTCTTTCAAAATTAAATTGATATTAGAAAGTGAACTACGCGTATTAATTAAAAACCTATCGACGGATTCCGAGTCTGCCTGCAAAAATTCATCAAGAATAACCATTCGAGTATTACTTTCTGCTTTACTGTCTTCTAGCTCTTGTTTCAATTTATGCTGATCTGTCATATCTCTAACAGACACCAATACATTATCAATGTTATCTCTTGACATTACTCGGTAAAATGCAAAATCTAAATATTTAACTGTTGAATTACCTTCAGGATCAGCAAAATTAACCTCAATATTATCCAGCGGATTCAAACTTCCAATTAAATCTTCAATAACATCAGGGTCAAACAGTAATTTAACAAAATTTTGTACTGTTTCCACTTTATCTTTAGGAACGATTCTCTTTAGCAATGAAGAAAACTCTAATCCTGAAATATCATCTGATTCAAATATCTCCTTCATTTCATTAGAACATTGGTTACCGATAATAAAATCTTCATCCAATAAAAATAAACCTTCCCGTACCGTTCTTAATATGCCAGAGGTTTCTTCCTGAGCAAGCTCAACTTCATAGTCGCTTTTTCTTAAATATTTAACAAAATAGAAAATAATAAATAAGAAGCTAAAAACAGCCAAAACGATACCAATAATTTGAACAACTCTTAAAATTAGCACCCCTCCTTCAGAGTCTTCCTGAATAATAGTAGCTAAATCATTCATTAAAGACGTCAATTCTTGGTTATATCGATCGGAATATGTCAACGCATTCAAAAATTCTGCTTGTGTATTTTCATTTCGTTCAAAGATGGGAAATATATTTTCAATATAGCCAGACCAAATACTCTTTGCTTGATTTAAGACTTTAAGACCTTCAGGATTAAGCATTTTTTTAGGTAATTCAGGGTTATTGTTACTAATAGAGCCATCACCCAAAAACGCTTTTAAACGCTCGTCAAAAGATAACATTGCAATACTAAGTCGTTCTTTATCAGATTCATAGGGCAATACTTTTTGATATTGAGAAATAATAGTGTAAATATCCTTTGATATCTCTTGTACTAATGATGCCTGACTTGCAGCAATATTGATCTCTTTTGAATTTTTTTGTAATTCATTAGAAATAAATAAATTCAAACCTAATAAACCGAGGATTAGCACAATAAAAACGGTTATAAAGAAGGCAATTGCTTTATATTTACCTAAACCTTTAATTGGATTTTGCTTTATATTCTTCATGTTCTCACCTTAATTCTTATAATCCAGCATTATTCAAAAAAGCTTGGTCAGAAATTCTTGTCCATAATCGAGCCTTACTTTTATACTGGTTCAATGACTCAATAATTTCTTCTGTCAATGGATTTCCCTGTACCAAAGTATCGATTTGTTTTTGGTATTCTTTACTCAATGCTTGAATAACTTCCGGCGGAAATGCTCGTATTTTAATGCCTGGATAATCGGCAATCATTTTTTTTAGGTTATTACTACTGGCATCCATAATATTAATATACGTATCGTAGGCGACTAGCCTTAAAGCGGTTGTTACGACAAACTGCAAATCCTTAGGTAATGCATCAAAGGCTTTTTGATTGACTAAAAAATGTTGTTCTGACGCAGGT
The DNA here is from genome assembly GCA_050633825.1 of Cellvibrionaceae bacterium. Lineage (GTDB taxonomy): Bacteria > Pseudomonadota > Gammaproteobacteria > Pseudomonadales > Cellvibrionaceae > CANLBN01. Next base: position 42,699 of record JBOEHG010000056.1, on the reverse strand, counting down.
TCATGCCAACCGGTATAGTAGTAAGGTGCTACTTTGTAGAAACCCATTCCAAGATCGAAAGAAGGGCCAACCCATTCCACCGCATCGATATTGCCGCTTTCTAAGGCTTGATATAATTCTCCCGGGGGTAAATTTACCGTATCAACACCTAAGGACTTCATTACTTTTCCACCAAAACCTGGAATACGTAACTTTAAACCTTTTAAATCATCAACAGATTGTATTTCTTTCCGAAACCAACCTCCCATTTGGTTACCCGTATTACCACCTGGGAATGACAACATTCCATGCTTTTTATAGACCTTTTCCATAAGTTCATAACCGCCACCATGATAAAACCATGCATACTGTTCTGTGGCTATCATGCCAAAAGGGACTGTTGCGAAAAACAAGGTATTAACATCAATATCGCCCCAATAAGTCGGTGACGAATGTGCCATTTGATAACCGCCCGACTTGACCATATCGAAAACGCCAAGCGGGTTTTTATGGACATCACTAGACTCAGACTTTATCACTAACTTCCCGTTTGACAGCTTATTGGTGATTTCAATAAAGCTCTTCACGGCCTCGCCATAAAAAGGGAAGTCTTTTGGCCAACTCTCCGCCAATTTCCATTGGTATGTCTTTGAATAAGCAACAGTGGGCAAACTCGAAGCTAGTAAGATTGCTATTATGTAGTGAATTATCTTGTTCATTGTTGTTCCTCTATCTATCAGGCTTCACCCTTAAAAGGTTTTTATCACTATGGGGATAAAGGTGAATATGCTGCCACTATATCACTGGTCTAAAATATAGACCAGAATAGATTTAGATCAAAATGTGAACAATTTTTGTTTTTAATAACAAACAGGTATTAGTTTTTATAGTATTTAGAAAAAATTAAGAGAGTTCGGCATATAGAAATTGCCGCCAACCCGTAGTTAGACGTTTAAGCACCCAAAGGGGTTCTTTAAAACAATATTATGTTGATAAAATACTAATAAATAGTGATAATCAGTTACCCGCCTTATTGATGACCCAGTGCTTCAAATGCTAACCGTACTTCTACAATCGATTGGACAACATGCATCCAAGATTTTGCCTTCTGGAATTATCATTGGCCTGTTGTTACCGCCACTTGCTTCGATTTTCAGCAATATTATGTCCATTGCTATGATTATCCCTTTATCAATAGCGCTTGCTCGCATTGATTGGCAACAACAATTTGATTATCTCAAACGCTGGCCACTCATGCTTGGTTTAGTGAGTTGGGTGCTGATTGCCTGCCCTGTTATTGTGTGGGCTGTTTTATTGCTTGCACCCGTTAATCAGCAACTCGATATGGCTGCAGTTATGGCAGCCGCCGCACCACCGGTCACGGCATGTGCAGCAATAGCTCTTTTTTTACGTTTAGATGCAGCGATAGTTGTAGTGACTACTGTACTAACAATGGTTGTTGTTCCTCTTGTGTTACCGCCACTAGCACTGAAGTTGCTCTCAATTGAAATTAATATTTCATTAATAGAGTTAAGTTTACGTTTATCGATGTTTATTTTTGCCTCTTTTTTTATTGCTTTCATACTTAAAAAAATAATGGGAGATGAAAAAATTACTCAACATCGTCAAGTAATGGATGCAACCGCTGTTATTTTTATTACGATTTTTATTATTGGAATAATGGATGGGGTCGCAGCCATTATTATTGATAACCCTACTTACGCAATAACAACAACTCTAATGTCATTTGCTGTCGTTATTTTCTTGCAAGTCATCAGTGGTTTAGTTTTTTGGTGGTTACCGAGAAAGACAGCGTTAGCAATTGCTATGATGTGTGGTAATTGTAATCTAGGGTTGATGTACTTAGTACTAGCAAATCAGGCAGAGATAAATTTGTTAATATTTTATTCTCTTGGACAAATCCCTATGTACTTTCTACCTGCATTACAAACGCCTATTTATCAAAAATTATTAAAGACATAAACCTATAACATTTATAGTTTAAATGTTTTTAAATCGTTATGAATAGCATTACCTAGTTCATCCAAGGTATTGGCTCGACTAAGTGCTGAGCCCCCTGTCTGACTAATGGCTTCTGACGCACTATTAATTGTACCCATTAACTGATTAATAGATTGTGATACTTGGCGCTGATCAGAGCTGGCTTTGGCAATATCTTCTGACATTTCAGAAATCGAATTAATCGCTTCGTGAATAGATTTTAATTGCTGCGCAACCTCTTCTGTATTGGTTCTTGTTGATTTTGCTAAATCACGCCCAACATCCATTATATTAACTGCAGATTTAGAATGATCTTGTAAAGTCAAAATCATTTTTTGAATTTCTTCTGTCGCTTCATGGGTTCTTTGTGACAATGAACGCACTTCATCGGCAACAACCGCAAAACCTCTGCCTTGCTCGCCTGCGCGAGCTGCTTCAATAGCAGCATTTAAAGCCAATAGATTCGTTTGTTCAGCAATTCCTTGAATAGTCGACAGTATTGAATTAATTTGTTGAGAATGGTCATCCAATTTTTGTATTGCTGTTGTTGCCTGCTCTACTTGTTCATCTAGTTGGGACATATTTTCCTGATTAAGTTGAGCGAAATCCATACCCTTTTGGCTATTGTCAGCAGAATTTCCTGCAGCATTAGCTGCTTCGCGGGCACTTTCCGCCATTTGATCCGCCGTAGATGCCATATCATCAATTGCTGTTGCGACTTGTTGTATTTCATTTAACTGAGTGTCTATCTGATTTCGATTATGATCGGAATCGGATCTTGCTTCACCAGCCACAGCCGTTAACTTCTCTGAGCTTGACCGCGTTTGTTGTAATGCCGTTTGCATCCGTTGAATAAATAGATTAAACGAAACTGCAACCGTTTTTAATTCTGAACTACCTTGCTCTTCCAAGCGCTGAGTTAAATCAGCCTCGCCATGAGCAATATCTTCCATTGTATGGCTTAACGCATGTAAAGGCTTGAGTAAGCGATTCACCATAGTAAAACCAAGTGCCGCCAAAATAGCTGTAGCAATAATACCTAATAAGATAAATCGCATAATAAGTGATTGCGTATTTGCATAAACAACAGAGCTTTCAAGCCCGGTTAATACATACCAATCATGATTGGCTACAGGGGTCAATGTTACTAAATGCTCGACACCCGATACTTTAAGTGGAGTGACCTCACCAGATTTAGCCCATTGGTTTAAGGCGCCACCTTGAATAGAAGGAATAAGATCAGTAATGGGTTTGTTTAATAAAGATTCATCACGATGAATTTGAATAACACCATTGGTATCAACCAAGGCAGCAAAACCATCCTTATAATATTTATCAGCAAGTACTGAATCACTGATAGTACTCAGCAGAACACTGGCACCTGAAACGCCGATACGTTGGCCGTCTACAACAATAGATTTAGCAAAGGTAACCATTCTGTAACCAGAGGGCTTACCAATATAAGGTTTACTTATAGTTGACTCATTAGTTGCAATCCCGTTTTTATACCACCCTCTCACTCTCGGATCATAGTCCGCTGGCATTGTTGTTGTTGGCTGAATAAAGAATTCGCCTTTTTCATTCCCCACATAAGTATTGAAGAAGCCAGCGGCTCTCCTTGCATAATCAATGCTGGCCAAGTCGCCCACTTTTTCCGCCTGCTCTTCTGATAAAGACTGAATAACACGTGAGTTACTATCAATCCAAACTTCTATGGCTTCTGTCAGTTGGGAGGCATCTTTAAATAAGCGGTCTTTAGCCCAAACAGTCGACTGTGATTGTGTACTGGATGCCATAATCCAAGTAAATGTCACTGTAAATACAACAACAATGGCAATTAACGATACGACAAGACGGTCACGTAAACTCTGTAGCTTCATTGATAGCAAACCCTAAATAAGAACGAATAACTCCATTTAATAGTAGTTGATTAGAACAAAAATGCTGTAAATTTAACGCAAAAGATAGATTTAGACTTGGCTAAGTAACTATATAAATAACAATAAAAGGAATTGGAGCAATATATACCAGTGGAGAACAGATGAGGTTAGAGCCTACTCACCAATCTGATGATTGCGTAGGCAGGGACTTGAATACCTAAGTTATTGAAAAATATTGTTTAATATCAATAAGATACAGACAATAGAAGCTTTGATTTTATCCCATAAATGTACACTTAAAATCTGAGTTTCACCTTGAATTTGCATAAGCTGTACTCACGCAAGAACACTCTCTTGCTGGCTGTAATAAGTGGCTGACTTCATTGAAACAACAAACTCTTGTAGTGATAACATCATCTGCTCATGATCACCTAAGTTAGATGCCACTCTTTTCACCACGGCAGAACCAACAATAACACCTATTGCACCAGCGTTAATAGCATCCTCAACCTGTTGAGGTTCGGAAATACCAAAACCCAATAATGGTGGCGCTGCATTGTAAAAGGCTAGCTTTTCTACTAATTGTTCGGCAGGCATTTGTGCTTGGGTTTCTACACCGGTTACTCCTGCTCGACTTAATAAGTACGTATAACCATCACTATGGCGAGCTATATATTCCAAATTATCCTTTGTAATATTAGGCGGTACTATGAAAATATGGGATATATTGTGCTGTAGAGCCGCACTATAAAATAGCTGACTTTCTCGAGTAGGCACATCAGCAATCAATACAGAATCAACACCCACGGTGAAAGCTTGCTCATAAAAAGCGTTTATTCCTTTAGCCAGAATAAGGTTACTGTAAGTTAACAAACCAATAGGAATATCCTCATAGTACTCACGAATTCGAGCCAGTAATGCAAAGCAGTTATCCATAGTGACACCAGCCTCTAAAGCACGAATCGAAGCAGCCTGAATCACTGGACCATCAGCAATGGGGTCAGAGTAAGGAAAACCCAACTCCAAACAGTCAGCGCCCGCATCAATTAAATTTTTGATAATAGAAAACGATATTTCCGGTGTAGGATCCCCCAATGTAACAAAAGGAACAAAAGCACCACGCCGCTCGCCTTTTAATCGGTCAAATAATAATTGATAACGATTCATGAAGCTTCCTTATTTAATAGCTGATTTACATAATCGAGATCCTTATCACCACGACCTGATAAATTGACCACAATAAGTGTCGGTTCAGTTACATTGCTCGCCATTTTCATAGCGTATGCCACTGCATGAGCTGACTCCAAGGCTGGAATAATTCCTTCGGATTGAGCCAAATATTGAAATGCGTAGAGTGCTTCATCATCTGTTACTCCAACATACTGTGCGCGCCCACATTCTTTTAAATAAGAATGCTGAGGACCAACAGCAGGATAATCTAAACCAGCAGATACCGAATAAGATTCTTCTATTTGACCATCACCATTCTGCATAATATGTGTATAGCTTCCATGCAATACTCCAGTACTTCCGCGGCAAAGCGCCGCACCATGTTGTGTTGTATGTAAACCTTTTCCTGCTGGTTCTACACCAATTAACTGCACTTCTTCATCGTCAATAAATTCCGCAAACATACCAATAGCATTAGAACCACCACCGACACAAGCAATTGTTGCATCTGGTAAGCGCCCTTCTTTTTCAAGTATTTGTGCTTTAGTTTCTGCACCGATCATTCGATGAAATTCTCGCACAATCGTTGGAAAGGGATGCGGTCCTGCTGCGGTACCTAATAAGTAATGGCTATCTTGATAAGTCGCAGACCAATCTCGAAGTGCCTCATTTACAGCATCTTTAAGTGTGCCCGAGCCACTATCAACAGGGATAACTTCCGCACCTAATAAGCGCATACGAAATACATTAGGCTGTTGACGCTGACAATCTTTCGCTCCCATATAAACTCGACACTTTAATTTTAAAAGTGCACAAGCCAATGCAGTTGCCACGCCATGCTGGCCAGCGCCAGTCTCAGCAATGACACGATTTTTACCCATACGCTGAGTTAATAATGCTTGTCCCAATACCTGATTCGTTTTATGAGCACCACCATGTAATAAGTCTTCACGTTTTAAATATATCGTTGCCAATGAGTTATTTGTCAGATTACGGGTTTTTGTTAGAGGTGTAGGACGACCAGCGTAATTTTCCAATAATGAATAAAATGTTTTTTGAAATTCAGGATCAGATTGAGCTTCATTAAATGCCTGCTCTAATTGATCTAAGGCTGGCACCAATAATTCAGGAACAAATACACCACCGAAACGGCCAAAGTATGCGGAATTAACTGCCATAATATTCTCTTCAATAGATTGAGTTATATTTAACCCGGATTATGTTAATGGTTAAATTTGACATCCAGCTCAACGTTCAAACTGCTAACACGTCTAAACTTTGTTTTAACAATGGCGTTCCCTGAGGTGTTAATATAGATTCTGGATGAAACTGAAAACCCAGTATTTTTTCTTCCTCGCTATAAATCGCCATAGGAGTATTGCCATACTGGGCTACCACTGAAAAATTATCAGGCACAGTATGAGCAGATAGAGAGTGATAGCGCGCCACAGGTAATGGACAAGGTAAATTATAAAAAGGGCCGGTATTGTTATGGTTTACCAGTGAGCTTTTTCCATGAACAATTTCATCTGCATGTCCAATTTCACCACCAAATGCTTCGACAATTGCCTGAAAGCCTAAACAAATGCCTATCATTGGTATCTGCCTTCTTAAAACTTTTATCAATGTTAATACATTCCCTGCTTGCTTTGGTTTTCCGGGACCAGGACTAATAAGTAACAAACTCGATAATGTCTTATGTTCCAGAGCCCTACACACAACTGAAATAGGAGTATCATTACGGTACACAACTAGCTGGTGTCCTAAACATCTTATCTCATCCACTAAGTTGTAAGTGAAAGAATCAAAATTATCAATCAACACAACATTATATTGAGGCGTATTCATAATCAGGCTTTTGAGTTTCAGGTTGACAGGAACATTTAATAGCATTTAAAACAGCTTGAGCTTTTGCACGAGTTTCATCGGCTTCAGATTGTGGATTTGAATCAAAAACAATACCCGCCCCTGCTTGTACATAAGCAGTATTATCACGAACAAAAGCAGAACGAATCACAATACAGGTATCCATATCTCCATCACCATTCAGGTAACCAATCGCTCCGCCATAGCTGCCTCGCCTTTTCTTTTCTATATCTCGAATGAGGCTTGCCGCTTTTATCTTCGGCGCACCCACTAAGGTTCCCATATTCATACACGCTTGATATGCATGTAATGCATCCAAACCTTGTTTTAATTTTCCAGTCACTCTGGAAACTAAATGCATGACACAGGAATAGCGGTCTACTTTTAATAGCTCAGCAACATAGCGAGTACCGGGAACAGCGATACGGGAGATATCGTTTCGAGCTAAATCTACTAGCATTAAATGTTCCGCCCTCTCTTTTTTATCATTTCTTAACTCAAGCTCTATTCGTCCATCAAGGTCATTATGAACCCGGCCATCTTCATGTAATGCCCGTGAACGTGTCCCCGCAATGGGATAGACTTCAACATCTCTAGTAGCCGCGTTATACTTTAGAGCTGATTCAGGCGATGCACCGAATAATATAAAACTCGGATTTTTCATATAAAACATATAAGGACTGGGATTCTGTTCTTTTAATATTTCATAGGCTTTCAGAGGATCGGGACAAGGTATGGAAAATGTTCTAGATGGCACCACCTGAAAAACATCACCGTCTATAATATTCTTTTTTAATTGTTCTACCTGTCGGCAATAACTAGAATCATCGACATCGACATCGACATCAACATCGACATCGACATCGACATCGACATCGACATCGACATCGACATCGACATGATTGACTGTTTGATGATAAGAAGGTTTCTTTGACGGCTTATTTTTTCGGTATTCAATTAATGCTTTTATGCTACCTAGTCGTTGTATTGCTGTAAAAAGCAACTCTTCTTGTGGCTCTCGACTAAAAATATTAGCAATAAGATTTGTTGTTTTTAATTTGTGGTCAATAACCACCAAGGTTTCAGCTAAGTAAAAAACATAATCTGGACAGTTATTTTCACCTTCATACACATCGGGCAATTTTTCCGTTATACCAATCATATCGTAGGCAATAACGCCACCCAAAAAAACGCTAAAGGCATCTTTTGGATCATGCTCAATATTGTCCAATAAAAACCGTAAAATAGAAAAAGGGTTGGAAGATAAAAGCCGTAACTCTTCATCTGGATAGCCTTGTAAAGATGAAAATGTGATGACTAAACCTGCTTTACTGCGCTTAAATATGGCACCATCAAAGGTGGCCTGAGATAGTAATTCAATAATGTGATCGCCATTGGTATTTAATGACACCACATCAACACGGCAACCTCGACAGATAAACTGGATAGCAGTATCGATCACAATAATACTTTTTTCATTGTGCTTACTATGAATCTCTGCAGACTCTAATAACAAGCTATGATTTTTATCTGAGCAAAGAGACTGAAAAAGTTGAGGCGGATCAGCAATGTAATCTGTATTTAAATTTAAACTACTGGCAACTACTGGAGAAACGCTCATTATTTAGTCAACCGTAAAAAATTAATCTCGCCAAATATCATCTATCTATGTCTTCAGATTCTTTAGTGGAGAGGGAACCATCCAAACTATCAACTTCAGAGCCATATTCTTGAAGCTGGTTAATAACACCTTTTAACCCTTCTCCTTTAGGTGTGAGGCGATATTCAACCTTAGGGGGAATTTCAGGGTAACTATATCGACTAATAATGCCATTTACGGTGTAATACCTTAGTTTCTCAGATAAGGTTTTGGGACTAATCCCTGGAATGTTCCGCCTCAATTCAGAATAGCGCTTTTTCCCTCCCATTAACTCTTTCAAAATATACGCTGAATATTTACCTTCAAACAACCTCAATGCTTTTTTTAACGGGCAATTAGTATCACAATTATTTTTATCCGTTAACTTGGCCATACACTTATCCTTTTAAGACTAAACAAGAAGCAGATTTATAATAGAAAGCTATTAAATCAACTCAATATTTCTTTAAGATTAAACTTGACGTGTATTACGTCATGCTATTCGGTTAGCAGTATTAAACTATCAAGAAAATTGTTATTTCCATATACCTAACTTTAGATATTAAGTGTATACAGTGATGTAAATCACAGTTTATTCATACGCAAAACGGTGCAAACGATCACCTTTGCGAATTAAAGCGACAAAAATAAAACTACAAACAACTAAAAATGAAATAAGAATATAAACATGAGCAGATGATATTCGAATAAATAGTAACGAACTCACCAAATCTAATGCAATAAGGAACGCCATAAGGTAAACGATATGAGCTCTATGACAATGTTGTAATATATAAGCACCCAATGGCGCACCAATGGCGACAACAGGTATTGAGACTAGCCAATAATCAAATACCTTTGTCGTAATGTCATTTAAAAAATAGTAATACGAAAAACCAACAATTGAAGAAATAGCCATTGAAACAATTGTTGTCGGGATACTCAAGCGTTCATCAATCCGATATACTAGTGTTAAAACAACAAATAAAATAATATCAACTCCCGAGCCAACCTTTCCGGCAATAATTCCACCGATAAAACCAACTAAAAGAAACTCTTTAAACCTTGACGATATGAAATTTTTAACTCGATCCAAGCTAACTCGTGGATGAAAGTAAGAAGAGTAAAGCAACACCGCCATAAATAAAGTCACTGTGGCGGTGAAAATTAATTTGCACAAGGTATTATTATCATTAAAAATACCATTGGAAACAATTATTCCCAAAGTACTTCCAATAATCACCGGTGGAATTACAGGCCAGAGAATAGGTATTTTTCTAGCCCACATATAAATACAAGCGGAACTCATACCAACAGATTGAACCATTAGCCCAAACAACTTGGCATCATAACTGCTAACTCCAAGTAGTTTGGTTAAAACAGGGAATGATACTGCTCCACCCCCTGTCGCTGTCGACCCGGCAACCATTGATCCAAAAATCATGGTAATAGACACTTCCCAGTAGTGGACAAATAAATGCCAGCGATCAAAACTATCCATAAATAGCCACCACGCCGCATAGAGCACAACAATAAAAAACCAATAGAAATTAGTCCTAAACCATCTCAATGAATACGGTCGATCAGTAACATAATTAATGCTCATTAATGAATCCTCCTTCTATTTTTATCCTTGCACCTTATATTGCTTCATCAATCAACATTTCTTCGCCTGTAGTCTCACTGATTTTTTTAACATATCCATTTTCATCAATATATTTTTGAAGCGGGATAATATGTTCAGGATCTGTCCAATTAGCTTCCAAATCTTCTATAATATCGTGCTGAGAAATCAATTTTTCACCATCATAGAAACGGATAACAGGGTGTAAAAACTGACTTTGATTAGACTTATCAATGTTTTCCCGGTGGATGCGTTCTACATTAAAAGGGTCGCCCTCAATAGGGGCACCATACTCTAAAGTCAACACATAGTATTTCGACCTTTTAAAATTATCCATAATATAGGGCATGGGTAATTCGCAAATATGATCTATATTTTCATCATTAATAAGGAAAACATCTGCTAAAAATCCAGGTTGCTGCCAAATACCATCGGCATGATTGATTCTGTCTAGCATATTCTCCAATAAAGCTTGATCACTGTTCTCGATACTTATTCTTGGAAGTGGAACTTGGTTATAGCGCTGATTCAACATCTTAAACAATGCTCTTGCATTGTAACGAAAGCCATGAATAAACCCAGAGGTAGCTTTTTTATAATCAAGGGAGTGCGTTATTGTGCCCATAAAAAACATATTAGGATTATTAACTGATTCAAAACTGGAAGTAATTTTTGGGTACTTATTATTAATGGTTGTTTCCGGCCTACAGCTATCATCAAAGATGCTTTGATCAAAACGAAAGCCTGTACATAACAAGACCTTATCGTAATAAAGCACTTCCACTTCGTTTTCGGCATGAGCATAGTTAACAGTAACGGCCAATCGTCCATCATCAGTTTTTTTAATATCACTGATATCCACATCCAAAACAGCATTTTGTGATTTTAACTGATAAGTATCTAGAAGATTATTATTAACCGCCCTTAGGTGGCCTACATAATGTGTTTTCCACGCCATTTTTAAGGGGTTAGGGCTAGCAACATGAATTAATGAAGCTGAAGACACCAGATGATCTGCTGTTTCAAAGCCTGAATTACCTTTACCAATGACTAATACTCGCTTATTTTCATAAAGGCTTCGATCAACACTCATTTCTGGATAAACATCGGCCATTTCAATACCGGGTATTTCCGGAATAAGGGGTTTAATAAAACCGGTAGCAACAATTAATGTTCGTGTCACATAAGACCTTCCTTCACTATCATGAAGAACATATAAGTTTCGTTCGTTTTTCTCAACAGTAGTAATATCAATATTGTATAAAACATTAATATTAAACTTTTGAGTGTAATCATTAATGTAAGAAACCATACTATCTGCATGAGGGAAAAACTCAGTATCATAATCTCTAAAAGAAATACTATTATCATCACATAAAAGGGAGTTCCAATCATGGCGCATATTAAAATCAGGGTGAGAATGCCCAGTAAAGCGTTTATTAATAGAAATTAATGTTCTATGTCTTGGAAAGAACTTGAATGTTTCTCCTGATGATTCTCCCCTTTCAAAAATGATATAATCCTGACCACTTTTCTCTAAATAATAACCTAACTGAACGCCTGCAGGGCCAGCGCCTATAATAATATAATCTTTATATATGGGTGCATTCATAACTTTTCTCCAAAAAATCCATTATTAAACCAATACAATTCTATTAGCTTTCACATCACCAACTACATCACTCTTTTCGAAACCCTCCGACTGAGATATTAAGAAATAGGACTCGACATTTGTCTTTTCCAACTCAGGGCGGATAATTTTAATATTATTATGAATATTTTCTGTATCCTGAGAGGATAGTGTTTCACAGGTCACCATATGAACAAGCAATTGATAATGTCCAGCATGCTTTTTATCCTCAAGTAGCTTCCATTCGATCACTCTCTCTCCCATAGCATTCTGTATAGCCTGTTCTATTTGCATTTCATATAAAACAGTATGACTAACAACAACCGTATTCTTTGACCTGCCAAGAACGGAAATATTGACCTCAGAATTGTTTTTATTCTGATCAATATTATGTACTTGTATAATGTCGCCTATTCGATACCGTAGTAATGGTAGTGTTTCCCTTGATAAATCACTGATGATAATCTCCCCTATTTCACCCGCTTTAACATTATTTATCGCAATTGCTTTAGGCATATACTCAGAATTTTCTCTTTCTTTACTTAATTCAGACTCTGTAATAAGCTCAAAATACAACCGCTCTGTCATTAAAGTCATTTGGCCTGCATTCTTAGGGTCTTCAGTTGCAACAACATCTGCTTCTACAGTGCCATACAAACTATACACATTCTTGAAGCCCCATAATTCTTTTATAAATTGCCGCAAATTATCAGGAAGAACATCACCAAAAATGACAGCTGTTTTTAAATTAGGGAATACTTTTTTCAAATCCCCATGCTCTTGTTCAATAGCTAAACCAATTTCTTTAACGACAAGAGGGGTGCCAATAACAAAGGTCACCTTATTTCTATTATCATTTTCAATGGCTGTTTCATAATCAATCTGAGAACTATTGAGTGCAATAGCACCTGTCGCCTCACTTCCATTCACAATAGCCCAACCTGAAATACTGGGAAGCGGCGCACCTAAAGACATAACAGCATCTCCAGGGCCCATATTTAACTTTTGTAATGCGATAGCCTCATGGATTTTTTGTCGTTCCAAATCTGCATCAGAAAATGGAATCTTCTTGCTTCTATTAACTGTACCTGATGTATTAAAAAAGCAGGCGGGGCAAATTTCAAGGTTAGTCGTATCTTCAGAAAAATTTGTTCCATTGGTAAAATCTGCTAATACAGAAGGCATTAAATAATCAAGCTGATCAAATGAAACCTCCGAGCCATATAAAGGATGCTCTTTTAAAGGAAAAAGGCTTTTCATCTTTGCGTGATGATTACAATGTTCTAACATTAAATTATCATGCTCTTTTTCTAGCAATGCTTCTTTCATAGGTTTCTCCCTTAGCTATAGAGTAAGTGATTAATGATGAGTAACGGTATCTCTATATTGACCAACAACATGAGGTATACCCTCTTTGAATGATTTGAACTGGGGTTTCCAATCTAACAATTCCTTTGCCAGATTATTTTTAACACGATAGGACCCTACTAACATCTCAGCAAGTGCATTACCTGCGAACAACCCAACAATCCATTGCGGTACTGAACTCGCTTTACCCCCTCCCATATTGTTTAATAAGGATTCTGCCATGACCTGCATTTTTACAGGCTGATCATCAACTACGCTGATTACTTTTCCGGTAGGCGCTTTATCTGCTGCCAACACATAAGCTTTAGCTAAGTCATCAATATGAATAAAAGGTAAAAAATTATTGCCATTCCCTGGATACTGATATTTTCCTTTATCTGCTACATCCAGAAAAAACTTTCGGAATGTGCCATTATTGCCATAAACCATCCCCGGGCGAATACTAAAAGCTGGGACTCCTTGTAAAGCTCCTTGCTTGATAATATCTTCTCCAGCCAGATGATAATTCCCCAATGCACTACAAACCGATGGCGTACTTTCATCAATTATGTCGTTTCCATGATTACCAAAAGCTATCATTCCAGAGGTATAAATCAGCGCTCTGCAACGCCCTTCTGTTTTAGTCACTTCAACAAGTGCGGACAGGCATTTATCTCTCAATTTTTGAGATTTTTTTAACCAAGAGCTTGATAAACGCATTTTTGGCCGCTGATGTGCCGCGTGTATAATAATGTCAGCCTTTTTAGCAACATGAATCCATTCATCAATGTCAGCCATATCACCTACAATTCCATTAACACCTTGACTACGTAATGCCCTTTTACTCTCATTGGTTTTACACAAACCAATAACATCATCGCCTCTAGACAAAAACTCTGACGCTACGGCATTGCCAATAAAACCACTGGCACCCAAAATAAAAACGTTCATACTTTAAAACCTTTTCAATAGTTAATAGTGAACTTAGTGCTTATTAGTAGTTAGTAACTGCATAGCGCCTGCAGCTCACTGTCCAACATTTTTTCTGGGTGGAGAAAATCAGCTTCTTCCATCTGATATGTTTTATGCCGATAATGCCCGGAAACTTCTAACTGGTATTGTTTTTGATAGAACTCTTTGTTTGTGGAGATATCAAACAGTGCTTGCGCCAAGGCATTGGCATGATCAAGCGTGTTATAAAGCCCAAAACTTGCTCTCACCATTCCTTTTTTAGATTCAATTTCTTCATCTTTACTGTTTGGATCAATTTCCCACAATTCTTTAATAATCATCTCACGCACATAAGGATGGGCGCAGAAACATTCATTGCGAACAGCGATATTAAAATAGTCGTTAAGAATGGACGCTAATAACTCATGATCAATGCCAATAATATTGAAGGCAATTGTTGCTGTACGCGGATAAAGTGATAAGTTGTTGTTACCATAAACAACAAGATCAGGAATATTGTTAAATAAAGCAAAGAGATGTTCCAACAAGCTCTTTTCATGTTCAGCAATCGTTGACATATCAAGGCGCTGCAAAACATCAATTGTCATCGCCAACGTTACAGCACCGAAAATATTAGGTGTCCCCGCTTCCTCCCGATCAGGAAAAGCATTGATCGGGACATAGTCATCGGTATAAACGGTATCCACCATACCCCCACCCAATTCAACAGGTGAAGAAGAGCGCAGCAATGACTGCCGTATAACAAGCACGCCGGGAGATCCGGGGCTATAGAGTTTATGCCCTGATAGAACAAGTGCATCCAAACCGCGCTCAGGTTTATCGCTATCATTCATTTGCAATGGTCTATGTGCAGCATATTGCGAAGCATCGACTAAAACCAACGCACCATACTGATGCGCAAGTTCTGCAATATCATGAATAGGGTTAATAATACCTGTCACATTACTCGCAGCAGTTACTGCAACATAATTGATTAAACCCTGATTCTCTTCCAACATTCCCTTCAATGACTCTAAGCATATAGCAGCTATGTTCTTATCAGAACCTAAACAAGGGATGTGCTGAAAGAAGTCATGCCTAGCACGATGAGGCAAGTCATTGGAGTGGTGCTCCATTATTGATATTAATACCCCTTTTTTTTCAGGACGTTGCTGACTTAACAACTGAGAAGCTCGGTTAATCGCAGCGGTTGCACCACTACCAATAAATATGGCGCTATATTCATTCGAATCAGCTGCAACAAAATTCAAGAGCTTTTTATGGGCCCACTGGTAACTATTATTTGTTACTTTGGCTGAAAAATGGATATTGCTATGGGTATTTGAATAATGCTCAAGAAACTTCATACCTGCCTTAAAGGCCGGCTTAAGCATAAGGCATGAGGCAGCAGAATCCAGATAAATGCGTTTTGTGTTAATACCATCAACTATCTTATATTGAGTGTCGATACCAACAAACTGATCTTGTATTTCAGAAAGGGACAATGTTTTAGAGAAATTTTCTAAGGTTTTAGCTTTCAGCATCATCATTCCCTACATTCAATGTAAACCAATATTCACTGCCTTCTTGCTTATGCTCTATTGGAAAATTATTCAGGCGTGCATATTCAAAGAAATCGTTAACCGAATCAGGATCTGTTGTAACGACGCGTATTTCACCATTAGCAATTTCTTTTATTGCTCGCTTAAGTCTTAATATAGGCAAAGGGCACCTAAGCCCTCTTAGGTTCAGAACCAACACCTTGACCTTATCCCTCTTTAGTACAACACCCATAACTTAGCTTGCCTTAAAAATTAATATCATAAACACTAATTGAGACGGAATTATAGAGATTAGTTTTCCACTAGCAAGAAGGCTATTAATTTAGCCTTGGTTAAAAAAAGTGAACAATTACCAAAAATGGTAAAACCAAGAGAATAAAAATAATTTTATTTATTAAATAACAATAAAATAAAAATATAAAATTAAAATAATTTGTGATGTAAATATCAAAAAAATTAATTTATTTTGACACAATTTAAAATAAATAGTTAAAGTCGCCTACTATTTTTAGCTATTTAAAAAATTTAAAAAAATCTATATAAGATAAAGGGCGACATGCATTAACCAGCTTATTAAGATTTTTTAATATTTAAAAGATGATATTATTAAATCCCTGCAACGAAAATAGCAATATCATGATAAAGCAATAGATGAATGGCATGACAGCCAATATAAACCCTAAAAATCATTAACGAAAATTAACCAAGGGAAAAACATGCTTCTTTACATCCATATACTCGCTGCCACTCTATGGTTAGGCACTGCAGTAACATTACCTTTTTGGGGAAACAGAATGAACCGTGCTGATCATCTACACACGGTACTTAATATTATTGATACAGTATTTATATTGAAATGCGTTTTTATTATGGCTGGATTAATGATAACCATAGCGACCGGCTTATTATTGGCATTGCAAATAGGCTATTCGTTAAACCCATTTAACAACCCTGACTGGTTAAAATATTCACAATTTTTATCGCTACTTATTTTTATAAATTCATGGATAATTTTCTTCTTCCTTTATTATGGAAGAAAAGGAAAACGCACATTGATGAGAACAGTACCACCAATAGGCTATACCAATATAGGATTAATTGCCTTAGCCATGTTGTTAATGGTAAAAAAACCTTTTGGTGAAGAACTATTTTCTATTTTATGGTACAGCCTTTTATTTATTACTATCGCCAATATTATCAATATTATTATTAAACTTAAAAAATCTCGCATAATAACGGCTATGAAACCAAAATATTTCGCGGATAAATATTTTCAGTTATTAAATGAAGAAAAAATGACCGATTTGCTTAAATTATTTGACGATAAGGCTGAGTTTCATGACCCTTTTGCCACAAAGCCTGTGATAGGAATTTTAGCTATAGAGAAATTCTTTCAAAAATTGGGGGATCAATTTGACTCTATAAAAATTCATCCAAAATCAGTTAGTGGTTCCCCAGAAAAAATACTGATTAATTGGGAAGCAAAAGGAATAACTGCTAATGGGGAAGAAATGAAAAGTTTAAATGGCACGAATGAAATGACCAGAAAGAACGGAAAAATAGTTAAAGTTATCATTGACTTCAATTTGAATGACTTACCTAAAGTACAACTAGTCTCAATATAACACCTCCCCCTTTAAAAGGCTTATAAGGAAAAGATCGCATGATTGCCATCCCTAAACATATCAAAAGCTTGCCCCGACTTTTATCTCCTAAACAGCTCTTAGAACCTTTCGATAAATCAATGTTGCGCTTGTGCTATAACGAAAACACTCTTGGCCCGCCCAAATCAGTGATTCAAGCTATTTGTGATCATTCAACAGGGTCACATTTATATCCGGATCCAGGATGCGCCTCCTTAATAAAGGCGCTGGCAAAACACACTCAAAATACCGTTGACAATATTATTGTAGGCAATGGATCTGAGGGTGTGCTTAATTATATCTTTAAGGCATTATTAAGCTCTGGGGATGAAATCATTACAAGTCAGGGAACATTTGTAGGCATTTACACTCTGGCGCTATCCTACAATATTAACTGTCAAAGAATTCCTTTAACCAACAATTATGCTTTTGACCTACCTAGTATAGCTAACAACATCTCTGAAAAGACAAAAGCTATATATCTTGTCAATCCAAACAATCCAACAGGGACCTTAGTTACACATGCTGAGCTAAAAGATTTTTTGGGGAAAGTTCCTGAAAATATTTTGGTCATTTTGGATGAAGCTTATTATGAGTATGCAGTCAGCATAGACCCAAGCTATAAAGGCTTCTCATACTCTCACCACAAAAACTTAATTATTCTAAGAACATTTTCCAAAGCTTATGGCATGGCATCAATGCGTTTAGGTTATGGCATGGCAAATCATGCCATTATTGATGCCCTTATGCGTGTAAAACTTACTTTTGAGCCCGGAAGCTTAGTTCAATATGTAGGAGAGCTAGCCTTGCAAGAAGATGATTTCATTGAACAATCATCAAGAAGAAATCAGCAACAATTGCAGGTGTTATACAAATTATTTGATGATTTAAATATTCACCATGTTAAATCCTATGGCAACTTTGTAATGATTGATCTGCAATCGCAAGAACAAGCATTACATATTATCGCTCAAATGTCAGAACAGGGGGTTTTATTATCTTACCTAGCTCCATTCGGGCTTCCAACATGTATCAGAATAACTGCAGGAACCGCTCAGGAAATGGCTATTTTTTGTGACATATTTTCAAAAACTTATCTATCGTCTCAATGCTTGGAAACCAACCTTTAGTAAAAATTACTACTCGCTCATTTACCTTATTTATAGCTGCATTTTACAAAATAGTGCCCGGCAATAAATAGTCTATGTTGGCGGACACTGTTTTGATGCTACTTTATTACTTGATTATTAAAGTGCGAATGCTTAACGGGATTATAAGATGATTCTTTTTCCCTGTATTTCTTCATTCTTTTTAAACGGCGCTTTTCCCCATGCCAATTTTTATGGTTTTTGTCATCTGCATAAACATCATCTTCTCCTTCATCAAAGACTTGGGCATCGAGGACATCATACTCCCACTCATTTGCTGGAAAAATACCAATCAAATTAACCGATTTCTTAGATACATTCATAAATGCATGAGGCACCATAGGCGGAATGTGTACAACATAAGGCGCCTTAACAACAAACTCTTCATCACCTAAAAAATAACGCATCTTTCCTCTCAGCAATACATGCGCTTCTTCGTCTTCATGCGTATGCAATGGAGCACCATTACCAGGCTGAGTATCTGTTAGAGCAATCGTCAGGTTTTGAAAACCATGCCTCTTACCTTCCATGATCCAGATATATTCCTCAGGAGCAGGATTGATGACCACTAGGTCTTTTGCTCTTAATGCGTAATCATCAACAGAATCCAATACCGGTGGCTCAAAGATGCTGGGAATAACACCTGATATAATCGGCGTATAATCATGATTATCTTGATGCAATAGCCATTTCTCCAAACTGATTTCATTAAACTGTTCTCCACTGGGTGTTACAAAAATCCCTAATTCAGGAATAGAGTCTTCCGGAGAATAAGTCGGTGCGGGAGGGCCATCTTTTTTCTTATAGAATTTTGCGCCATGCCCCCAAGAAAATTGAGAGACCATTGACAAAACAAGTAATAAAATTGTAAATACTGAATGAGATTTAACGAACATGTTTCCTTCCTCCATTTTTTACGAAGCGTAAAATTTTTGTCATAAAGCGCTAGATTAAATAGGCGCCATAAATAACTCTAGTCAAGTTTTTTAGGTGCCACAAGGACTGGAGGATAGTAAAGCAGCTTTATAATAGTAAAGGAATGTTGAATTTAGTGACTTAAGGGTTATATATTTTTTTTACACTTTATTAGTTTAGAAAAAATAAAACCTTATTTTTCACTTAAAATAAATATTAAACGTTATAAATTGCGCCAATATTTAAGGAGTGATTTAAAAATAAAAGGAATCAATAACAGCACCAGACGAAGATCAAAAAATCATTTAGCTTTAGTTGATATTCATACTACGATAACAAAGAGATGGTTTTTATTCTTGAGAAGAATAATGGCTTGAAACTTATTAGCTAATACTAAACAGAGTGAGCCTGCAATTAAGAAGAGATCACTTAAAGAAGTAAAAAGTTTTTAGGGAATGCGGAAAACAGACTTAAAATTTGGGGTGACTGATGGGGTTCGAACCCACGACCACCGGAATCACAATCCAGGGCTCTACCAGCTGAGCTACAGTCACCATTGAAATGCCAATATTGATCAAACAACACAACTCTTGATTGAGCGTCGCAGATCTTACTAAGAGCCATATTAAAATGGCGCGCCCGGCAGGATTCGAACCTGCGACCGTCCGCTTAGAAGGCGGATGCTCTATCCAGCTGAGCTACGAGCGCATTGAAATAGAATCCCAGGCGACCCAGGCTTATCAAGGGCATATCTAAAATTGGTCGGAGTGGAGGGATTCGAACCCCCGACCCTCTGGTCCCAAACCAGATGCGCTACCAGGCTGCGCTACACTCCGACATACTGCCATCTTAAAACAGGGAATCTCCGTGTTTCAAGGGTGCGCATCATACCATGGAGTTATGGACAGTCAACGATAATTTGTATGGAATTACTTGTTATAAATGAACAACTTAATTTTAGTTGGAGAGTTGGCACAGCTATGGGAAAATACCCGCCCTTAATCAACGCTATACAGGACATTAACCCATGAGCGCATTGCTACTCGATGGTAAATTACTAGCCAAAAAGACTGAAACTGAGTTAACTGAACGAGTCAGCGCTCTAAAAGGTCGTAGCAATGGCCGTACGCCAATTCTTGCCACCATATTAGTTGGAGATGACCCTGCATCGGCGACATACGTTAATATGAAGGGTAATGCTTGTGCACGAATCGGTATGGAATCATTAAAAGTTGAGCTCCCCAGTAGCACAACGACCGAAGAATTATTGAGCAAAATCAATGAATTAAACAATAATGATGATGTACACGGCATACTCTTACAGCACCCTGTTCCCTCTCAAATCGATGAACGCGCCTGTTTTGATGCTATCGCTTTGGCAAAAGATGTAGATGGCGTCACCTGCCTTGGCTTTGGCCGTATGAGTATGGGAGAAGAAGCTTATGGTTGTGCAACACCGAAAGGGATCATGCGTTTGCTGGAAGCCTATGACATTCCTATTTCCGGCAAACATGCCGTCGTCGTAGGCCGAAGCCCTATTTTGGGCAAACCTATGGCAATGATGCTCCTAGGCAAAGATGCCACGGTTACTATTTGCCACTCTCGCACACAAAACCTAGCTGAACACATCAAACAGGCCGATATTATTGTTGGTGCAGTGGGTAAGCCCGAATTTATAAAAGCCGAATGGATTAAAGATGGAGCCGTTGTAGTTGATGCGGGCTATCACCCCGGCGGCATTGGCGATATAGAGCTCAGCCCCTTAATTGATCGAGTCGCTGCATATACGCCGGTACCCGGTGGTGTTGGTCCAATGACAATCAACACCTTGATTTATCAATCGGTTGATTCTGGAGAGAAAAAGCTTAACTGATGGCAATTGAAAGCACTGATTAAAAATATCTATGCGCCTAGATAAATATATTGCCTCAACAACTGACTTTTCTCGCTCTCAAGTCAAAAAGCTTGTAAAGTCAGGAGATATTACAGTTAATGATCAAATTATTAGTGATTCTGCTCTCTCCGTCGACATAGATAGCGATTTAGTTAAACTGTATGGCAACAGCATTAAGCCACCCAAAAATCGTTATTTTATGCTGTATAAGCCGGAAGGTTATATTTGCTCTACCCAAGATAGTGAAAACCCTATCGTATTAGATTTGCTGGATGAGCCTAAACTAGAAAAATTACATATTGCCGGCCGTCTCGATAAAGATACAACAGGTCTAGTCTTGATTACCGATGATGGCCAATGGAATCATCGGATTACATCACCCAAACATGACTGTTTTAAACGCTACCGCGTCAACGTAGAAATGCCTCTGACACTCGATGTTGTTGAATCTTTTAAAAATGGCATCGTGCTTAACAATGAAAAACGCCCTACCTTACCCGCAGAACTAATTATTCAAGGTAACTATCAATGTGAAGTATTAATTCAAGAAGGTAAATACCACCAAGTAAAAAGAATGTTTGCAGCAACAGGAAATCGAGTTAAACAATTGCATCGCTCGCAGATTGGCCCACTTTCACTCGATCCCGATC
This sequence comes from Cellvibrionaceae bacterium, assembly GCA_050633825.1. GTDB lineage: Bacteria > Pseudomonadota > Gammaproteobacteria > Pseudomonadales > Cellvibrionaceae > CANLBN01. The sequence continues at coordinate 20,800 of JBOEHG010000056.1, read as the reverse complement.
TACAACCGGGCGATTACCGCTTATTACAGCCAGAGGAAATTGAACACTTTGCAAAATGATGTAGCGCTAGAATTATTATTACCCGAGCTAAACAGTATCGATCAGGCAACACTCTGGCTTGCAGATGAAAATGCATTATCGGCCATTAGCTCAGTTAACCCGCACCCCTTATTAACTATAGTAACAAATCGCTATGATATTTATCAGCTGGCCAAAAAAAATAAGCATACTACAGTTTTTACCGACTTTAATACTGAAGATTACTCTCAGCACTCTTTTACAAAAATTGTGTACCGAGTATCAAAAGAGAAGGCTTTAGTTAATTTTCTTTTAAATCAAGCCTGTCAACTATTAGCGTCTAATGGTGAATTAATCATCAGCGGCTATAAACAGGATGGGATTAAATCATATTCGAGTCAAATCAATAAAGTTCTGAAAGCCTCTGGAAAACTAAAGAAAAAAGGTATTTGTTACCTTGGAAAATTTTCAAATTTAACAAAAAATCGTTTATTGGGTGATCAAGATTATCCCCAGTTACAAAAAATTATCCCTTTACAAAACAATAAGTATGGATACAGTAAACCGGGGGTTTTTGGCTGGAATAAAATAGATCAAGGTACAAGCCTATTATTAGCCGCCTTTGACAAGTATTACCATCAACTAAAACCAACACCCAAAACCATGTTAGATATCGGCTGTGGCTATGGTTGGATTGCTTTGAATATGGATCAATATAAACTTGAATCCATTACCGCCACTGATAATAATGCTGCCGCATTGATTAGCGCTAATAAAAACGCCACTCTTACCACAACCAATACTATTATTAAAGCCAGTGATTGCGGGAACACCATTAATGAGAAATTTGATTTAGTACTATGTAACCCACCGTTTCATCAAGGGTTTAAGCATGACCAAAAATTAATAGAAAAATTTTTGGCGAGTGGTCACAAACATTTAAAGAAAGGTGCTCATGGATTTTTTGTTGTTAACGAATTCATTCCTATAGAAAGTATCTCTAACAAAAAATTTGAAAAAACTGAAGTACTTACCAAAGAAAATGGATTTAAAGTGGTCCTCTTAAAAAAATAGGGAGCATTTATTTAAAATATTTCATCTTGGTCTTCTTGATCTTCTGCTGCTTGCTTCAAAAGCTTTACTGTTTCCTCATCAATTCTAACGCCATCTCTCTTATTCGTGCTCCAACTATTATCCGAAAGTGTAAAGTGATCAACCATACCATGAAGCTTGACGCTCATTTTACTCATATCAATACCAATTTGTACGGTGACATTACTGGCCATCTGAGAGTTGTGGAAGCATTCATCTAAACTGTCAAAATCACTGGATACCTTATCAAAATTACCCTTTTGCTCTGAAACAGAGCTTGAAATACCTTCAACGCGCTGATTGATTTTATTCATAGCTTCATGAATAGAGGTTAACTTTTCTTTCGCCTCTTGCACTTGTATATTACATTCCTCTGTGGATTGCTTGCCCCGGGACATAGTGCTTACAACGCTTTCGGTGCCCGACTGAATCGCATCAACCATTGAGGAGACTTCAAGTGTAGACTCTCGAGTACGTGAGGCTAATGCACGCACTTCATCAGCAACAACAGCAAAACCTCGACCTGCCTCTCCTGCCCTTGCCGCTTCAATAGCAGCATTCAGTGCTAATAAATTGGTTTGCTCTGCAATACTGTTAATCACATCAATCACACTAACAATCTTATCACTTTCCACTTTTAGCGAGTCAATTGATGTTGATGCATCACCAATAATGACGCCCAAATCGTGTATTTGATTATAGGTTTCATCAAATACACGGATGCCTTCTTGTACTGTTTTAGCACCTTTATCACTTTCAGAAAAAATTAACTCTGACTCATCTTGAACCTGATCAGTTGATAGGCGCGCTTGGTGTAAACGATCGCGCACTGTTGCAATTTGTTGGTTCTGTTCATTAGCTGCTTTTGTAATCGCAATATTACCTTCAGATAATTCCTCAGACATCGGCACTAAACGCATTGCAGACTTAATCAAATCAGAAAAAGTTTGATCTAAATGCTCAACAAATTGATTAAGCCAACGAGATAGCTCACCCAATTCACAGCTATTATCTGCCTCTATACGCTGTGTTAAATCACCTTCACCATTCGCTAAATCATGAACAGCATTAATCATTTTTTTAATAGGAGTCAATATAGTAATTGCCAGCAACCATGCAATTAGAGGCCCACAAAATAACGCCATAACAACAATAATACTAATCATTGCCATTATTTTTTTACGCAATTCCTCAGCAGGAGCAAAAGCTTCTGCCTCATCAATTTCACTCATAATGGCCCAACGCAAACCACCTACATCTATTGGCTTATAGGCCGATAAAACTCTCACATTGCGGTAATCAGGAAAAATAGCAAATCCACTTTCACCATCAAGGGCCGCTTTCGTACCCTGTGTTTCAACAGGCTGCAAACCAATTGATGTTTCTTTTGCGCCCATAGTATTAATGACTTGATCTGACAAACCAATAGTTGCCATCAAATCAAGGTAGCTTTCTTTATCCTCTAAAAGAAAACGACCATTACTACGCATCGTAAAATCGGTACCAACTAGATAGGTTTCTCCAGATTCACCCAAACCAGTTTCCTTCCATTTAGCGCCGTAGGTCATCACTTCATTAATTTTATCAACTGGCATTTGTAAAATTAAAATACCGATTTTCTGTTCACCAGAGTAAATAGGTGTACCAATAAAAGAAGCGGGTGCATTATAGGAAGGGAGATAAGGCGCAAAATCAGTCAAACCGGTAAAATTTTTGTCAGTAGCCGTATTCGCCATAGTAAAAGCTTTACCAATGCCACTGTCAGCATAGGGACCATCAATCAATGAAGTTGTATAATCCAGCTCTTTAAATACTGAGTAAATAATGTCACCCGTTTCAGGGTCAGCCAGAAAAAGGTCATAATAGCCAAAGCGATCAATAAAATTACGGAATACTGGGTGATATTTGGCATGTAAATTTGCATACTCACTGTCATTTGCCGGTGTATTCAACAAATGTTTATTACCAAGAGCATCTTTATTGTTACTGATAAAGTCATATTGCAAAGCAATTGATTCTTTATCCAAAGGGTTTACTAATGTATCGATTGCAACAGACTCACCGTTATTTAATGACTGAAACTCAACATTAAACTGTTGTTGGTAATAGCCTTGAATACTCTGCTTACGCTTTTCCAGCTCAGCATCATCCAAATTTGCTGAATATTTACCATAAGCAAGAGCAAATTCACCCATTGCATCGACAACCATCAGGTTTTCAGACAAACTAAGAGCTTGCTTCTCTATGTTACTGATATAATTGGTAATTTCTGTTGCTGTAATATCCCGAACAGCAATAAGAGACTGTCTCGCATCCTCTTCTAAAGATACTTTACCGGCCTTAATCGCTGACATACCTAAAAAATAACAGCCAATTAATACAGGGATTGCTGCTAAGCAGCCCCCACCTAAAAGCATCTTCGTTTTAATCTTCATATAGACCTTAAATCAACTTACTACTACATTCATTTTAGTATAGGTAGCAATAACGCTAAATCCACTGAATATTCAAAACCTTCGAGAATTCATTGAGAGAGGATAGATTTAGGGGGTAACTGTAGGCTTATGTTCTTGAATAAATAATGACATTGCTTTAATGACCTTTGCTTCAACACCCCAAAAACCATGGGCAGATAAACCACCACATTGACGACCTTTGGCAGCACTGACATCACTATCAAACACTTTGGCTTCAACAATCTTGGCCTTTTTTAAGCGACGTTTTATAGATTTAAGTGCGCTAGGAGGCGTGACCCAGCACTTGTCTTTTTTGTGGGAAGCAAGTAGAACAGGAGCAGTAATTTTTTTAAGTCGCATAGCGGTCACATAGGTGCCTTTCTTATTCTCTTCTGCCATAGGTGCCGTCATAATAAGACCATCAACCTTACCCGCCAAATGTATACCGGCATTAGCAACGGAATTTGTTCCCCTACTGGTGCCAATTAACCATACGGGTTCCTGATACCGTTGTCTGAGGTAATCAACAACCACTTCTACATCTTGTGCATGTCGCTTAGTCCCTCTGTAGCCGTCAAATAGACCTTTTGTATTTGCTCTATTTGAGGGAACCTCAAAAACAACGACACGCATGCTCTGTTCGATAAATAATGATATAGAACGTAATAAAAAATTATTCCGTAGACGATGTATCGAACCTTGTTTTTGTAGCTGGGTGTATCCGTCACCGCCAGCAAACAAAATTACCGTTGCTATGGGCGCTTTAACATCATAAAGAAGGAAGGGTTGTTGAATATTTTTCCGAGAATTCAGTGAAATATAAGTGCCGTCGACAGCAAAAACACTACCGCTATAAAAACCAGATAAACTCAGCATCAATAATGATAAAAAATAATTAATTTTGTTCATTGAGTAAATCGAGTAAATAATCCAGACGCGCTTTAACCGATGTCATCTCTAAAATTTCTTGCTGTAGATCTGCATCAAATTGTAAGAGGCCAAAAATCTCAAAACTAAAACGAGATAGATCTTTATTAACCCACTCATCAGAAAATAATAGACGCTGAGCATCTGGAATACTATTGGTCATTACTTGAAGACGCTTTAGTATCTTTTCTTTTGTTACTTCAGCTTCATTTAATAAAGTATGATCAACGGGCTGATCATGATAAGGAGTACATTCAAATAATGAGAAGGGTATGGTTTGTATTTCAGATACTGCTTTAAAACGAGATTGTATATGTACTTTTAAATATAATCTGCCATCCTCAAGCGTTTTTAATAATTCACACTTACCTGCTGAAAAAATTGTATAGGGTTTATAGGTTGCTTGATTAGAATGAAGCGCTTCATTCACTTCTTGGTCGGGCTTTGCAGGACTTAATACTTTTTGCGTATGACAAATCCCCAACAGCAGGTCATTATCCATACAATATTTAATCATGGCTCTGTAGCGCGGTTCAAATACATGCAATGGAAAAACCATACCCGGAAAGGTGACGCAATCAGGAATAGGGAAAAGTGCTATCGTATTCATTTTTATGAGTTGCTCACTGTAGCGCCAGTGGAGTACGCAAAATCAATCGGCAGACGTCTAAAACCTCAGGCTATTAAATCGCCTTTAAATTATTAATGCAGCAAAATAATACAGAACAGTCGTGTATAATTTATCATCATTTGAGTTGTTCTGCACTCTATAAAAGTATTATCTTTATATAGACTAATAACGCTAAAAGGTAGCCTTTAACTAACGAGAACCCCATATTTTTGCAACGGCTCGATCAGAACCTAAACTACCGACAAGTAAACTAATAAAGCCTGCCCCGCCAAAAACAAGTGAAGGCAAGACAAAACCATAGCCATCCCCTTTTAAACCGACAAAGAGTACGCCTATAGTAAGCAATGAAAACAAGCAACCAACTGCAATAAGAATCGTACGATGAGAGGGTTTATAAACAAAGGGATCTCTACCAGAATCCAAACCAGTCAAGATAGGTGAGAATAGTTTTTGTAATGCAGTTTTCATAACTATACGCTTATAAATCTTTAAATATCAAGCTACTAGTAACCCAAGTTGGGTCGCAGCCATCTTTCAGCCATATCCATATCCCAGCCCTTTCGTTTTGCATAGTTTTTGACTTGATCGCGGTTAATTTGGCCCAAACCAAAGTAACGTGCTTCAGGGTGCGAAAAGTACCAACCACTAACAGAAGCCGCTGGGTACATTGCATAACTGTCTGTTAGTTGACTGCCTATTTCCTTTTCAACATCGAGCAACTCCCATAATGTTGCTTTCTCACTATGCTCAGGGCACGCAGGATAGCCAGGCGCGGGCCGAATCCCTTTGTAAGTCTCTTTAATGAGCTCTTCATTAGATAAATGCTCATCAGGTGTATAGCCCCAAAATTCTTTCCTGACACGCTCATGCATTAATTCAGCAAACGCTTCTGCAAAACGATCGGCGAGTGCTTTAGCCATAATGCTATTATAGTCGTCATGATCCTGTTCATACTTCGCTGCGAGCTCTTCTGCACCAAAACAGGTAACTGCAAAAGCCCCCATATAATCAAGCCCTGATTCTTTAGGCGCAATAAAATCAGCTAACGAACGGTAAGGTCTATCTGCCGGACGATCCACTTGCTGGCGTAGGTGATTGAGTGTACAAGCAAGGCTTTCACGATCACCATTCTGATAAAGCTCTGTTTGATCGTTACCAATTGCATTTGCAGGATAAAGGCCAATGACTGCACGGCAACTGAATAAATTATTTTCTATAATTTCAGCTAACTTTGTTTGGGCATCATTAAATAGTTTAGTCGCTTCTTCACCCACAACCTCATCCGATAGAATATTAGGGTATTTGCCGTGCAACTCCCAGGTTTTAAAAAAGGGAGTCCAGTCAAAGCGCTCAGCAATATCAGCTAAAGGATAATCAATAAATGTTTTATTCCCTAAAAATTGCGGCTCAACGGCTTTATAGCCTGTCCAATCGATATTAGCGGGATTCGCTTGAGCTTTTTCAATAGTTGCGAATGTCTTTTTAGATCGGCGCTTAGCGTTTTGCTCACGAGTTTTTTCATTTTCCACTTTAATTTTTTGAATATAATCGGCTTTGCTTTCACTCAGCAAACCAGAGGCAACCGGAACTGATTTAGAAGCATCTAACACATGGACAGTCACATTAGAGTACTCTGGCTCAATCTTGACCGCAGTGTGCACTTTTGAGGTTGTTGCCCCGCCAATCATAAGTGGCATTACCATACCATCGGCTTCCATCATTTTTGCCACTGTTACCATTTCATCCAATGAAGGGGTAATTAATCCAGACAGACCTATAATATCAGCCTTATGTTCTTTTGCCGCTGCCAGAATTTTTTCAGGGGGAACCATTACTCCCAAATCAATCACTTCAAAATTATTACAGGACAAAACAACTCCAACAATATTTTTCCCAATATCATGTACATCACCTTTTACCGTGGCCATAATAATGACACCGTTATTTTGGCTTTCGTTACCTGAGCGGCGTTTCTCTTCTTCAATATAAGGCAATAAATAAGCGACTGCTTTTTTCATTACACGTGCACTTTTAACCACTTGCGGTAAAAACATCTTACCCGCACCAAACAAGTCACCTACTACATTCATACCCACCATTAATGGACCTTCTATCACATGTAATGGTTTTTCAGCTTGCTGACGGGCTTCTTCAGCGTCTTCCTCAATAAATTCTGTAATACCTTTAACTAAAGCATGAGTAATACGTTCTTGTAAGTCCCCTTCTCGCCATTTGAGTTTATCCGACTCTTTAACTTCTTTACCTTGACCTTTTACTTGTTCAGCAAAATCCACTAAACGCTCGCCCGCATCTGGGCGGCGATTTAATACAACATCCTCTACACGTTCCAATAAGTCTTTAGGGATATCATCATAGATCGTTAACATTCCCGCGTTAACAATCGCCATATCCATTCCATCCTTAATGGCATGATATAAAAAGACCGAGTGCATGGCTTCTCGTACGGTATCATTACCACGAAAAGAAAAGGATACATTCGATAAACCACCGGATACTTTTGCACCGGGAAGGTTTTCTTTTATCCACTTCGTTGCAGCAAAAAAATCAACTGCGTAGTTATCATGATCAGAGATACCGGTTGCAATAGGAAATATATTAGGGTCGAAAACAATATCTTGTGGAGGAAAGCCTACCTTATCGACTAAAACATCATATGAGCGTTTACAAATATCAATACGACGTTGATAGGTATCGGCTTGTCCTTTTTCGTCAAAGGCCATTACCACAACAGCTGCGCCATAACGTTTTACTGTTCGGGCATACTTTAAAAACTCTTCCTCTCCTTCTTTAAGGGAAATAGAATTAACTATCGCCTTTCCTTGAACACATTGTAAGCCCGCTTCAATAATTTCAAATTTAGATGAATCAATCATAAAAGGCACCCGAGCGATATCCGGCTCGGCAGCCAATAAATTTAAATAGCGACGCATTGCTGCCACACCATCCAACATAGCATCATCCATATTGACGTCGATAATTTGCGCACCATCTTCAACTTGCACACGCGCAACATCAATGGCTGCTTCGTAATTCTCTTCTTGAATTAAACGCGCAAATCTACGTGAACCGGTCACATTAGCACGCTCACCAACGTTAACAAATCCAGTGACATCATTCACAACTAGCGGCTCTAAACCACTTAAGACCATATCAGGTACTTTTTTCAAAGACTTTTTACTCATCAAGATTACTGTTTTTTCACTCGTTTTATCAGATGCTTTTGAACATAATCATTCGGCTAAAATGCGCGGTGAATGATGATCAGCAAGCTGTTTAATGGCTTCTATATGCTCCGGTGTTGTACCACAACAACCACCTAAAATATTTAAGTGTTTGCCTTCCACAAAAGGGGTCAACTGCTCTACCATCATTTCAGGGGTTTGATCATACTCACCAAATTCATTGGGCAAACCTGCATTTGGATGAGCAGAGGTAAATACCGTTGCCTTATCATCAATGCGTTTAATATAAGGGAGTAAATCATCTGCACCCAAGGCACAATTAAGTCCAATACTCAGCAATTCACCATGCTCCATAGAAACCCAAAAAGCCTCTGGTGTTTGTCCAGATAGAGTACGTCCGCTGGCATCCGTTATTGTGCCCGATACCATGACAAGAATATCGCCCCGCTCTTCACGTAATTCATCGACAGCAAATAGGCCTGCTTTAGCATTTAAACTATCAAATACTGTTTCAATCATTAAGATATCGGCACCACCATCCAATAAAGCGCTCGCGGCATCTTTATAGGCAATCCGCAAATCATCAAAGGTCACTAGGCGTTTACCGGGATCATTTACATCAGGTGACAAAGAAGCTGTTCGGTTGGTTGGACCAAGGGCACCCACAACAAACCGAGGTTGCTCGGGTGTTAGCTCAGTCCATTTATCCGCTGCTCTACGAGCACATTGGGCTGAGTAATAGTTAATATCATAAACTGCCGATTCTAGCTCATAATCCGCTTGCGCAATGGTTGTACCACTAAAGGAGTTAGTCGTAGCAAAGTCTGCCCCTACTTCGAAATAAGCACTGTGAATAGATTCAATGATATCCGGGCGCGTGATTGATAACAGGTCATTATTCCCTTTTAAAGGGTTTGGATGATCGTTGAAATGTTCCCCACGGAAATCTTCTTCACTCAGATCATGGCGCTGAATCATAGTCCCCATGGCACCATCTAATATCATGATGCGCTCTTTAAGAATGGCTTTGATTTGATCACTGGTGGGTTGGGTCATACTTTTGAACCTACTACTCTGTGCTTAGGGGTAAAAATGGCGGCCATTCTACATGAAACTATCGGCCAGATCAGCGGGGATTGTAATCTATATCAAAATATTTTGATATAGATTACAGAGATCAAATTTTCATAAAGCTAATACTGTAAAAGTAACTGGTAACTCTACTTTGAAAAAAATCATCGACAAATACGCTGCAAAACACCAAATGCCCAGTTAACCTGCTGAAAATCGGCTTCATTACCCCCACGGTCTGGGTGATGTTCCATCGCTAATGAACGGTAACGCTGTTTGACTTCAGTGTAGGTCACAGGTGGTTGTAGTGAAAATACTGCAAATGCTGTTGAGGAATCATCGTTGTCCATAAATCGCTGCCAAAATTGACTGAGCAAGTCATTTACCGACTCCTCTGTGGCATTCTCAAGGTTCGACATATCCAAATAATAGTCACGTAATGATTGATCGTCGCTATAGCTAGTGGACATATAGCTAGCAGAAAGCGCCTGACTTTCAGTTCCAAATCTTTCAGCTTCAGTACTATCAGGTGATGCTTGAGAGAGTACAGCGTGTAGTTGGATAGCAAGAGCTGAAATTTCCAGATAGCGGCGCTCTTCCCAATACTCTGTTTGTAATTGATACAGAGCATTAAAAACTACGAAATGGCTATTAAAAAGCGAGAGCGAATCAGCTGCATTTGTCGATAATGTCCAGCCTTGCTCATTTAAGCGCTGAATTAATTGGTATTCGGAAATAGGCTCAATAGAGACTTCAATAATACAGCGAATTGCTTCAATGAAATGCTGCCCGGAAAATATCTTATCAGTGGAGTCCAAATGTAATATCTACCTAAGTGCCTGAGGTTTATTGACTGTGCTTACAGTAACCTTTGGCCATGACAAACCCCAAGGTTCATTTAACTGTTCCTTAACATACTGAGTAGCACTATGCGTAAAGCCAGTACCCGTTGGCAAACACACATAACTATAAGCGTGTTCACCCAATACAAAGCGCAAGCTATAGGCATGCAAGCTCATATCATTATTTGTTTCACTTTTAACAATAGAGTTATAACGCAAATCACCCATTATTGGCGCGCCAATGCTTTTTAACGCAACCCGTAATTGATGGGTTTTACCGGTATGCGGCTTTAAAACAAACAAACGTTGGCCATCGCCTAAACCATAGCTGAAGAATTGAGTAATTGCAGGGTTATCACGCGTCTTGCAGAGTTTCCAACTGCCTTTCCTAGTACGCTCCATATCCCCAACAATTAAACCTTGTTTCTTACTCGGTTTTTTATTGCTAAGGGCAAGGTAATATTTTTCGATTTTTCTGTGCTGAAATAACTGTGAGAGCTCACGATTGGCTGTATTATTTTTAGCACAGAGCAAAAGGCCTGATGTTGCTTTATCCAAGCGGTGAACAGGAACAATCGATGAATGACTGAGATCGTTCCTAAGCTGTTTTATGAGTCCGCAGCCATCTTCATCATGCACTGAAACACCTGACTGTTTATTGACAACCAAGAAGTCAGCATTGCTATCAATAAGCTCGTACAATTACTTAAATAAATTTTTAAGCTTATCAACATCGTCAGATGATATTTTATCGCCTACTTTTTCTTTTAATTTATCTTTGAGCTTATCTTTTTCTTTACCAATTTTCTCTTTCACTTCATCTTTAGCGATTTTCTTTAATTCATTTTTGACACTTTTCTTTACGCGATCTAAAAGGCTTTTCATAATAACCTGACTGACTTGATCAGGTGTTAAACCTTTGGATTTACTGCCAATATTAGTCTGAGTGTAGCCCGGCAATTTAATTGTCTTGCCGCCATACTTCTCCGTTTCAAGTGCAATTTCACTTTCGCCAAATTGTAGCTTCTCTATCATAAGCAATACATCATCGCCACTTTTTGACTTGGAAGCTCCAGAAGTATTGGAAGATTGAGACTTTAGGTTATCAATTAAAGCTTGGATATTAGTATCTGTTAGGTTTTTTTGCTCAGCACGTAATTTCACACCCTTAACATAGACTTGCTTAATCACTTTTACATTATTTGTCAGTGATTCAATATCTATCTGTAATCCTACATCACCTACGGAAAGCAGTTTATTATTACTATACCCCTGAGGATTGTTCACGCTTAAACCATTTATCACCCCTTTTCCTTCTGTCAATGTAATATCAACAGCACTGACATTGACGGATGTTTTTAAGGTATCAGTCCCGACCTCCTCAATCACTCTCTCAACAATACTATTCAATTGACTTAAACCAACACCAAAAACAATAGCAACAATAATAATCAAAGTAACAACTATTCCTATTATTATTTTAAGGGCTTTCATATTATTCTCCGATTAAAATTGACACTTTTTATGTTTGAAAATTATTATAGCAAACTAAGAAAAATAACTTAGGTACGCTCACCCTTTATAGATTCTGATATAGGCTGTGGTATAGATTCGGGCACTGGCACCGATTGCAACTCAGCATCAGGCTTTATTTGCTTAGAACCTTGCTCTGCTTTCGGTGGGACAGTCTCTTTTTGCGGTAGGCCTTGAACCTTTGGTTTTGTTGACTGACTCGTATTTGGATCACTATTGCCGATAATAGACGGTATAGCTTCCTTTGCCTTATTTAACTCTTCTTGAACAGCATTTAATAGTGTCTCCCATCCAGAAACTACAGCTTTATTAGTTTCTTTTAACATTCCTTCAAGGCTACGCTTTTCAAGTTGTTCTAATTTTGTACTCACTTCAGCTAAGGCTTGTTCAGATGATAATAATTTTGTTTCCAATTCAACATTATCTGTTAATAGTTGTTGATTTTTTTGATAAAAGTCATACAGAAACCAGCTTTCAACTACCACCACAATCAGTAGAATTTTTGCTAATAATGACCAGAATGTCTTCATATAAACCACCCTTTTAAAAAATCAGTAATACAGATGAACATTATCATACTATCTATCTAGCTAGACAAATGACCTCATGTAGGCAAGAGAAGTCACATCGACGACTATCTCAATACAAGTAAGGTGATTGTAACAAGGCAAGGACTCAAAACAACAGTAACGCCCGATTAATTAGCTCCCCAAGCACGCTTTTATTGTGCCTACCTGATGCTCCTATTTATCACCTCTAAGGCTAGACTCGTAGCGCTTCATTTTTGTACAATAAGTGGTAATAATAAAGCGTCCAAAGATGCAGACAGATTTCCAACTCGCCCAACTACAGCAAGGGTTTATTATGTCAGAAAAGCTCAACGGAACCGTAAAATGGTTCAATGAAAGTAAAGGTTATGGCTTTATTTCACAGGAAAATGGCCCTGACCTATTTGTGCACTTCAGTAATATAAGCGGAGATGGCTTCAAAACGCTCAAAGAGGGTCAACCTGTCACCTTCACTGAGGGGCAAGGGCAAAAAGGTCCTCAAGCTGAAAATGTTGAGTCCGCAGAGCCAGCCTAAAGCAACCACTATCAGCTTTATTTGCACAACTATACCAAGCCTTAACTAAGGTCAGAGCTTAAGCTGGGCAAATTTTAACCAAGCCAAAGCTTTTTGCTCTAAGTACCAGAAAGCGCTAGGATTTTTATATGAGTTAGGCTAGAATGCGCCCCTCTTTTGAGATGGCAACTATCTTTATAGCTTACATCACATAAGAAGTTCAGGCGCGGTGGCAGAGTGGTGATGCAGCGGATTGCAAATCCGTCAACGCCGGTTCGATTCCGACCCGCGCCTCCAATTTAGGAAGTCAGTTCATAGCTCAATCAGCAGCACTGATTTGCAAAAGTAGGCCACCAATGCCCTACTATAAAAATACTTTCCCGTATGCCCGGGTGGTGGAATTGGTAGACACAGGAGACTTAAAATCTCCCGATCGCAAGATCGTGCCGGTTCAAGTCCGGCCCCGGGCACCATTAACTTTTTTGATTTAAAAACCTCTCCTAAGACCTTGAAAGGTAAGGATAAATGGGGTGTTCGATACATCCCTTTTCGATCCCAGACCAATTTATCCTCAAAGGTCAATTTCAGGATGGTTCGGCGCATATCAAACCCTCCGCAAGCCCAGATTTTATGGGGGTTTGCTAGATACGATAGCGCGGTTCGATACATTTCATCAAAAGGCTTTACAGGCTGCTTGGTTTGAGCTACTTTTTCCTCTAATACCCGCTTTTCATCTTCAAGTGCTTTAATCTTTTTCTCATAGGCTTTGATGACAATATCACTATCTGCATCGACTATTTTATCCAGTAGCGAATCCAGCTTGCGCTCAATCGTGGCGATCTCTTGGCTAATCTGTGACTGGCGCTTGACTTGCTCGGTTGCGCGATAATCCCACAACATCCGGAACATTTTATCCGCTATCGTCATCACCGGCTTGGCAGGTGTAAGGTTCTTCAGTAAGGTTTCAAATTCCCCTTCCAGCACATCACGGCGAATCGATTTGCCTTTATATTCACACTTGCGGTTTTGACACACATAGTAAGCATGATGCTTACCATTGCGACTTTTTGACCAGCAAGCCGTGAGGTGATTGCCGCATTCACAAGTGACCGCACCCCGCATCACAAAATCTTTATTCAGGTCTTTACGGGCGGGGGCATTCGCACGTCCTTTTAATCGTTCCTGTATTTTAAGAAAGGTCTCATAACTGACCATGCCTTCATGTTGGCCTTTTCGTAGAGTAATATTCCACGGTTTGTATTCGATATAACCGGCATACAGTGGGTTACTTAATATTTTATCGACCTGTGAATTGCCAATCTTGCCGCTTTTGGTTTTGGGGAATACAGACGAGCTTTCTAAAAAATGCTTACATTCACATTTTGCTTGAAAGCGACCAGAGGCAAAACCCTCCATCATTTCTGCAATGATAGAGGCCACAGGCTCATCTTTGATTAAGACTTTGCCTTGTGTTTTGGACTTCTCATATTGGAAGCCCACGGGTGCAATAAAGGCATGATAACCGGCCTCCAATCGGGCAATAGTTTTTTGCTTGGTTTGTCGCCCAATCTGTTTACGTTCTAACTGGCCTTGGGCCGCAAACAGGGTTTCAATAAATTCACCCTCTGGCGTATCTTCAAACTTGAAGTTTAAACACTCTACCGTCGCCCCGACATCCATCATGGCATAGCGCAATTGCCAATGGGCCATCGTGTCACGGGCAAGGCGTTTCAAATCATCAAAAATGACCACATAGTCTGTTTTCTGGTGTCGCTTAAGATAGGAGAGCAAGGCCACCATGCCACGGCGTTTCATAAAATCACCGCCACCGGTCACATCATCATGAAAGACCTTATCAACCACATAGCCTTTTTCCAATGCGTGCTGTTCACAGCGATACTGCTGGCTTTGTAAACCACTACCTTCAATGGTTTGTTTGGTATCCGATACGCGGCAATAGATGAGTGCTTTTTGGGGTTCCGTCATGATCTTAACCTTGCTTTGCGTTTGTCTCGTCTTCTACCCCCGACTTTACCAATTTAACGGAATCCTCTGCAATAGGTTCAAACAAATCGGGTAGCAACAGCTGTACACTATCGGCACCCCAGCCCAAATCAACAAACCCCGCCATAATGTGCCAGAGGTTTTCCAACAGGGCTTCGGCTTGCTTGGGATCAATCGCTAGTTCTTCAATCTCTTGGGTAAAGTGCTGTGAATCAAAGGCGAATGACGTCATTGTTTGCTCAACAATAACATCCGGTGGTGTATTAGCACTGGATTCATTAATGGAGTGTTTATCTGTCATCTTTACCTCTCTTACTTACCCGCTGGCTTGCAACCAGTCATTGACTAATATAGAGAGATAGGATGGCAAATTAAAACATTCACATCGACAAAGAACGTTTCATTATTGTAAGAAACTAACGTGCTTAGTGATAATAGATTGCTGTCACTCAAGCCCGTAATAGCGGTTATTGCTGGCGATGACGCTTTTCCGGTTCACTTTTCTTGACCACCAGCGTAAATACGACAAGCGCTTTTTAATCGTGGCAACACTTAACTCTTGAGACTTCCAGTGGTTCACTAGTGCATCAATATGTTTAGGTTTTAATGAATGCATCGTCATGTGCCGATAACCTAATCTTTCTAGCGTCTTAGCAATCAGTCTTAGCTCACGATAACGCTTTGATTGCGTGGTGTGACTACCTTCTCGCTCTCTCTTACATAAGTCCTTAAGCTCGAACCATAATTTTCCCATTGCCATCCACTCATCCAAAAAATCATCTTGAGCATCATACGCTGGCTACAACTATCCTATGGGCAAAAACATTACATACATTAAAGAATGTTAATTGTTTATTTGGCTACCATTAAATACTATTGATCGGTTAGATTTTTTTAATATTTCAATAATATTGACAAAATATTTCAGTGCTATGTTCTGGTTAGTGCGTGTGATAACACGAGCCGATTCCGACACGTATTCTTCATACAGAGCATGAAGCCGGGATCATGGGACACTACCCCCTAAAATCTAACATTAGCTGTTCTAAACCGTCTGAATACTTGACCTGTAGCCAAGGATACACAGAGTGTACAATCAATAGATTGTGATTACTGATGGTATTTTATCAGTCATTTAACCGTGTGTTATTGTCTATTATTTACGGTCTTTTCATACACATTGCCTCCTTTTAAATAGTGGTTGTTTTACAAAATATTGACTAAATATTTCAATAATATTTTGTATTTTTAAAATATTTTCTTAGCTAAAAAATATTTTTCTATACCACAAAATATTTTATTTCAGTTGTTAATATATTTTTACTATTGTCATAGATTACTGATTTTAATCATAAATATTATCCTCTTCGTCAAAAAACGTTTTGTTAATAAAAAATATCAATTAGGTTTCTAGTATCAATTAACCCGCTGTTTGCTGCTGTTGCCAACAACCCGATTGGGCTTCGGTTTTTCTTTGCAGCTCACTAGGCTGAAATGCGCTTGATAAAGACTATGTAAAAGCAATAAGGCATAGCTTATTGAAAACAAATGACATAGTGATTTGATTATCGCTGTACGAGCCGATAAGTAGAATTAACCACAAAGGCAGTGGTTCGATTTGAAAGGGTTTTACCTAGTGACGACAAAAGCGAAATAGGTAGAGATGTTGCAGGTCTTAAGCCTTCGTTAATTGACGATCATGACAACGATGCGGCTTTCCGTCTTCGCCTTTCGACGTAACTGCTAATGATAGTACTGCGTTTTGTTGGTTTCTTCAATGAAAAAATGGACTGCTTTTTAATCATGGCCCACCCGTAGACCATGCCTCATTATTATTTATTGAATTATTTCATACGGTTGCGTTGTTTTTTACAACTGTTACCTCCGGGGCTATGCCCGGAAGTAACAGTTGTACATTGTGCTGGCCTTTTCGTTAATTAGTTTTTTTAATAGGCTTGTCTAGTGATTCATTATTATTTTATGGGTATTGGGTCTTCATCCTTCTGGATGGTTTAAGGCTTATGCACCTCATGATTAACCTTTTCCTTTTGCGGTGGGTGTGTCAAGGAGATGAGCACAGCGAATCCCGTAGGTGTATCCTTGACACATTCACGACAAAAGGGAATCCTAACTTTAGAGGTGCTACTGTTGCTCAATAAATCTTATGATTGGCAGCGCAATAACAAAAGTGTTATGGCTAAAAACGGCAAACGTAAATATTTGATCTGCAGACCACTCGGCGTCAGCGAGTGCTTTTTCTTTTTTCACTAGTAGCTCTTCTTTTTCAAACTGCTTACGCCATTTCCATACACGCGTATAACATATACCAATTTCTTCTCCCACCTGCCTAACTGACCAATTGTGAGGCGGGCTTAACCGTACTAACGCTTTTTCTTTTAATACTTCTGGGTCTTGATTCGTGGACATTATAAAACCTTTGCCCCCTGTAAAAAATGAGGCGACAACTATCTTGACACAGGGGGAAAACGAAAGTGTTGAGATATCAAACGGTTTTGTTATTTTTTGTTTCTATTAACAACACGTTTGTTTCTGCTCAAAACAGATGGACTTTTATAGGCAATACCGCCCACCAACGGACACATTATGGCATGGAGAACAAAGCTCTTAGTCTCCACAGTTCTATCCATTACTTATGGTTATCGATATATTAACAATATTCACTTTCTACGATGTCTGGTCAATAAAGTGTTGAGGCTTTACACCAGGAGTACATTCATCAATGCTTAGTGCTTATGGCCGCATTTAACACTCGATTAAATGGCCGCTGACGCGGTTATAGCCTAGGGTACTACCCCCTAATCGTAGACATTGCCTATAAAAAGCCGATGAATAATCGCTATGTCATTCAACGTGCCGTCAATATTGCTGTTTATCTATAATTTTTTTGTGTTTATGCGTTAGATTGTATTCATACAATTTTTCTCCTATAAATGATGATTGACTGAATAATAATAATATTTTTAATAACCCACTTTGATTCACTCCCCAGTTGGACTCTGGTTGTTCGCGGGCGCAAGCGCTTGTGCGATTTTTAAGAATAAGAAAACCATCCGAAATAATACGAACGGATTTGACGTTATGTTCAAATAATGATTTGAATTAGAAAGAGTCGATGTCTACCGATCTGTCTGAAATGAAGGTTAGCGGATTCACTTAACCTAAAGACCCTAGCCTAGCTGTTCTCTAAAAAAAGAGCGGTCTGTACAGCGTCAATGCTGGGATTAGATTATTACAGCTCATTATTATTTTCAAGATTTTTTATTATTTTGTCCAACGCAATCTTTAATAATCCCCTTTTTTTATAGCGTAATCAATAGATTGCCACCCCCGTTTCCTCATTTTTTGGACAAAATGAAGAAACGGGGGTGGCATAGCTATCGCTTTATTAGGGCTTATCTTTAATAGGGATAACGTTATTATTTTAACAGGCTGTTATGAATGTTAATTGCTTTCGGTATAAATAATTAACGATACTCTATGGAGGAAGAGAAGCCCCAAACCCTACGCCAACAGTGTACGGATACCCATCACAGCCGCAAGGAGCTTGCCAGCCAATAACGCTGGCACTCCTCCGTGCCCCTGTGCTGCGTATCTTGTAAGGGTTGGCTATGGGTTTGGGGGATAGCTTTGTTTGAAGCAGGCACCAAAAAGTGCCAAATACTACTCTATGTTGTGCTGCTAGATTCGTTTATAGTATGTGTTTACCGCTTCACTATTAACTATGGTGATATTGATGAATTACAAAAAGATCTGGGCGAATGAATTAGTTATTATAATAATGATCGGACGCATCAAGGAAAAATATATTGCGGTAGGACGCCAATGAAAACGCTAGTGGATGGTAAAACCGTTTGGGCCGAAAAAATTTTAGCTCAAATCTAAACTGACAGGCGCCTTATGAAAAACGGGTAACTGGCAGATCAGGTCTGAACTACTACATGTCAGCAGGTGATTTTTTACATACAAAAACTGATTTTACAATTACTTTCAATTTTCAGTAAATTTAAAAAAATCAATATCATCTTGCATTTTATTAGCTATGTCCATCATAGATGCGCTTGTTGCTGACACCTCATCTACGAGCTGTGCATTTTCTTGCGTTGACTTGTCAAGATGCTTGATGGAGTTGCTTATTTGAACGACACCAGAAAGCTGTTCTTGAATTGACCGTGAAGATATTTCCACTTTCTGCATCACGTCATCAAAAGCATCTGTGATTTTTTCCAGTATTTCATCAGTATCTATAACATATTGCTGGCCATTTTGAATTTTCTCATATATCCCATTAAGTTGCTCGGCAATATCTTTTGATGCACCGGATGAACTTTGTGATAAATTTCTAACTTCATTAGCAACAACGGCGAACCCTTTTCCCTTACCTCCAGCACGAGCAGCCTCGACAGATGCGTTTAATGACAACAGGTTTGTCTGAAACGCAATTGAACTAATAACGGATGTTATCTTGATAACCTCTTTACTAGCGCCTGATATTTCATGCATTGCCTCCGTCACTTGTTTCATTGCTATTTTCCCTTGCTTGGCTATCTCTTGAGTCTTTCTTGCTTGCTCTAATGTTTGAACAGAGGATTCAGCAATAGACACCGTGATTGCATTCATCTCTTCCACAGCACTTGAAGTTTTCTCTAGTTCAGAAGCTTCTTGATTCGTTCTATTACTTAAATCACTGTTACCATTGGCAATTTCTTGAGACGAGTGAACAACTAGTTTTGATGAAGATTTAATACCATGTAAAACGTCGTTCAATCTACTTATTGTCGTATTGGTATCCTCTTTTAGTTTTAAGAACTTGCCTTTATATTGACCTTCAATTTTCTTTGAAAGGTCGCCTTCTGAGACAGACGAAATAACCAAGCAAACCTCATCGATAGATAACGACACATTCTCTAGCAAGAGATTAAGTTGGTTTGCTAAATTAAGAAAAAAGCCTTCCTTATCTTCAGTTTCTATTTTGGAATCAAGCAAACCCTTCGCCGCACTTTCTACGACATTCTCCAGCTCTTTTTCGATACTCTTTTCGGCACTTATGTCTTTCACTTCAAGTGCTATTCCTAGCGATTCACCAGAGTTGTCTTTTACAGAACTTGCTGTCAACGAGACAACATGGCTTTCTAATTCAATAATTTTATTGCAAAACCCGCCAGCAAAATTTTCTTTTAAATTATTGGGTATCTCTTGAACAAAACCATTTATATTCGAACTTTCAAAACCCACTCCTTCACAAATAGATATTGAAGATTTGTTAGAAAATATAACATTGCAATCTGTGTCTAATATAATAACGCCTGTTGATACATCGTTAAGGGAGTCTCTAATCCGTTTATTCTCATTAGCAATTAAAATTTCTTTTTGCTTGTTATCATCATCTATTCTTTTCTTCAGCAAAATGTCTGTCATATCTCTCCATTCACTAATACTGCCTATTAGCTCATTATCTTTATTGTTAACCGACGAAATTACTAATTCAAACGTTCTTTTACCGACAGCCACATTGTCTCTTTGATGTGCTTTAGAGGTCATTTTTTCTTTGACAGCACCATCACTAACAGCATCGTTAATATTTTTACCGTATAGCTCCTTATCACTAAAAACAGATGAAAAGTCACCCCAAAACTCATCTAAATTATCTTTCATTGATTGATTAAAAAATAGAATATCACCATCTTTGTCCGTCATTAATGTCGCAATTGGTGAACTTTCCAAAGCAGTTTGAACTCGAAGCGCATCTTCTGATATTTTTTTATTTTCTTTAAATAAGTTAATAAAAAAAACCAACGATTGACTCATTTTTCCTAACTCGTCCTTCCTGTCAAACTCTTTAATATTAGTATCTAACTGGCCGTTGATAACAGATACCATTGCTTGCATTAGTGTGTTGATCGGTGTTGACACTAGCCTTTTCATAAACATGACAATCATGCC
>JBOEHG010000055.1:0-27887 GCA_050633825.1 Cellvibrionaceae bacterium | reverse complement strand
CTTCCCTCGCAGGGCACCATTCGATTAATGCACCAATGACAATGGTTGCATTTATTTCCTAATACTTCCTACTTCTATGATTTTATTGGTTTTTTTAAGATTTTTATAAATTTTAGAAAACCCCAAAATCGCCCTTTTGTCCGGCATATAAACCTTTAACTCCATTCCCAATTACCCGGATTTTACCCGAGAATTACCCGAGTAAATCCGTAGAGAGGTTATAAGCTATGGCATCATTTGAAACCCTTAAAAATGGTCGTGTTCGTGCAAGTGTTTACGTTAACGGCATCAGAGACTCTAAAACTCTACCTACCGCGAAAAAAGCAAAATCATGGGCACAGGAAAGAGAGTCAGAGTTAAACAAACTGGAAGCAGTGATAGACAATACCCGTACCTTCAAGGATTTGTTTACACGTTATTCCAATGAGATATCAGTGAAAAAAGACGGTGCTCACTGGGAACAAATTCGGCTGAAAATGTTGATTGAAAAGTACCCTGCCCTCTGTGCTCTGAAGCTGGCTAAGTCCAAACGGGAAGATATTGAAGATTGGATTAATCTGCGGTTAGTGAAGGTGAAACCTTCAACAGTCAATCGCGAACTTAACCTAATCAGTCATGCACTGACCTGTGCCAGACGCTGGCGCTGGATGTCCCTCAACCCTATGCAAGACTTGGAACGCCCTAAAAATCCACCTGCCCGCTTTCGCCGGATATCGCCAGAAGAAATCGAGGAGATTTGCTTTGTATTAGGCTATCGAGATGATATTGCATTGCAATATAAACGCGAGTTTGTCTGCGTTGCATTTTTATTTGCCATTGAAACGGCTATGCGTGCAGGTGAAATTTGTAGTCTTACTTCATCGAATATTGACTATGATGCCCGTGTTGCCCGTCTGTTAAAAACCAAAAATGGAGATCAAAGAGATATACCTTTATCAAATAGGGCAATTGAGCTAATTAAAAAATTGCCTAAGCCCGTAGATGATGATATCGCTATCTTCCAACTGACTTCCCGATCATTGAGTACAATTTTTAGGCGGTATCGTTTACGAACCAGAATTAAGGATTTAACTTTCCATGATACAAGACATGAGGCTACTACTCGGCTTGCAGACAGATTGCATGTTTTAGAATTAGCAGCAGTAACAGGCCATAGAAATATCAACGAACTGCTCACATATTACAACAAAACAGCGGGAGAGCTGGCACTAAAAATAGATACTCAACCAGAGGATACTCAAGAGAAAGAGGAATTAGATTATTCTTCGGTGGCCAAAGAACTGTTGAAGGAGTTTAAAAAACTTAATATAAACCAAACAAATACAATGTAATAGATAGCCGTTATTTAGATGTAGGGAAAAGCGTTATTTTTCTTTGTATTTTTTAACCCACTCAACCACTTCGCCCGCGTACCAGCGCGGGTGCCCTTTTTTGCCATTTTTGGTTGGTATCCGTATCGCGTTTGGAAATGTGTGGTGCGTCACAATATATTCGCTCGTGTATTTATGGGTTACACCCAAATATTCTGCTATATTAGCAGTATTCCATAAAGTGATTTCGCTGCTTATTTTCGGGGTGATTTTTTTATCCAGTGTAGCCGCTATCAAAGCATCTAGCTTTTCTGTGACACTATCGATGAGATGGCTTAAACTTTTCTTCTCTTGCTGCAATTTGATATCCTCTGTTAACGTTAATGGTAATTCTTCTATAAAAATAAGATTCTAGGAATACTTAAACGTTACAGACTTGATAATATCTTAAGCATTACCGATTAATCAAAAGCAACAAGACAAAGAATTAAATACCGGAATACTTTTAGAATTGACTATTTTTACAATTTATAGAGGTCGAAATAATGAAAAGCATATCAGTCATTTTATTAATATTACTTTTCACCGTTAGTCATACAGTTAACGCTCAACAATGGGAATATCAGGTAAAAACTATCGGCCTACTGGGTGACGATGTAATCACTAGAAAATTAAATAAATCTGGTGAGCAAGGTTGGGAGCTGGTGAATTGCACAGTGGAAAAAGCATCTTTGACCTGTATATTTAAAAGGGCCGAATAAACATAAGGAACCTCTGATTAACTTACTAATCGTCACTCCCGAGAAGGCGGGAGTCTATATCAATCAATAGCCTACTGGATTCCAGCCTGCGCGGGAATGACTTGATCAGAGATTCCATAAATTTTTACTGCATATAATGATCTTTAGGCAGGAAATGAATGGGGTGATTGGGGTCGTCTTTGTACAGAAAATATAGCATCTCATACCGGGCATCACAGTCTTCCATCGTCTGCCTATAGTGATTTATCCTTGCAAGGTTATCGACCAGCTCTTCCTTTTTCTTCTCATCAGCACTTTTAGCAATACTATCTTCTAAGCTGGTAGTATAAGCATTGAGCAAGTCCGTACATTCATCAGCATGGGAAAAGTTACCGGCCAAATATAAGATGCAAAAAACTATTATCTTATTCATTACTTATAACCCAATGGCGATTGTCAATCAGACAATGTTGTATTGACCCAACATAACTTATTAAAATCCACTTTTAACTCAGATAAAACAAAGCTCAATATCTTAGAAAATTTTGATGCCTCTAGTAACGAAGAGCATTGGATATAGGTTTCAGGCTTTATCTGAGAATTGCACTGACAGGTTAATAAGAAGCAATCAACCCCTTCAAAGCCTACAACGGCTTTATAAAAGGTTAGCCCATCCAACTTAGTGCAAGAAAAAATAAGGTTAGATTGATATTCAATTGTATTTGAGGATAATGAGAGTGCAGCCACATCAATAATTTGGTGACTCATACCAGTGCTTTTTGCTTTACGCTGATAGAAGTCATCAAAGTAATCATCATCCAACTGCTCAAACATAATTTTCCTACACTAATAACTTGCCATTCATGTTTACGAATTAAAATAAACAAAAAATATCATTAGAAAATCAATAGCTATGAAGAGCATCAATAAACATAATAGGTTTATATAAAATGCTTTTGAGTCTTCCTGCTTATTTTCTTTAAAGAAGAAAGGAAGAGGGAAAATTTCTTTAATTTTCATCAGTATATTTGACTTTTACTGTTATATTTTCAATTCCCAATAGCTTTATTAAGGCTACAACATGGGACTCTTTATTAGTGATAATAAATTTTCTCGATTGATTATTAGTAAATTTAATGAGATACAAATCGTTAGCCTCCAATAACAAGCTATTAATGAATCCATTTTTTTGGGCAACCTTCTGACAAGCCATCCCAGGATTGAATTTTATCTTCCATACAAGAGCTTAACCTTGAATACTCATCGCTTGAGGAATGCAAGTTCTTAAACCACTCGAAATCAGAATCAAACTTATATTCAAATAAGAAAGTAAATGAAGGGGAGTTTTTTATTGTAATTTTTGCCTTATTGAACTGAATACCCTGTAAAGCGATTTCATAGACTTTTAGAAAGTAATGCTCTAACTGATCCACGACTTCCGCATCAAATATCAGGGTTAAAAACTGCTCTTCGGATAAATTTTTGACTTTGCAATCATAAATTGACAAAAAGTTACGGTCTGGCCCAGATGCCACTAGTAGCTCTATAGTGACATAATCAATTTCTGGAAAGGCCATCTCTATATTTTGATAAACGTAACGTGAAATACGCCGAAAAACAGTCTCTATGCCTTCGGGGTTCTCAAAGCTTTCACTGACACATATTTCATTGTTTTCAATAAAATTAATGTCTTCCCTCTTTTCTACGACACCGCCTAACGATTTATTGTGATTATTGCTATATCTATAAACCATAGCTTATCCACTTACTATATAATTCATTGACTTGGTTGCTAACGCATTAAACTAAACCTATAATATACTTTTAAAAGAACTTAAAAAACACTTTTTTATGCACTTTATATTGTTTTTTTGCATATATATGAGATTTTTTATTCTATTATGGCGAAAATTGCAGAAAAAATAGCTGATAAAGAAAAGCACACCCCGGCTCATGCACCAGGCTTTATGGACAGACTTGGGGTAATTTTTAGTGAATTGGGTATAAAACCTCGCGAGTACGTTTCAGTGATAGCCGATTCGACAGGGCTTAGTAAATCGGGGGCGAGGTTGGTAGTGGAGGCTGACCGGCCACCCAAACAAATAGATTCTTTCTCAAAGTTCGTAAACTACCTAAGCGATTCACTAAAAGAAAAAAGAATAGTAGTCAGTGAAGATCAATTGGCCAGTTACCTGCTAACAGGCGAACAAAACCCTTTTGAAAGTTCAGACGAGGATAGCTTTTCCTTAACAGAGTTCTTAGAACAAGACCCTGTTTTAACCAGTCAAATTATTTTAAAAGTTGAGGAAGTCGCCAAAATTAATGATATTGACACCAACGATGATATATCAAAAGACGCTATACGCCTTATCTATTATCGAATAGCCAGCCATTGCTTTAAAAATAATATTCACTCCGATTTTAATGAAGCAGAAAAACAAATTCTTAGCTTGCTAATTTTAGCCAAAGACAATTTGTTGTAATATCAGGATGCAGCCAATGGTCAGGGTACTCTGTTTACGCAAACGGCCAATTGCGATAAGCGCCCTACTTTCTACCGTTGTTATTATTCGCTCGTTATTAATAAATATACGACCGGCAAGTATCCATAGAATTAAGGATTTATTTGTTGCATTTCTGCTAATTTCCTCTTTAAATTGCCATGCTGATATCACCATACTAACCTCTGATAGTTCTCGCAGCATGGATATAGCAAAAAGAATACAAGAAAAAATTACTGTCAATTCGCAAATTAGAAATGAGCTGGACTTAGAAGAAAAAAGCAATTCCATCATTATCACTATTGGCTCCAGTGCTTTTTATAAGGCATCAAAAAAAGCAGATATAAAAATTATCACATCCTTTATTCCCCATACGACAAATATCAACAAAGCCGAAGATGAAATTTTTCCTTATTACTCTGAGCCATCCCCTGAGCAAATATTGTCATTTTTCTCAAAACACTTTAGTTCAGCTAAGGTAGGCATTTTATATAGTGATAGTGACATAGAATTTATTAGCAGCCTTGAAAGCATTTTCCGTAACTCTAACAACACATTGATTCCAATTAAGCACAGTAAAAACGATGTCTTTGATAGCATAAGAGCATTGATTAAAAAAGACATGGATATAATGCTTATTACCAAAAACAAGGAGATTTATAGCTCTAAAAAAATTCGTTTCGTGATTGAAGCTTTATCCCGAAAAAGAATTCCAACGATCACAACCTCACCGTCATTACTAAGAGCTGGTAGTGTAGCTTCAATTACACCTAATGAAGAAGAGACCATCAGTTCTATAGCTACTCTAGCAAGTCAATTACATAAAAATAAAAAAATTACCGATGACACCAGGGAAGAACCAAACAATATTACGGTGAAGACCAATAAATCTATGATGAAGCTGTTTAACCTTAATATATATGAGGGAGGTAGCCAATGAAAGGATATCTAAAAAGAATTAAGCTTGCATCGTTGATAACTATTTCGATTTCAATTTGGCTATCCATATCCTTTATTGCTGTTCAATTTTTAAACCACAATTTACAAAGAGAATTCGCTGCTCAAATTCAAAAAGCATTATCCGATGGAATATTAAACAGTCTTCAATTTGCAATCATTTCAAACGACATTGTACTTATCACACAACAAGTCGATAAGCTGATAAAGAATGAAGAAATATATGCTTTAGAGGTTAGCGATAGTGATGGAAAGGTTCTCTACCGAAAAGATAAAGAAAATAATCGAAATATAACCATCAACACTAAAAAATATGAGGTATTTTTACCGTTTGATGGCATAAAAATTGATGAGTTTTCAGAAGAAAATAGCCATTCTCAAGAATTAGTAGGCTTTATTAAAATTTACTTTTCAACAGAGCATATAGACAAAAAAATTAAAAGTCATTTTCTCTATACTGCTCTTATATTAGGAGTGGCTGCCTTATTTGTTATTCTGGGCTTTCTCTATTTTAAAAACCATAATGAAAAAGAGCTAAAGAAAATAATAGAAAATACTGTATCTTTGAAAAATAAGGCCGAAGAAGCTGAGAAATTCAAAGACGATTTTATTAAAGCCATATCACATGACATTAGAAGACCTGTAGGGATAATAGTAAAGCTACTTGAATCTATTTATGATGAAATTAAGAGCAATAAAGTCAAGTATCACTCCATAGAAAAAATTGAAGCTTGTTACTATTCATCGAAAACGCTTCATTCAGTTACTGAAGAGCTATTTAATTTCAATCAATTTCAACAGCAAAAGCTTGAAAACAATAGAGAGGTTACTAACATCTCAGTTCTCTTTGACTCTTTTTACAATATGTTTAAAGAGCCTTTTGACAATAAAGGTATTTCATTTAAATTAGTTAATATTAACAACTATCAAAAGGATGAGTTTGCTTATTTTGACTATAAAAAACTGTCACGCATAGTTGAAAATATACTCGATAATTCACTGAAATTTACAGAAGAAGGATCAGTAACCTTATCCTGGGAAATCGAAAACAGCAATCTAAAAATTTCAATTAAAGATACGGGCATTGGCATTTCCGATAACAAGACCGAAAAAATATTTAATAAACATATACAATTAAAAGAGCAAAAAGTAGACCTGCATGAAGGCAGAGGGCTAGGTCTTTACTATGCTAAAAAATTACTTGATGCCATAAATGCCAACGTTAGCGTAGATTCAAAAATAGGGCTTGGTTCTGAATTTAGTTTATCTATTCCTATTGAGTTGGTAACATCATTTTCAGATACTTCTGCTTTTAGTATGGTGGGTTACACTGCTATTATTATAGATAGTGAAAAAGGCACTTGTTTGGCATTAGAATCCATACTGTCTAACTATGGTATAAAGTGCGAAGTATACTCTATACCAGAAAATGGGCTATCTAAAATCATTGAGTCTGCACCAGATTTGGTATTTATAGACTTCAATATCCTAAAGCTTAAAAACAATCCATTGCTTGCAAAAATAAAAAAATCAACAGCACTAGCAAACACTATTTTTATTTCTATGATAGGGGGTAGTGAAGAGGAACCTATGATTAAAATGGATGATCATTTTAAAACTACCTTAAGAAAGAACCCCTTCTCTTCTATCCACTTACATTCTATGCTGGACGACATAAAAAAATCCAGAGAGGAAACTAAGAAAATCATAGGTAGTCTTTCACAAAAGAAAGATAAGGACTAAAAGCCGGGTAACGTCTCAATCATCTTTGGTCTGTAAAAGTTATTTGGTATTAATAAGTTAATGACAAAGTTAGATTGTAGACTTCGTTATCATTATAATTCGTAATCAATGGGTCTGAAACAGAAAACTGTGAGTAGTTAATTTGCCTGTCGGGATATCGACGATAATTGATACCTAACCCCAGGTCATAACCATTTAATTGAAAGACCTTGGTATAATTAACATCCGTTCTTTTGTAATCTTCTCCAGCAATTTCATCATTTCGATAATGAACAAAACCGATGGTTGATGTCTCAGATAATGGCAAAATAGACCAGAAACTGCCAACCCAATCAGCAGCGATAGATAATTCCTCGATCTGATTAGTTTCTGTATCAATACGAGCATAACTACCACCAACCACAAGGTCATTTAATGATGAAACTTCTTGTCGAAAGCCCAGTTCATAACCTCTAATATTGACTGATCCCGAATTGGTCAGATCATTAACAACATAACCATCCGGCTGCGAAATAAGGTCATAACGGTCTTCATCAAATAGTTTAAAACTGAAAATCGATCCGATGTTATTAGCGTGGGTATATTCAATCTCCCTTGTAATAATTTTTTCGGGATCAAGGTCAGGGGATATAGTCAGCCGCAGCACATCCGACTCGGTATTACCATTGTAATCAGCCTGTCCATCAAGATAGGCAACACGGTATTGTAATTTTTTATTGGTTTCAAATACTGATGGTAACCGATAGGATTGAGCGACTTTAAACATGATATTGTTAAGCGGGGTAAAACGGTAATTCAGTGCATAGCGGGAAGATACAAAGGTATCATCAATATCTGAATTGTACTCAGCCAGTAAACCGAGGTGACTTGATAGCTTATCGTCGTGCTTATACAAAAGATCGTTTGCCCACTCGATTGAAGTACGATTGTGCTCGCCATCAAAAAATGTGTCGCTATTTACCGTAAAATGCTGAAAGTTAAAATTACTTGATAATTTGGCGTTATCAAAATGAAAAGTCATGCCACCTAATAAATTGGAGCGCTCTTCGGAGAAGTTTTGATTGGTGTTCCCACACAGGTTTTCAGTGGCGGCGGCTTGGCCAGCACCTTGGACAATGGAGCCAAACTGATCAAGAAGATCAAGCTGATAGGATGTTAACGGACTCAGTATAGACTCATTAAGCTGACCAGTTCCCGTTATAAGACTACTTGCGATTAATAAATCAAAATCAGCCGATACTATCTGCACATTATCACTGGTATCGAGTTCAGCCAAAATTGGATCATAGATAAAGGCGGGTAAGCAAAAACGTATAATCTGATCTCGATCAAATCCTGAAAGTAACAAACCATAATTCCAGTCGATATCGATTTTTCCGCTATAAGTGCCAGAGTGCTCTATCGCAAAGCGAAGCGTCTTTTCACTGGCGGTAAATGGGTAAGATACACCCGCAAGTTCAAGAGCTGCCTCACTATCCGCATTTCCCAACGCATTTAATGTAGGGTACTCAAATTCAAAGTCAGCACCAACAAGAGACCAGTCCAATAAGCCAGAACCAGTCTCTACTTCACCATTCCAGAGAAAGCTATACCCTTCCTGTTCATCGAGAAACGAGTTAGACTGTGGAGAATCACTGGCCCCAACATTTTTTAATCCACGGAATCGAAAATGGTTTATAGATTCATTGATGTTAAAGCGAAAGGAAGTTGAAAAGTCATGCTCATCATTAGACGCATATTGGCCGGAGGCGAAGGCATTAGGCCGTAGTGCAACCGGATCTTGAGCCAAGTTTATCGCTGATGTGAATGAATTTGAAGAAAAATCAACCACACTGCTACCACGAATCACCTCAAGATAAGACAAGTCACGAATATCAAACGGTAAACGTGGCCATAAAATTTCGTCATCTACAGGGCGGCTGAACTTTTGTGAATTAAATAGTAGCTGTGTACGGCGAGAGCGATAGCGATTTCCCCCATGATATTCAACAAATACCTTATTACCATGCGTCTCAGATACCAATATCCCTGGCACTAAGCGCATGGCATCGGTAACCTTAAAGATACCCAGTGCTTTCAAATCATCTTGCTCTAGCAGAGTGACACTATTGGGCGAATCAAAACGGTCAGAAGTTTTCACAGGCGTGATAAACTTTGGCGTTTCAGAGTCAATATCTAAATCGATATCCTCAGCAATTGAGTATGATGACATACAAAAACAAAAAATTAATACGTTGATTTTTATTTTCATTTTATCGATAGACCTTCCCAGCGAAGCAGCGAAGCAGCGAAGCAACCGATCTTAAAGATCAGTTTCTGCCTCTGAGCTAATATATAAAATACTTTGTAAATTCTCCTGAATACTTTTGGGCGAGAATGGAACCGAGCGCCACTGCTTTTTAGAATATAATGCTGTTTGATCCTTGAAATATGGAGAGCGAATATCTTCACTTTGGCTATAAGTCATAATGGCATTAGCCACTGGGCCTTTATCTGTTAAGGCTACCGTCATAATATATGATGAGCCATAATTAACTTGATAGCCATTTGATGATAAGTCTGTTTTTGAGTCTAAAGCTAAATCGACATTAGAACCAGCGAGTCTAGTCGTATTCAGTGTACCCAGACCATAGGAAAATGACTCTGATTTGTTGTATATGCCGTCCACATCAGGTAGCCCACCATGAATTTCAATTTTTTCATTGCCTTTTATTGTAAACTGGAGGTCTCCCAGGCGAGTATCGAGAGTGAATAAATCGCGCCCATCTTCGCCAAGAATTTCATTCTGCTTAATGAATGTAATGGCATCAGCAAAATTGACCAACAAAGCCGCTTTACCTTTATCGCTCAATCCGCTGGGTGAAGTAATAGGAGAATTTGCATCGAATGGAATTCCATAGAGTGAAGCATCTACAAAACCTCTGCTATCTACAAGGCCCGATAAAGTCTGTCTAAATAAAACAGCCCCTATACTGTCAGTGTTAAAGCGCCCATCCCATGTGCTTAAGATGCCACACGCTTCTGAGACATTAACATCAACACCTACACTATTCGTCACCGTTGGATTAGAAGAGCAATCACTAATCAGAGCAGTCAGCCATAAATCTGCGGTCAATGATCGATTAGAAAGTAAAAGCTGTTGTAGCTCCTCTTGATTAGGCGCACCAACTTCCTCTATTTGAGTAAAGCCCATCCGCGTTCTCAATAACAGTTCACTATTCGTTTGCCCGTAAAAAAAGGAAAATTGGTTACCATCAAAAGGAGCGTCTAAATTAGGTATCCAATAGCTATCATTAGAGTTTGTCACATAATCGGTGCGTATCAGTTTAGGCGCTTTACTATAGGGAATGGCACCCGATTTCGTAGCATTGGGATCACTAACCAAATTGAATAGAGAATTGCTACCATCGACGATCAAAATTCTGTTCTGATACGCTTGAGCAGCCAAAAACTCTTGTGGTGTCGAAGGGTTAGTAATGGCTTTAACCAAACCTGCTTCTACTACCGGATTAAAATTAGGTACAAGCGTGGCATCGGTATAAAGCACATTTCCGCCTTTGTCAGTAGCTAAGGTGTGATTCCAGGGAACACCATAAATACTACTGTAGATATTCTCTATTTCTTTAACATTTTTTGCCTTGGCTTTTGCTAAAAACATATCAATAAAATCAATACTGTTTGCATTCATATCACGAATAGCAAAAGCAGAGCGCTCGCTCCAATCCAACAAGCCAGGAATTTCTACGACAGGGCCATATTCGGTGTAATACATCGTTTGGCTAAGAGTGCCAAGCCCTTTCACCTCAATGGCGACCTCCCTGGCAACCATATTCTTAAGCTCACCATCAACAATATATTCAGTAGGGCTATCGCCAAGGGTAAGTGCATAAATAACAAACTGACTTGAGGGTGAGGTCGTATGCGTCCAGGCGAGGTTGCGGTTAAAGCCTATTTGTACCCCAACCGCTCCACCTATGCTGACACCTGCAACATTGATCTCTCCCGGTATTGTTAAATGCACTTCATGGTATTTAAGCTCACCCTCCCAAGGTAAGTGAGTATTGGAAAGTAATAAACTATTTGTTTCACGGGTTCGATCACTACCCAATGCAATACCATTGCTCGCAACGTCTTTTGGAATATTAGGCCAATGTTTATTGACGGTGGATACCTGAATATCATCTTTAATCGACTTAACTTCTGCTATCGATACAGGTGGCTGAGCACCACCAACTGCTAATATAAAATTACGTGTTCCCGCCAGCATTGCCACATCAAGATAGTATGCAACCAAATCATCCACAGTGATTGGGGAAACCCATTCTGCGTTATTACATTCACCGATAAGGTTTTCTATACCTGTGTTTTTAAGATAATGATTAAAACCTTTAACATATCCCGCTATCATATCCTGAGCATTAATGCTTAGGCTGAGAAATGATTGCTCTGCATTTTCAACTAAAGCCAGTGATTGATAGGCAAAATCAGAGACCAAATTAAGCTGGTCTTGAGCTTGATTGTTAAAATGAGGGCCAAAAAATTTTGACCTTTCTCCACGTACTTTGACAATTTGATCCATTAAAGTACAAAATCGATCTTCTGCATAAGCATAACCCTGCCCAAAACCTAATGAACCATAATTTTTTGCAGAAATATGAGCGGTTCCATAATCTGTTCTTTTAATAACTGCTGAATGCTCACCACAAGCAGTCAAAATTACGATGGATAAGATAATAATCACTAACTTAGACATTACATTTACAATAACCATAAATAAATTCACCTAACTTTCCTCTTGTTGATGTATCATCGTTTCAACCGCTATATCTTTGATCATGGTTTTTTGTAGGGATAGCTTTTCTGTAGGGATAGCTACGCTACCTCAATTTCCAAAGCCTGTGTTGCCTGATTGATTATTTCCAGGCCGAACTCGATCACTTGTTTCCTCCACGAAGTATCACTGGGGCAAAAGCACTCCAACATTTCTGCCTTAGTCGATTGATAGGCAGGACTATCTTCTACGCCATAATGATACGCACGATTTTCAGCTCTAATGGCTGCAAAAACTCGAATAATGTCATAAGTGCCAAACTCTGCTGTGACAAAGCGATACTGCCGAGAGGCAAAGTGTTTCTGTAGCCATTCACCAAAAATGCCATTCACTTGATAAGAAGTAATGTGTGGCGCACCCATCGCTTCTACAGAGTCCTTACCAAAGACTTTGGTATACCAGGGATAGTCTATTGAATCAGCAGACTCCGTAAGGAGTAATTTGTATTTTGCAAATGCTCCCAAGCCAGTGTGTAAATCAATATGAACGACCTGATTTGATTCGCCCATCCAAGCATCGCAGTTATCGTAAATAATTCTGGTGGATTGGCATGGCCCATGACCGCCGAAAAAGACACCTTGCGGATAATCGTACTGCCCGCCTGCCAAAGCTTGCTTGAGAGGCTGTAAGCCGTGGCGGAAAATATTCCACATGGCCTTCAATTTAAACGGCTCAAAACGGGAAGGTGGCGACTCTGGATTCAGAAATCTATTAAGGCGTACATAAGCGTCTGGCGTACCCTTAAATCTGCCCTCTTCTGTTAGAAAATTTCTGTTCAGGTCAACATTATCCTCATTAAAACGCCGAAAACGTGAAAATCCGAAAGGGTTAACCGCGTGGATTAAAACGTACCTAATATTGGGTGGAATATTCGTTTCTTGGAATTGGTTAAGAAGTGCAAGCTGAACGGCTGAACCAAAGAAGCCTTCCACACCATGCACCCCCGATGAAGTGACAACAGTTGGTGCAGTATCGGGGCCAATAATCGCTACATCAATCGCGAGTTCATCCTGGCATTCTGAATCTATCCGGTATGAATTGATGCTTGCACCTACAGCAGTAGCAGCCTCTTTGAATCGCTGGCGTGCCTCTGCATAGGTTTCTGAAAAATAAGATTCGCTCATATCATAGAAGTTATAAAGTTTGATACATCAATTAACTGGCCCACTCCCAATAAGTGAGCCTAGAACAAATGAACCGCCTTCCATCTATGAGAATCTAATTCTATGATGGTATTATTGGTTTTATACTGATGTTTCTTTTGGCAGCATTTTCAACGACCTCAACTAAAATTACCGATCATTGAGATTGTTGGCACAAAATTCATCAAAAAATATTACTTATAAATGAACTCGCAGTTTATAAATTTGTAGTCTAACTTAGCAAAAATAAGATAAAAAGGTAAAAGCGACAAATAACAAGATGTAAAGGTTATCACTGAACAATGCGGTTATTCCTCGCCTTTATATATGCGGCATATAGCCAGATTATTGTTATTTAACGCGCCAAATTACCTCTATTGTTGCTGTTGTTACTCTGCTACTTGTTGGCAATAAAACAGAATTAAGCGTATCATAGCAACACATTTTAGCCAAGTATACTTGGTATTAAATAAGCCAACAAACTGGAATGCTGGACAATGACGATGGATTCAAACCTGACGTTTACAGCTGATGACTTCGCAGCATACGGCTCTTATGCAAGCCTTGTTGCCAATGAACTAAACGATACCCTAAAGCAAGAAATAACAAATAGCCGCAAGTCTGGCTCGGTACATCCAACGGCCCATCTACACAAGGATATGTTAAACAACCCCCACCTCTACCTATCCGATAAAATTCTCAACCTGCTACAAGTCCCACCGGAAAAAATCAAAAACGATTCGCGTTACCCCAATAATAAGTAATCCCTCACCTCTACGCTCACTCACCCAAGAAAATACTTTACCTTTATCAATCTCTGAAATGTAAATTTAGGTATCTATTTTTTATTCTGTTACTCTTTGTGGGTTATTCATTGAAAAAAGAAGCGGAAATGAAATTAGTAGAAAATAGAGCTGATTATAAAGCTGCATACTCAGGTGAAAATCTCTTAAAAAAAGAACTTTATTCTCGTTATGTAGAGCATATTAAATCGCTAGTGGCTTTACCCAATGAGTATTTTTCTTTATTTTATAAACAGCCGCTTGAGGTATTTTTGGCAATTTATCAGGTCGTTGGTACTTCGACAATAAAACAGCAATTACAAGCAGTTGTTGATGCGTTAAAACTTAGACGATCTTACATTTTACCTATAGGCTCAAAACCAGAGGATATTGGTAAAGAAAAAGATGTATGGACTTATGCTATTTTTGTAGCGGCCTTATTATATAGATTACCTAACCTGTCTGAGTTTGAGGTGACCTATAAAGATAAAAGTGACCAGCATGTAAAATGGAATCCTTATCACAGTCTTATTCCACAGGGAAGTCTTTATACTATTAAAAAACTACCGACTCGCGGACATGGTTTAATGCCCATTACTTTATTATCCCTTATTTTTAATCATTCTTGCCTTAACTGGCTATATAATAATAACGAAGCATTTAACACTGTACTTGAACTCAGCACCACCCCAGATATCAATTCACCCCTTGGGCGGTTAGTTATTAATAGTCATCATCAAATTACAACAGAGAATTCTCTGGAGAGCTGCGGTAAAGAATTATACGAAACTGTCAAAAGGGCTATCAACAACATAATCGATAGTACGGATAAAATTCATCTCTATATCTGTGCAACCAGTAAAGGTTATGCTCTGGCTATTCCCGATATTTTCAAATACTTTGGCAGTCAAAATAATATTGACTGGAAAACTCTGCAAACTGATTTTTTATCAAGTCAATACCATAAAAATTCAACATCTGAAAAAGTGACTTTTCCAGGTCTTGGCAAGAGAGAGGCTATTTTCTTAATAGAATATGAATATTAGTCAGCTATATCAGATTATAACGCTTATTCTTCACTTTAATTTTCCCCTCGCCTTCCAAATCGTCTAATATCAATCTGGCTTCCTTATAACGGATTGGATAATTTTCGATAATCTTGGTGACTAGTGGTTTAACTTTTCCAGATAGTATATCTTCTTTAATTTTTTTGATCATTTCATTTTTATCAATTTTGGCTTTTAAACTACTCACTTCATGCTCGTCCCTATTATAACTATCTTCTTTTGCTTTAATACTAACCACTTGCGATAAACTCATTACACCTAATGCACATATCTCTATCACAAAAGCAAAAATACTATAAGCAATATTTATCGCGGAGGAAAAAGAGACAGACAATAAAGATGATAATGTATTAAATAAAAAAGCTGTACTTAGTTGATTCTGCGCATCATTCAGTCCAATTGAATCTGCACTCTTTAGGCGGGCATTCATCTCCTGGTTAAGCGTTTCTATCTCTTTAATGGCTTCTTGGCCTTTGTCCCACTGATTATGATAACTACTGGATAAGCGTTTGCTGAGTAATTTTCGTTTTTCCTGAATTTCAACCTCCAGGGCAAGGATTCTTTTTTGGTTGGCAATATACGCCGATGATTTTTTTTGATTGACTGCAATATTATCGGTATCTTGCGATACAAAAAAAGCAACACTGGCCAACCATGAAAACCCTACTAAAAAACCACTAAGGCATAAATACAGTGTATGTTTTTTACGGTAATACCAAAATAGATACTTGCTAATATCAATACATAAACCAATTGATATTAATAAAAATAGTCCAGCGTAGTACTCAATTGAGAGTGTGTTAATACTGCCTTTTGTACCAATACTCACAGCGAATAATGCTGTTAGTAACATACTAATTAAGCACAGAAAATATTGTGTTGTTTTGACCAGTAGCTGCAAAATAGATAACCTCATTTTCTAAGGCTATATACTCTACGCTATTACAGGCTGGTTTATTATGGGTAAGCAATCAGACAGCTTAGAACGTTATGAGTGATCTTGACGCTTGGCCAATTCAAGGCGGGTTTGTTTGATCAATTCTTCCGGTAACACTTCCAATCCTTGTGCCACTTTAAACAAGGTATCAATGGTGACATTGAATTCACCTTTTTCCAGGCTGCCGATACTATTACGGCTCATACCTGAGCTGAGCGCTAATTTTTCTTGCGTTAATTGTTTGGATTTTCTCAGGTGTTTTAGCACCTCTCCAAATACTACTTTCTCTAACATCTTATAGGTATCTATTCTTAGCGGCTTTTAAAGAAAGTAGCTTTGCTAATGGCAGGGCTTAGGTCTACCAAGTACACTTGTCATTTTTGGTTTTTTACTTGATCAACCTCCTAAAACATATAAAAATATATAGTTAAAGTTCTTTTTTTTATGTAATGTTTCTGATTGACATGAATGTTTTCAGTTACGAAGATAGCTCTTGATGACTCTTTGAGTGCTTACATACGCGAGAATATTAATTATGGAAACGGGTAGCAAACTTCATACAACAGTAACCACGTCAATTATCAGTGTCATAGAAGAGTATCTGGAACACCCTGAGATTCTGGGTATTGATTTTGATTTATTAAATCGATTGAGACACTTAGATTCCTTTGGCCAAAAGTTTATCAGCTTACGGGCCGACCAGTTTCTAACGCTAAAGATTGATCCTGACGAGTTACAAATCCAACTTGATAGCCTTCAGGATGAAATAACAAGCAGAGCCTTGGAAGACGAATATCTGCTACGACAAGCGCCCAGCCGACTGATGCGTGAACTCTTTGGTATGCACACCACTGAATTCTGCCTGCGCCGCCGATATTTGAATTTGTCCGGCACTGGGCAGCATAGACCACCCTATTGTGATAAAGACACGGAATTACTGCTTTGGCAGCACTGGAAAGAGTCAGAAGCCTTAAGCGACCGAGAGCGTTACTTGACCGTTGCCAAACAAACGAACCAACCCATTAATGTTGTCTGGACAGCCGCCAAACGCTATGCAGAAACGGCATAAACGAGAAGTTTTTTTATGACAGATAATCAAACAGCCAATGTATTAAAAAGCCACTTTGCTTTTACTATACATATGCCAGCAGCCAAAAATTTGGTGAGTGGTGGTACATTCAAGCCAGACAATAAAGCTAAAGAATATAAAGTCAGTGGCCTGGAACAGTTTTCTCAGCGATTAGGCCATATCTGGAGCGGGATCAAAAAAGATGACCCTTATGCAGAGATGGTATTAATTGAAATTGAAAGACGAATAAAAAAAGCCAACAGTAAAATAGACCACTATGAGACCAAAGCAAAGCAGTTATTAGCGGCATCACCACCGGGCGTTACCATTGCCCCTGTTGAATCAAGCAATCCAACAACGATTGAATTCGATACAGAAAAATATTACACCATCCATTCAAAATTAGCGGCAACACTAATTGCCCGCTTTGATTATATTCTCCGGCAATTGAATAGCTGTATCGGGTTAAACAATTACACAAAACTTTACTTTTTAAAAGATATTGACCATCTATCCCGCCCAATCCGAGGCGCGCTAATAGCACCTGGCTTATATATTAATATGAATGTTAGACGTAGCGATATTTTGGAAAACAATAAACAGGGCTTATTAGCCGTTGAAAAATGCGGGCTAGTACCACTGGATATACTCAATAATACTCAGCACTCAGAATATGGGCCTATCTCTCGCTAGTTATTATAATTTTAAGTGAAAAAATATACTTTCGTTGAATTTATAATCGAAGGTCAGTTATCAAACCATGTTATAACTACAATAATTGCATGGAGATTGTTTTTTATTCTAAAGTTGATGAATGACAAACTACGTGTTTTAAGCTTTCTCCTATTGATAAGACTCATACAATGAAAATTACCGGCTATAAGAATATAGTAATACTCACAGGGGCGGGTATTTCAGCCGCATCTGGTCTTAAAACTTATCGTGGCCCTGGAGGGCTATGGAATGAGCATGATATCAATGAATATGGGCATATAGACCGACTAAAGGACGATCCATCAAAAATATGGGCCTTGTTTGGCCCTCTCAGGCAATCAATCATTCAGGCCAAACCTAATGCCGCACATTACGCTTTATCAAAGCTAGAAAAGAATTTGGAGCCTGATCAAAGTTTACATCTCATTACCCAAAATGTAGACGGGCTTCATACCGCTGCTGG
This sequence comes from Cellvibrionaceae bacterium, assembly GCA_050633825.1. GTDB lineage: Bacteria > Pseudomonadota > Gammaproteobacteria > Pseudomonadales > Cellvibrionaceae > CANLBN01. Next base: position 9,631 of record JBOEHG010000055.1, on the reverse strand, counting down.
CAATACCAATGTGATTGAATTTCATGGCAATATTCAAAAAACACGTTGCTCGAATACAGAGTGCGCTTTTGAGCCTTTTGACGACCAACAGAGTTATGAGCAACAACAACCCTCCTGCCCTCTCTGTGGTAGCCCTTTGGTTCCTAATATTGTGTTATTTGGCGAGCAAATCCCCGCCTTTGAATCTTGGAGTGCTAAAAAAACACTGAGGGAGTGTGATTTGTTTTTGGCAATAGGCACTTCGGGAAATGTATCTCCGGCATCACAGTTTGTTCGGTCGGCTCAATATGCAGGCGCAAAGACAATGTATATCAATATTGAGTCAGTGGCAGATGATCAGAGTCTTTTCGATGAAGAAATTATAGGCTATGCTGAAACCGTATTACCTGATCTTTGCTTGTTCGGCTAAGGCCAATATTTTTTGATCAAACATCCCATCACTGACCAAATCGACTCGCTCAGGATAATGGTTTTCGTATAGCCAAGCCCCTATTCCTTGACGTTCCATATCAGGATAAGCGGCTTTTAGCAGTTCCACAATTAACCAGTCTTCACCACTGTTAATAATCGTAATTTGGGGATATTGCTCTATCAGTGTGCGAATAGCACCTGATGGTGTCAGACCATTAGAAAGATACTCCAAAAAACTATTTTTTAAAGCATCAACAGTTTGATTAAGGTCAGCATCGTGGGCAAGGTAAGGCTTGGGCAAATCACTCATTAAGCTACCGCATCTTTTTCCAGTTTATACCAGTGAGACTTGACTTCGTGCCATGAACCTTTAGGCGCACCCGTGTCAATGACTTCAACGTGCCGATAGCCTAAATGTTCCATCATGCCATTTGACCATCGACGTTCCACCTCTTGTGGATCTTTACCTGTTTTTACGGCCAACTTAATACGCGTTAAATTATCAAGAATATAAGTATTCAAAATATTTTTAACTGGATAACGGCTCTCCATCGCTTTTATCATTTGTTTGATTTCGTCACTGGCTTTAAACCCATGTACATAAACACGGGTATTGGAATCTTTTGGATGATTTGCATACGCTCGAATATCCCAATAAAGATATGACCATCCAAATCGTATATGGCGTGGCTCATAGTAACCGCGTAGATAGGCGGCTCTTGTACCTTTAAAATTAACTCTATACTGACCCGATGTATGCACCCCGTCATCGACTCTTTCAGCAGAAATAACTAAGCGATCTTCTCTCACTTGTACGGCATCGAATGATATCTTGAACCAGTTACCATCACTGGGTATTTTAACGATATTAGTGGCTTCTCCACTTTCAACCATTTTGGCAAGTGGTTCTGCCAATTCTGAAAACACAGCTTGTTTGTCTTTTTTGAGAAAATTAAGTTTGCTATTAACAAAATCATTATCGCTCATAAAGCATTCCTTTTTATCTGCTGAAATTAAATAGTTAAAATTGTCGTTCTATAGCGACTTCACAAGTAGAGCAAAATATATCACAATAAGAAATAAAAAGTACTACTCCACAACACACATTGATAACTTGTCTTTTTAAGATATTTTCAAATGTATAATTATGTGCCAAATTTTATTCTTTTGACCCAGAAAATAGACTTAAACTATCAACGATTAAGATCCAATAAAACCTTACCCTAATTAAGTAATGAAGATAGATTGGAATGAGAGATATCACATTAAACCTAGAATAATATAATTAAAAAACCCCATTACGAAAATCATAACGGGGTTAATTATTAATCATATTGACTAACAATATCGGCATCCATATCACCTGTTGTCAGGCTATAGCGTAGATCAATCTGTTCACCGATATCGATATAAGGTAAAAGTTCATCCACTTTACTGGCGATGTTCCAAAATAGGCTATTGGTTCCACATTGGCCTAACTTTTGATATCGCTTTAATGCTTTTCGATAACCTCTGCGCATACAGTGAAGTGCGCAATCAAAGTATCGATTAACATTGCTAACGCCTCTAAAAATATCAGCGTTAATATCATTAAATCTGTTTTCATGAAATGATTTTTTTGCCATTTCAATAATTAACTGAAAATCGTCATCGTAACCACAGGCTCTTGTCTTATTACAATCAATATCAAAGGCAGAGCCATATTGAATAGATTCAGCCATATAAGCAATATCAGATGCAAGATGCTCATAGGGTGAAAAAGCTGATCCACGGCCATCACGCCGAATATCATTATATTCACCACGTACCCACCAGATAACACCTAAAGCTTCCAACTCATCGGTAAATGTACCAATGGTTTTAGCCCCATTGTGTTCAATAATATCATGGGCGATAAGAACACCGTCACTGGCGGCATAAACGGCTTCGCAAACAACACCGTCTAACACCAATCCATATTCTCCGGTATGCTGACATTCAACATAATTTAAAATAACTCTTTTCATTGCATTGCTCCGCTTGTAAAAAAAGCAGGGAACAATGCTCCGCTGGGAACAAAGTCCCCAGCGGGTTAATAAAAGAAAGATTAGGCGCTACCTTTGGTAGTACCCAATTATTGTGAGTGTCTTATTTAGATGATCTACTGCTCCTATTATCAACAGTAAACTGCTTGTTCAATTGATCCCGTAAATTAACGGGTACGTTAAAGTAGCGCAGACAATGGCTTAAACCATCCAAGTCAGAATAACAAAGGGGTAAACCTGTATAGCCCTTTGCTTCCAACGCAAATTGATCCCATAATGCAAACCATTCGCTATCTGGTTGATCGGATTTTTTACAGTGATAACACCACTGCTTACCATCGTACTCTGCGACCTGATCACCGATCATAATCAACATTATTTGCTTGTTGCTCACACGAATATCCGGGCAGCAAAGTAACAAGTCTTTATAAGGGTGATCTTTACTCATGGGTATAAACCAATGACCAAAATGAACAACCGTTTCTATATTGATAGGAATATCAATATCCTCTAAATGCTGACATCGAGAAGCCAATTCCAGTAAGTAGCTTTGGCTTTCCTCTTCAAAGGGTTCTTTAACAAAGTCGATAAATTGCCCTTTCCAAAACACCCGATCTAAAGTATCGGCTGTTAAATAGGTAATACCGTGCAACCAGGGCGAGCCTGATTTCACAGTCGATATTGCTTTATGATTAATAACGTTCAACATAATAGTGACCCCACTGCTGTGTATCGAACAGATAAAAATTAAACAGGGGTTACTTCCTTCGGAAGATAAACCCCCGAAGGAAGTGGTAGTGACAGGTTAAAGGTAGCCTTGCTCCCTAAACGAGAGACTATCGCTATCAGTAACGATAAAATGATCTAAAACACGAACCGAAAGTAGTTCTAATGCTTTAGTTAAATCAACCGTTAATTTAATATCATGATCACTGGGTTTTGATGAACCACTGGGGTGATTATGAGCAAAAACCACGGCTGAGGCATTGAGCAATAAGGAAGACCTGGCAACCTCTCTGGGGTAAACAGCACAACAGTTAATGGTGCCGTAGAAAATATTTCTACACTCAATTAAGCGATGCTGCTGATCCAGATACAGACACACAAAGGTTTCCCTATCCATATCCGAAAAATGTAGAGGAAGGTATTCTCTGATCACTTTCGGGTTATCAAATGAATTGATTTCTTTATCCCGCATTTCTTTTAATAAAACGCCTTTTGCGCGTTCAATTAATACACGGTTAGAATCAATCTCATCACTCTTGAACTTATTTAATAAATTCATGGTTATTCTCCAAATTAATAAAAGTGGAGAACAAACCCAATGAGGATTTATTCCCCATTGGGTTAATCATTAAATCAGAGCAGATTATTTCTTTTCTGATTCTGTACTCATATTGTCAGAGGCATCATTCACTTGATACTTACTGTAAACAACTTCATCGACAATCTTCATACTGTTAATGTCTTTTAGGCTACCCGTTTGGCAAGGGACAATCTCACCTTTGCGAGGGCCTTCTGGAACCTTGTAGTAATCCGGTGCCAGATTGGTTACATCAAAATTAACCGCGACATTACGTTCTTTATCCTCAATCGCTGTTTGGTGCTCCAGAAATAATAAATGTGCATCGATTGCATTAACATACAATTGATACGGAATATATTTCCGGTGCTCATCCGAACCTTGCGGTACAGAAATAGTGACTCCCAGCTTTTGCGGACGCGAATTTGGGATGATTCTTACTTCATGCAAGTACCCAAATACTTTATTAACCCGTATCCACTGCGATGATTCTCTTGCAGGGTTACGGTTATTGTTACTAATAGCGCGCACGTTACCGTTACTATTAGCTTGAGTGGTATTACTGGCTGTAGATTTTGCAGCTTTAGTCATAGTGTTATCTCCAAATTAAATAAATAAAATAAGGAGATACTGATTATCCAACGGGATAGTCAGTATCCCGATGGGATAGATCAACACGCTTTTACACGCACACATCGGCTATAAAGCCTGATCTTAATGTGTTAATGCTATTGAGAATGCAATAGCGACATTAAAAACCATTAACTTTTTTGGCCTCTTTTCATTCTGGGTAAACGCATATTCATTCTCCCTGCCCGCGTAAAATTAACCGCCAAACCAGACGAGGCATTGTCTAAAGCCCGTGCCGCATGGATACCGGAAAGGCTCATATAAATAGAAAATAAAAGAGGAAACACGATATACATCATGCCCGTTAGAAAATTTAAAATAATGCGTTTAAGGGTTAAGTCAAAACTGAATAAGGTGGTGATATTTCCCGGATCAGGGTAGAAGGCCATAATCAGGTTTTGGTCTACCCACCAGGCAAAGAACCATAGGACTGTCCAAAATTTCACAATAAAAAAGATCATTGCACCAATAATTAGGACGGAAAAGCGATAGCAACTCATTAAGATTAGAAACGGCAAGAGTGCATAAAGCCCCATCAGAATTAATGCCTGTATCATGGGTGCTGCTTCTAAAAAAATACGCAGATAAGTCGCAAAGGACAGTGCTTCCCGCCCCAAACCAAAAGCAGCAACCGCCTGCATAGGTCGGTTGTCCAGCCAATGGTTAAGGGGGTTAAAGGAACCGTCGCTATAGGTATGGGTTAAATTGCCATAGGCCAAGTCATAGCCTCTGGCTGTCCAGCGGGCTGGGGAATTTAATAATGCCGCACGAATGACCGCGTCCCGGCGCTGTACTGGGTTCCAACCCGGTTCAGCCGCTGCTGCGATTAAATCCATACCATCGGTTTCGTTCAATATTTTACTGGCCAAGCCAATACTGGATGATGACCACCATTCCCGACAAGTAGGCTTACCGTAAACCGGATGATCGCTGGTATCCCATTCAATGTCCCGTAGAGCAGACCAGACAAAACCCTCTCGAATACTATCCGAGCGAAGTGTGTCATAGTAACCAGACACCTCTAAAAAAAGATGTGAGCCTATCCACTCAGTATCCGTTGCACCGTGGGTTGATAAGATGCCATTGGTCTGCGCATTATTCGGTCGCTCATTCAGATACTTTGACCGCGCCTCGATATAGCAATCCCGATAAAAATCATTTAACTCTGCCATAATTGCCGGGTCATCAATACGAATATCCCGGAGTTCATTGGCATATTCACGGAGATCCAAGGCCACCGGCACATCCTCCATCACCGCCCGATTAAAACCTGTGGTAAAGCTCAACACTGCATACCAAAATAAGGGAATATCTACCGCATTGGGGTAGTCGGTAAAAGACAATGTGCCACCATAGGTACTGTTTGAATTGGCCGGGGTGACATTAGTTTGTGCAGGGTGGCCAATTAAAGCTTTGGGAGTAAAGGATAAATCTGCCGCTGAAAATGACAAAATAGGCACAGCGGCCAAAGCGATAATGGAAAAGGCCACAAAAAACTCCACCTCCAAAATTCGTAAGGAAGTATTGCTGGCTTCGTCGCCATCTTCATTGCGATAGGTGGTAATCACCGTATCAATCACAATGCCAAGAAAAGGTAAAAACACAATGCCTGTCGCCACCAATACTTCCCAAATAGAGTTATAAAATAGCCAGCCAAATAAAGTGGTGTAGAGTTCCAGGGTGGAATCAACTGACATAGTGATAACCCCAGTTGATGAATTTTTTTAAACCATTTTGGACAAAAACCAATTCATAAAAAACAATCGCAATCAATAGGCGCTGTTGGTGATACCGCAATAAGGCTTTATTAATGTTGTGCGATTGTTTTTGTAATCGAATAATTAGGGCAGCAACGGAAGGACTCAATAGTGCCAACAGAACACCATATAAAAAAATTCGCCAAGCCAATAAATACCCATTATCTGTACCCGGTAAATAATCAAGCGGCTGTTGATTCCCCAAATAGGTAGCAACACCCAAACCTATCAATAACAACAATAAAACTGCCAGCAAAAACAAACTCATCATTAAAAAATAACGTTTAAAACGAACTGGCTTTTTATTGTTTATGCTACTCATGGCTGCACCGTTCCCTGGCGAATAGGGTGTTCATCGGTTGGCCTTAGACGAGGGGTACTACGGGATGAAGTGCGCGTGGCATTGTCTTTTAATAAAATCTCAATCGCCGTATCTGCCACAAATTCATTGCGCACATTTTTTTCAAAGATGACATTATTAATTTCACTGTCCAACTCAGCTAATGCCTTATCGACAGTTTCAATCGCCATACTGACACCCGCGACATTGCCCTCCTTACTGCCCGATAGCATCAAGCGGCGGATAATCATGGCTTTCTCCATCACCCTGGCTTCGGCAATTTCCTGGGCCAGCTTTGACAGTAAAATAGCGCGCTCACTCTCCGGCTGATTTTGCAGTGCTCGAATTAGTTGTAGGGAAATAATAATCGCCGGAGCCGAGGCAGCTTCCAAATTGCTGCGCGTGGGCTGGCTACTGCCAGAGACCAGATTGGTTAAGCGGGTTAATACGGTATTAGTCTCCGTTTCAATCATCGGGATTAAGCCCTTTCCAGGCTGAGCGCCATTGGTACAACCATCGCAAATACTCACCTGCACCTCACCCAAGACTTCCACTACCCAGCCCGTGACCTCACTGGGGCCACTAAAATGTTGTGCCAGAGGGGAGCTGCTGGGTAAGGCAGAGGCGGATTCGGGTGCGCGATTGGAGAGAATATTTAACCCGGCCACTGCCACATCGGAGAGGATATTAACGGGCCGCTGATTTTGCCCGCCCCGCTGAATACCACCAATCCAGGTGACACCATCGTTATGGGCATCACTGACCTGCTCCGCAGCATCGTGAATATTCTCCTCACCCACACCAATAGAATACTCCCAGGAATCACCCTGGCTCAGGGTTATCCACTCCGCATAGGGGTTAATCCCCTGGGAGATTTCATACTGCATTCGTTCACAACTTTTGGTGGCCAAGGAGAAGGATTCCTGGGCACGGAGCAAGGCATTTTGAAACAGGTCATACAAACCCGGATTAGCTCGCTGCAAAATATAACCGGGTAAATTGGCAATAGCAGCACTGGCTGCGGCTTCCAAGGCAACAATGGCCTGATCCACCCCATTACTTAAATCATTTAAGGAGCTTTCAATAGACGCCACTGGGTCAAAGTCCCCGCAGCTAAAATTGGCAATGGATGCCTGGGCCGATAAATTAATAGTGGTAATGGTTAGGCTGGGAGGAATACTGATATGCCGCCCGCCGCCAATTTTGTAATAGAAGAGGCTGTCGTTACGGGGAGACTCCGATTGTGCCAATACAGGCCCGCTCGCGAGCAAGGCGGAAAATACACCCCAACATACAAAAAGTGCAATGCGTTTGAAATACATACCTTTGAAACACATACCTTGAAAACATGGCTTCATAAGCACACCTCAGTTTCAATGGTGGTGATATAGGCACCTCTGGCACCACAGCATTCATAGGGTCGCCACAGGGTGTAGACATAGCTTTCGTCGTCACTTTCCCGCCCGGCTGACCAACGCTGTTGGTAAACATCATTTTCCCCAAAGGCATAACATTGTTGATCCTCGTAGGGCGCGATCATCTGCCAGACGCCGGTATCCCGATCATTTTCACGCAGTTCACCGGGCAACCAGGTACGGTAGTAATTATTGCCATCAAACTCCCGGTACACATGGGGTTGATTATCCTGAGTCACAATATTGCCGACCCGCTGGGCAATCACCGCACCGGCTTTAACATCATCCTTCTGGTTAATAAAGCCCGTGCGCGGAAACACTGGCCCCCACTGCTGAAAATAGCCGCCCTCGCCAACCACCCTGCGCCCTGGCAAAAAATTGTGAACATATAAATGTTCAGCAAGGCCCAAGCGCCAGGACAGCGCATCCAGGCTGGAGGAAAAATAAGGCGTAAAGGCATCCGCCTCACTGGGGCAAAAATAATCGGCAGACATATACTGCAACGCCGCCCAGGGGTGTCCTACGGCAGTGGCCTCTTTGTAGCGTAAACTCCTATCGCCACTGGGGTTATCTTCCGTTCGCTGCCCATGCCCCGGCTCGGCATTATGAAAGGTGCCCACCAATGCGTTTAAGGAAGAGGCTTCAATACCCCCATAGGCTTGCTGTGCCTCATTCCAGGGGTTCGTCCCCGACGAATCATAAACACTCACCACCAAATCCGGGTTGTAATGGCGAACGCGAATACTGGTTTCAATAGAACAGCCATGCAAACCACAACTGAGCCAGACACAGACGCCGGTAAAACAATAGTTATGGCAGCTACTATCCGTAATCGGTGCCGCCAAAATATCCGAGGTGGTCACCGTGGTAGCTTCAATCTCTAGCTGGCCATAACTATTCACAGCAATAAAATACAAAAATATCAATAAACCAATTTTTTTCATTGCCCAGCCCTCGCGGTTTGATATTTTGCAAGGGCGGCTTTTAAATCGGTCATGCCATAAATAGCGTAGGCTTGATCAAAAATAATCACAGGATAACGATCAATATCATATAGCAACGCTGTTAATAAACCCTGGTAGGCTTGAATAATATCCGTCTCAAACTGCTGTTCGCCATACTCGTTCATTCGTTGATGAACTTGGGCTTGTGCCTCGCTTTCAATAGTAGGGAGGTTTTTGCTAAAGGACTTCTCCAGCGATGCAACCGCATCCAGATTATGGATAGCCAAAGTGCCATTGGTCTGCTGTAAGCGTTGGCGAATATGCTGGCTATTTTGGACTGGCTTTTTATCTGAGGTGATAACAATAATGGACTCAGGAATGGAGTATTCCTGAGCGGAAGCTGCTGTGCTAAAGAGAGCAAACAGGAAGAGTAAACAATAGTCAATGCCGTATAAATTTTTCATACGGCTTATTGTTAATAAAAATTACAGGGCTATGGGGTATAAACGTTACGGACTTTTAAGAATATAAAAACAATATATTATTTCGTTAATCCAATTATATCACTTTAAAAGTGCATTAAATAGACTGAATGAATAAGGTAAACACTACAAACAACAGTGGGGCTAGGATGGGCCAGTCGAGGGATAGCCGCGCTTAGTACCCATACCGAATCAGTGATCAGTACCAGTCCGTTGATCAAGGCACTAAACAGATGGTCTTTTAGCTAAATCGCTGGTTGATAGTGTGTCATAGCCCATCGCCTAGACCGTTTGGTAAGAATTAAAGAAAATAAGCAGTGCACCA
>JBOEHG010000054.1:0-36106 GCA_050633825.1 Cellvibrionaceae bacterium | reverse complement strand
CATGGGGGGAAGTTCAGAGTCCGGCCCGCGTTTTTTGCGGGCGATTGTGATTGGCCTTGTTAGCTTTATATCCAAACATCATTGGTCGCGGTAATTTCGCTAGTTTTTTCGTCTCCAGTGTTTAATACACCCCGAGGTTCAATTAGAAGCATTTTCACTTCTTTTTCGGCATATGGCTTGTGCTCTACACCTTTAGGAACGACATACATTTCACCTACCGATAAATTTACATGACCATCCCTAAAATCTATACGTAGGTCACCCTCTAGGACTATAAAAGTTTCGTCTGTGTCAGCGTGGCTGTGCCAAACAAAATCACCTTCAATTTTGACAATTTTAAACTGATAGTCATTCATTTCCGCTATCACTTTAGGTGCCCATTGTTCGCTGAACAAACTTAACTTTTTTTCAAAATTTATTGATTGGTAAGTCATATTTTTTACCTTTGAAAGCTAACGCCAATAGCACAGAAAAATTTTGTGGAGCGGATATTTGTGCAAAAATAGTCGTAGGCATTGCACAAATAGGAGCGCAGCAAAAATTTTCCTGTGGCTATGATTGTTATATTTATCAGTAATAACTTAAATTCTTACTATTACGATATTTAAGTAAGAGTAGTATTGTTCCACCTAAAAACATAAATATCGACATAAAAAATAAAAAATATTTACTCTTAATGTGCATTTTTCTTCTTTCGTCATATGAGCGAATATATTTTCCATTACTGTAGATTTCATGGATATTTAGTTTTTTATCATACAAAATTCTCAAGTTTGTATTTTTCCTTGCTTGAAAGGCATATTCTATATTTCTTAGGTCTACACTATGAAAAGGCTTGTATATAAAAAAGACATCATGCTCATTAAGCCGAAATCGCAATTCATAACTTGAATTTCTATGTGAACCAGCATTGTATTTCTCGACTCCTTTGAGTGTTCCAGATGTTTCTTGCAGTGAAATCTTAGAGGGGTATTCACTAAATAAAGCCGCATACAAAAACAAAGAACCGCATCCAATTAAGGAAATACAAATAAGTTCAAATTTTGAACCATTATTTCTTATGTATTTAATCCATTTCATACTTTGTTGTTTCTCGATTAAATATAACGCCAGCAGCACCGGGCAAAATTGGAGCGCAGCGGAAATTTTGTCCGAGTGCCTGCGCTTGTTATAAGCCAACACATGTTAAAGCCGACTTGGTTGATTGAAAATTATTAATGCTTGGGTTATGTGCAAATTTGCTGCCTACCAAGACAAAGTTATAGCCAAGGCTGCTACATGCCTCTTTGTCCCATACACCATCTCCAAAGTAGGTGCATGGGTAGTGATTCTTAGCTGCTCTATTAGCTGCGAGCTTCATTATTTCTATTCTTGAATAATGATCATTTGATGAAGCTAGAGGAATGGATGAAAAGTTAATTTTTGCTGATTCAAGCTTCAATGTGGCACTTTCGCGCCAGCCGCCCGTAGCTAAAGACACTACGACATTATTCATTGATTGAAGTAGTTCCAAGAAAGCAGCAGCCCCCACAATTTTTTTGACAGGATCGCGTGCTAACGATGCTTCAAGTTTCTTAAGAAAGCACTGTTTTACTTTAACTTTAATTCTTTCACGGTTTGAATACCCCTCTGAGACCAAAATTTCATTGAGTATTCCTGAGTCAGTCACATGTTGGTATTTAGACCAATCAGAATTTATAGATAATCCTGTAACGTCTTTAACCGCATCAATGAAACACTGCGAGTCTATTTCATAGGACTCTACTAAGGTTCCATCTATGTCGAACATTACATGATGCAACTCAGAAGTCTCCTTGGCTTATAACGCCTAGTCCACAGGAAAAATACGAGCTTGCGAGTAATTTTTCCTGTGCGGCTACTTGTTAGCTCAAATTTCTGTGCCATAAATATTTAACTTAAAGCTCTCATTTTTGAATAGCTGGAACATACTCCAGTTTTCGATAGTTGAGAAAATTGTGTTCTCATTATTATCGCTAAGCCATAGATCCATTGACGCATCCTCTAAATTAGGCAATAACGGACTATCAGTTAAATCAAATTCGCAGTATACCAGCTCATAGTAGGAATAATATTTACCATCATCTTCACCAGTTATATAGTTGTGAAATGCAAAATAGAAGCATGGTGGACCATATTTGCTATCCAAATAAAACTCTGTTTGAATCCCTAAGTCAGTAATGCTTGGGTGCTTTTCATTTTTGAATTTGGAAAATTCGATTTTGAATATTTCCCATACTTCAGAGACCGAATAATCAATTTCATCATTGATGCTATCTTTCAATCTTTCTTCAATTAGTTGGTACATATTCTTCCCTGTAGGAGCTAACGCTTTGCTTTGGGGCGGACTGCGTAGCAGGCCGTCCCAGCAGCCAACGGCTGCGATAACAGCATTTTGTTAGGCATTACCTGGCAGCTCCTTGGTTTCTAAAGGCACCTTACCTAGGTCTGCTATTAATGCCAAATGCTCAACCTTAAAGTATTTTTTAAATTCGTCAAAATCATAAATATTTGGCCAATTTTCTAGCGCTATACCAGTTTCTGTTAATTCTTGATTGAATATTCTTGTAGAGATTTCACGTACCGCTTTTTGTCTGATTGGCTCTTGATAGCCTTCTTGTCTTGGGGTATCCATTAGGTAGTAACCGGGCATTGACTGTAACTGTTCAAGCGTTTGAGACTCACTTTCTGGAAAACATTTAATTTTAAGGTCTCGAAAAGCTACTAAAGGAGTAATTTTTAGCAATGTTTTATTTGTAGATAGATGTGTAGGAATGTCCATTTTTAAGATGCCTAACGCCTCAAACACCGGATTGGGTGAGTTGGCGGCTTTTTTGCGTTTTTTGCAGAAAAGGTGACAGCTTACCCAAATCCGCGTGCTTTGAATTGTTAGGCGACTTACTGAATTTTAGCCATATATCAGCAACCCATATTTTTGGTGGGCCTTTTGTATTTATTGTATATTTCTCAAATTCTATTACAGCAGCTTCGTAGCCCGCCTTAAATAGCTCTTTTTCTATATTCAGGTACAACGAAGTTTCCTTAAAAGCAGCTGAGAAACTCATTACTAGTGGGCGAAGCGCTGGATTATGAAGATTGCCCGAGGACTTTATTGCTGCTTGCAGCTCTGAAGGGATCTCCTTTTCATAGTACGACATCAGCTCACCATTCGTATTCTCGGAAAAGTCACCGAGAATACGAATAGCCACGGTATCCTTTTCCAATTTTATTTGACTGAATACTTCGGCGAAGGGCTTTCCTTTTCCAGTTCCGTATTGGAACTGAACAAAGGAATAGTTATCTCTAGTTTCTGAAACACTGAGTTCAAATAACTCTGCATTTGCGATGGCAGTGAAGAAGCTAAAGAACAAAATGTATAGTAGTTTTTTCATGCTCGTTTTCGCCTAACAGTATGATACTGAGGAGTCCTCAATATCAATATTATAAGGAAGGCCCAATATTAATAATAAAAGGGATTCCTTATATTTTTAATAGAAATAGTTGAAAAGTACTTTGTAAGGTTATGTTTTTCAAGGAAAAATATAATTTTTCTATAGCCAAGCCCAAAAAATATCTGGACACTTTTCGTTAAAGTAAGGCAATATTGCATTGATTTTGGCTTTTGAGTCAACTTTTTCAAACACACGAAAAGGATTTTGTGATGTATCGTTCTCCATTTCTCCAGTCTATTTATGAATTCATGTTGGTGCGCCAGTATAGTAAGCGTACTATTTCTACTTATTTAACTTGGATTAAGTACTACATTAATTTTCACCATAAAAGTCACCCCAAAGATATGGGCGCTTCTGAGGTGGTTGATTTTTTATCGTATTTGGCGATTAAGCGCCAAGTGTCGCCAAGTACTCAAAGTACGGCCTTAAATGCATTGGCCTTTTTATATAATAAGTTTCTACAGCAACCACTGGGTGATATGGCTGAATTTCAGCGTTCGCGCCGTCAAGCCAAATTGCCGGTGATATTATCGCAGGGTGAGGTGAAGGCACTCTTTGTCGAGTTGGATTCAAAGTACAAGGTCTTAGCCGGTTTACTTTATGGTTCCGGTTTGCGTCGGATGGAAGCTGTGCGCTTACGTGTACAGGATGTGGATTTTACGCATTTGCAATTGCGTATTTGGAACGGTAAAGGAAATAAGCATCGCTTAACGACTCTGGCGCCAGAGTTAGTGCCCGCCATCAAACGCCAAATAGAACGAGTGTTTCATTACTTGTAGCAAGATAAGACGCTAGAAACCTATGCAGGTGTGTGGATGCCTAATGCTATGGAGAGAAAATATTCACAGGCTAACAAGTCACTCGGTTGGCAGTATTTGTTCCCTTCAAATCGCTTAAGTATTGACCCGCAGTCGGGTAGGGTGCGCCGTCATCATATTGATGAAAGTGGTGTGAACAAAGCTCTGCATCAAGCGACAAAGAGGGCTAATATTATGAAGCCCGTTTCTGCCCATACATTGCGTCACTCCTTTGCAACTCACTTGCTGCAATCAGGCGCAGATATCAGAACGGTACAACAACAGCTAGGTCATGCGGATGTAAAAACAACGGAGGTTGCCGTTCCCTATGTCCTATATCACTCGGCACTTGTACGTCCTGTACATCGTATACCCATGTGCTCAAGCAGGGAGCACATGGTGTGCGCAGCCCCCTCAGCGAACTATTTTCGTGAGGTTTTTTTGTTGCTTCGGTTTTTGCGTGTGGAGCGATTATCCCATTGGCCGCCACGGGCTTTTTGAAAGCTGCCACGGTTATTGTTTCTGCGCCCTTGTTTTTCATCGGCGGGTACTAGGTGCTCAGGGCCGTTACCAATAAGGTCGCCGCGATTCATGGTGATCAGTGATTCACGCAGGTGAGCCCAGTTTTTCGGGTCATGGTAGCGCAAGTAGGCTTTTTGTAAACGGCGTTGGTCGATATTACGTGCGGTAAAAATCTTTTTGCTTTTGTAGCTTAATTTTTTCAGCGGGTTGCGTTGGCTATGGTACATGGCTGTCGCCAATGCCATGGGTGATGGATAAAAAGTTTGTACTTGATCTACGCGAAATTTATTGCGTTTTAACCAAAGCGCAAGATTTAACATTTCGTTATCATCGCAGCCGGGGTGGGCGGCAATAAAGTAAGGGATTAAATACTGTTTTTTTCCGGCCTCTTTTGAGTACTGGTCAAACATTTTTTTGAAAGTATCATAGGTGCCCATGCCGGGTTTCATCATCATTGATAATGTCCCTTGCTCGGTATGCTCCGGCGCGATTTTTAAATAACCGCCCACATGATGCGTCACTAATTCTTTGACGTATTCTGGATCTTCCACCGCTAAGTCATAACGCAAGCCGGAGGCAATGGCGATGCGTTTAATACCGGGAATTTTTCGGGCACGTCGATACAGGTTGGTTGTTCGACTATGATCGGTATTTAAGTTTTTACAAATAGTGGGATAAACGCAAGAGAGTCTGCGGCAATTTGCCTGAATGCGATCATCCTTACAATTTAGAAAATACATATTGGCCGTTGGTCCGCCAAGATCAGAAATTGTGCCTTTAAAATCGGGGACTTGATCTCGAATTTTTTCGATTTCATTGAGGATCGATTCTTCTGAACGGCTTTGAATAATTCTGCCTTCATGTTCAGTGATGGAACAGAAGGTGCAACCACCAAAACAGCCTCGCATAATATTAACGGAGGTCTGAATCATTTCGTAGGCAGGGATATTGGCATCGCCATAACTTGGGTGCGGCCGGCGTTGATAGGGTAAGTCGAATACGCCATCCATCTCATCTGTTTTTAGGGGAATAGGTGGCGGGTTGACCCATACCTCTCTGTTGCCATGTTTTTGAACCAATGGCCGTGCATTGTGCGGGTTTGCCTCTTGGTGAAGTACGCGTGATGCATGGGCATAGAGTGCCGAGTCATTTTTGACTTTTTCAAAAGAGGGCAGGCGAATATAGGTCTTGTCTTCTTCTAATTCGACTTTTCGATGCAGCGGCATCGGAATAATTTTGATCGGTTCAAACTCAACAGCCTCTTCCGCAGGCTTGTCAGTGTTGCTTGGGTCGATACCTAATTTTTCTTCAGTCGATTTAATATCGCAGTCACTGGGAGACTGATCGTATTCATATGGATTGGGAATTTTATCAATCTGTCCCGGCCAATCAATGCGTGTGGAGTCAATTTCGGTCCAGCCGGATGGCGGTGACTTGCGGATGGTTGTAGTACCACGAATGCCGGTGAGCTCATCAATACTTCTGCCGTGAGAGAGTTGATGTGCCACCTCTGCTATGGCTCTTTCAGCATTGCCGTAGAGTAGGATGTCGGCGGTTGAGTCAACCAGTACCGAGCGGCGAATTTCATCACTCCAATAATCGTATTGGGCAATGCGGCGCAGGCTGGCTTCAATACCCCCAATAACCACGGGTACATGTTTGTAGGCTTCTTTGCAGCGTTGAGTATAAACGGTCACCGCTCTATCAGGGCGCTTTCCTGATTCGCCGTGTGGTGTATAGGCGTCATCATTACGGACTTTGAGATCAGCGGTGTATTTGTTGATCATCGAGTCCATATTGCCAGCGGAAACACCAAAAAATAAGTTGGGTTCGCCAAGTTGTTTAAAGGCTTCAGCACTTTTCCAGTCGGGTTGGGCAATAATGCCGACACGAAAACCCTGTGATTCCAAAAAACGCCCCATAACGGCCATGCCAAAACTGGGGTGATCGACATAGGCATCACCAGCCACAATGATAATATCGCAGCTGTCCCAACCCAATTGTTCCATTTCTTGACGGCTCATGGGGAGGTAGGGTGCTGGACCAAAGCATTCCGCCCAATATTTAGGGTAGCGGAATAATTCAGGGGCTTTTTTTAGACCATCTTGGGGCATGGGAATACATCTAGGGGAGTAAGCTGCCTATTTTCTCATAGTTACTAGCTGCGTGCACCTGAAGCCTATCTCGCTTAGGGCTTTTTTGTCACCGTATTTTTAAATTTGCCGACCTTTTCTACTTCAATCTCGACAATGTCACCGGCATCCATTGGGCGGGTTTGTCCGGGAGTGCCGGTAAAAATAAGGTCGCCCGGATAAAGGGTAAAGTATTGGCTGGCATAACTGACGATTTCATCCACGGAGAACAGTAAGTTTTTAGTACTTTCAGATTGGACGACTTTTCCATTTACCCGTGTTTCTACAAGCAGGTCATTGTAGTTGAGCCCGGTTGCGATCCACGGCGAGACAGGCGAAAAGCTATCCGCGCCTTTGCCTCTGAGCCATTGAAGATCGTAAGCTTGCCAGTTTCTATCGGTGACATCATTGCCAGCAGTCACGCCAAAGATATAACTCGGCGCTTCTTTTACGCTGATATTACTTGCCTCTTTTCCAATAACCACCACCATTTCGCCTTCATAGTGCAAGTTATTGGAATCAGAGAATAACCATATGGGCTTATCATGGGTGGTGAGTGAGCTTGTTAACTTTGAGAATAATTTAGGGTTCTGCCCTTTAATTGAGCCATTATGGCTGCGGTAGTTCAGGCCAACAGCAATGATTTTTGAGGGCTTGGTTGCCGCTAAAAAAGTGACATTATTTAAAAGAAGCCTTATGTCACTGAGGGTATATTGAGAAAAAATGTCGCCTTCAATAAGTTGTAAGGAATCACCATCAACCAATCCGTAACGTGCTTCCCCGTTGTATTGTATGTGAGCATATTTTTTATATTGGATTGAGCTATCGCTTAACGCTGCATAAGAAAAGCTTGCTAGCAATAAGGTGGTGAGTAATAGGCTATATATGCGACGTTTCATAGGCTTGCTCTTATTTTTGGTGTTAAAAGCCATTTTACTTATGAATCACTAAAATGGATTGTATTTTTTACTGTTTGGGTGCGCCCATGGTAGTGGCTTCTGGTTGAGAAAGCTTGGTCTGCGGTGTATTATCGCCGCCCTTGTTTTCGATGATTGAGCAAAAATGCAGCTATTTCGTCATATTCAGCCATTACGAGTGGCCTTAAATACTGAGCGTCAGCAGGGGCGAACCATTGGTTTTGTGCCGACAATGGGTAACCTCCATGAAGGGCATTTGGCGCTTGTTGAGAAAGCAAAGAGTCAATGTGATGTAGTGATTGCCAGTATTTTTGTTAACCCATTGCAATTTGGTCTCAATGAAGATTGGGATCAATACCCACGCACTTTCTATGCAGATACTCAGAAGTTAACGGAAAAAGGCTGTGATTTCCTGTTTTTTCCTGATGAAAGAGAGATTTACCCTAACGGAATGGCGGATCAAACCCGTGTTATTGTCCCCGGAATGACGGATCTCCACTGTGGTGCCAGTCGGCCCGGTCATTTTGAAGGGGTAACAACGGTTGTGACCAAGCTATTTAATATTATCCAACCGGATGAAGCCGTATTTGGTCTTAAAGACTTCCAGCAGATTGCGGTCATTCGCCGTATGGTGGAAGATTTATGCATTCCGGTGACTATCGTCCCGGGAGAGATAGTCAGAGAAGATGATGGTTTAGCCATGAGTTCACGTAATAGCTTTATTACTGAGCAGGAGCGCCCGCAAGCGAATACGCTTTATCGTGTATTGTGTTGGTTGCAGCAGCAGGTGCAAGAGGGTAGAAGGGATTATCTGAAAATGGAAAATGAAGGTAAATCACAAATAGTAGAAGCGGGCTTCAAGCCTGACTATTTGCAGGTTTGTTGTAGTGATACACTACAGCCTGCTGGGGTTGATGACCTTGAATTAACGATTTTAGGTGCTATGTATACTCAATCAGCACGATTGATAGATAATGTATCTTTAATTATTAGATGATCCAATTAAATACGTGAGAAGTGTGGGATGTTGACGACTTTACTAAAAGGCAAATTACATATGGCTGCTGTGACACAGGCAGAGCTATGGTATGACGGTTCTTGTGCGATAGATGCTGATTTGGTGAAGCTCGCTGGGTTGCGAGAGTTTGAAGAGATCGAAATCTGGAATGTAACCAACGGAGAGCGCTTTTCAACCTATATTATTTTGGCTGAAGAGGGTTCGGGTACTATTTCAATGAACGGTGGTGCTGCCCGTCGTGTTCAAGTGGGTGATCGTATTGTGATTGCTGCCTTTGGTCAGTTTTCTGAAGAAGAGGCGACTAGTTACAAGCCAAAACTTGTATATTTGGATGAAAATAACAAGGTTGAGCGTACATCCAATACTATTCCTGTTCAGGTTGCTTAATTCGTTGGTAGCCTGAGTTTAGTTCATCGCTAGCTTATAACTATTGATGGACTTGATTCTTATTTTTCTTTCCTTGATCACATATGTTTTTTTTCACGCCACTTTTTTATGACGATACAGTGTGTGGAAAATACAACCTATACAGCTACCTTCTGCCTAAGGTCCACTGTATAGGGCCTGTTGATA
Source organism: Cellvibrionaceae bacterium (assembly GCA_050633825.1). GTDB lineage: Bacteria > Pseudomonadota > Gammaproteobacteria > Pseudomonadales > Cellvibrionaceae > CANLBN01. The sequence goes on along the minus strand of JBOEHG010000054.1, from coordinate 26,677 downwards.
ATATTTTCGTTACTATTGTTTCTTTTTAGTGTTTTTATTGTATTTGCTATTGTTTTGACGCAGGTCTCGTTAGTCGATTTGTATCAATAGGATTGATTATTAATAAGGCTTGTTTTGCGGTAGCATAAAAGCTTATAGATTATTTATGAGCGTTGCTGCTGGCTACCCTTTTTAGACCATCGTATTAGCTGCCATAGATGAAATGATAAAACCTTAACTAAAGTATAATATTCTTACTATTGTGCTCTTCCAAGCATCTTAGTAGGCTATCGCAAATACTGTAACTTCTTTCCAAATAATAATCACCGGGGGCTTCATGTCAGTTCATACCGTACCGCCAGCTATTGCTCAGAATGCGCATATTGATAAAACGACTTACCAATCTCTTTACCAGCAATCTGTTACTGATCCTGATACTTTTTGGGGTGATCAAGCGAAGGCTTTTCTCACGTGGCAAAAACCTTGGGATAAGGTCAATGAATATGATTTTCACAAGGGAATTGCTCGTTGGTTTGATGGTGGAAAATTAAATGTTACAGAAAATTGTATTGATCGACACCTCGAAACCCGTGGTGATCAAACGGCGATTATTTGGGAAGGCGATGATCCTGCTGATTCTAAGCATATTACTTATCGAGAGTTGCACTCTTCTGTTTGTCGTTTAGCTAATGTATTAAAAGACCGTGGCGTCAAAAAAGGTGATCGAGTGTGTATTTATATGCCAATGATTCCTGAAGCGGCATTTGCCATGTTGGCTTGTGCTCGTATTGGTGCGGTTCACTCCATCGTCTTCGGTGGCTTTTCGCCTGATGCGCTTAGAGATCGCATTTTAGATTCTGATTGCCAGCTTGTTATTACGGCGGATGAAGGTGTACGAGGCGGTAAAGCGGTTCCATTAAAAGCGAATACCGACAAAGCCGTTGCTCAGTGCCCTGATGTTCACACATGTTTAGTGGTTAAGCGTACCGGCGGTAATGTTGCTTGGAACGATATGGTTGATGTTTGGTACCACGATGCAGTAGCAGCTGCACCGAATCAATGTGATCCTGAAGTCATGGATGCAGAAGATCCATTATTTATTTTGTATACCTCTGGTTCTACTGGTAAGCCAAAGGGTGTTTTGCATACCACCGCAGGCTATCTTTTACAGGCAGCAATGACCCATAAATATGTATTTGATTATAAAGAGGGTGAAGTTTATTGGTGTACGGCTGATGTCGGTTGGGTAACCGGTCACTCGTATATTGTTTATGGACCGCTAGTTAATGGTGCGATCACATTAATGTTTGAGGGTGTGCCCACTTACCCTGATGCGTCTCGTTGTTGGGATGTTGTTGATAAGCATAATGTTGCCAGTTTTTACACGGCGCCAACGGCGTTGCGTGCACTTATGGGTGCTGGTGATGATTGGGTCACTAAGACTTCGCGTAAGTCATTACGTATCTTAGGTACCGTGGGTGAGCCCATTAACCCCGAGGCGTGGGAGTGGTATTACAATGTTGTCGGTGAAGGCCGTTGTCCAATAATGGATACATGGTGGCAGACAGAAACTGGCGCGCACATGCTAACGCCTTTACCCGGTGCTACCGATTTAAAACCCGGTTCAGCAACACTGCCCTTTTTTGGCGTTCAACCTGCATTGCTGGATGGCGATGGTAAAGAAATTGAAGGCCCGGGTGCGGGCAGCTTAGTGATTAAAGCGTCGTGGCCAAGTCAAATTCGTACAGTTTTCGGTGATCATCAGCGTTTAATTGATACCTATTTTAGTACTTACCCTGGCTACTATTTTACAGGTGATGGTGCTCGTCGCGATGAAGATGGTTTCTACTGGATTACCGGTCGTATGGATGATGTGTTGAATGTCAGTGGTCATCGTTTAGGGACAGCAGAAATTGAAAGCGCTTTAGTTTTACATCCCAAAGTGGCTGAGTCCGCCGTGGTAGGTTTTAATCATGATATTAAAGGGCAGGGGATTTATGCTTATGTGACATTGATGCAAGGTGAGCAATCCAGTGATGAGCTAAAGAAAGAATTGATTGCCTTGTGCGTGCAAGAAATTGGCGCTATAGCTAAACCGGACTTGATTCAATGGGCGCCGGGCTTACCTAAAACACGCTCCGGTAAAATTATGCGTCGAATTTTACGCAAAATTGCCACGAATGAACTGGATACTTTAGGTGATACTTCAACCTTGGCAGACCCTTCTGTTGTCGATGAGTTAATTGAAAATAGTTTGGTTAAACCTGTTGAAGAGGCCACGAGCTAGTTACCCTTCTGAATTTGTCACTTTATTTATCCTAAATCCATATCCTTGAAGTGGATAGCCCCGATAGTTATTTTACTTCGGGGTTCTTGCATCCAACTATACATATGCGCTTAAATAAGCCCACATAGGTTTGTTTAAGGTCTTAGCCCATGTCTGAAGATGACGATTTTTTAAAAGCTATGGGTGATGTGAAGCCCATAAAAAGTGATAAGCGAGTTATTTTACAAAAAAAGAGTCTTCATCAGTCTTCGTTTGATGCACGCCGTGAATCAGCTCAAGCGGCTACAGCGAAGCCAAGTGATCCACTGGCCGAAAATGATGTAAAACAGCTTGATCCGAATGATATTCTTGATTTTCGCCGCTCTGGCGTTCAGCACGGCGTTTACAAGCAACTTCGCTTAGGCCGTTATTCTATTGATGCGCGTTTAGATCTACACCGGATGACGGTTGAGCAAGCGCGACAGTCGGTCTATCAATTTATTCGTGATTGTATCGCCCATGATATTCGCTGCGCATTAATCACCCACGGGAAAGGTGAGGGGCGTAAAAACCCTGCGGTCTTAAAAAGTTATCTTGCTCATTGGTTGCCACAGATTAGTGAAGTGCTTGCCTTTCATTCGGCTCAGAAGCAGCATGGTGGAACCGGAGCTTCCTATTTATTATTAAAGAAAAGTGAAAAAAAGCGCCAAGAGAATTTAGAAAAGCACCAGCGTCGTAGATGAATTGTACCGTACCGTTCAATTAGGTGTGATTTACTGTAATTCTTTCCAAAGTACTTCAAATTTAGGTTTGAGGTATTTTGTATAGGCTTTGTAGCCTTTTTTATTGTAATGCACTTTATCTTTTGAAAAGTAGCCCTCAATTAGTTCGCCTTTGTCATTGTAAATAAAGGGTTTCATATCAATCACTTCAACGTAGTCTCTTTCTTTAATGATAGTAATGGCAGCATTTGTTGCTGCTATTTGTTTTTTGCGGAATTCGCTGCCTTCTGCTCTGGGTGAGTTGGTAATGCTTAGCCAAGCAACTTTTGCATCGGGTAGAGTTAAATGAATAAGGTCAAGTAATTCCCCTAGTGCTATTTCAAATTCATCTACGCTATGACTTTTGAGATAATTAACCCCGGTATTTAAGACGATCAAACGTGGTTTGTGATGTAATACTTTTTCGGAGTAATGTTCAATCAGCTGTGCAGTATTGGAACCCCCAAAAGCCATATTGCTGACCGGTAAAGGGGATAAATCTTTCGATGCAGTTTTCCAGCCGGTAAAAAGGGAGTGTCCGTAGAGTATAATACCGTCAGATATTGGAGTGTCTTGTGATGATGAGTTAGGCGAGCAGCCAATGCAAAGTAATAGACAGGCAAGTCCAACGCTCATTTTTTTCTGCCAGTGTTGAATCAGAGTTAAATGATTCTTGTTGCCCATACTTATAACTCCTTTTTATAGCTCGTTTAATAAAAAGTGATATATTTTTTCAATCTCACCTTGTGTGAAATTGCTAAAACGGTGCCGCGCCATTGCCGACATTAATCCAATCTCTCTATTACCTAAGGCAATTCCAGTGGTTTGTAATTTAGTAAAGTCATCTAAAGAATACGCTTTAGCGACAATTAATGGAGGCGCATTTTCATGGCCGTTTAAATTCGTCCCATGACATTCACTGCAGGCTGCGCGGGTTAAACGTTCACCATCACTGACGACTTTTTTATCCGCATAAAATTCTTGTATTGCTTGATGATGGGAATGATGTTTTCCGGTAATTAAATCAATCCGCGCTAGCCAGCCAAATGTAGGATGTTGAGATTTTTTATCTTGCAGTGGGTATTGTGCAATAAATGAAAAAATAGCGCTTAGATGTTCATCCGAAATAAAGTGATAGCCTGTAATCGGCATGCCACTGACAATCGATGTGCCATCAGGCCTTAGCCCTTGTCGAATAATGGCTTCTAATTCCAAATGTGAGTAATTTCTGAAAGCTTGAGTTAAATTGGGCGCGATAGTTTTCCCTCGAAAGGGGATGTCGGTAACTAAACCTCCTTCCATATCTTTACCATGGCAACCAGAATAACAGCCGTATATCTGTGCCAAGCGTTGACCATTCTTAATGATTTGAGGGTCATCGGAAATGACTATCTTAGTCTCATTTTTTTGAAAAGCGTAAGTCTTTTTGATTTCTAGCTCGGACCCAACATAAACAACAATAAAACTGATTAATACAGATGAAGCGAGTGTAAATAACCCATATTTTATAAAAATATTTCTTTTAGATAAGGCGCCAATAGCATCACTTAAGGTTTTACTGCTGATGAACTTAGGGGCTTGCCAAAAAAACGTCATTCCGAAGTAACGACAAAACCAGTAAAAACAAAGTCCTCCGATAAGGGCAACTGAACAATCAAGTAAAATATGAAGGCCTAGACTGTCAATGTTAAGGATGTCTTGCAATATAATCCTTGTACCGCTACCTAACAGAATGTGTGATAGGTAAATACAAAGTGCCGATAAACCTAACCATTTTAAGGGCGGAATAGCAAAGAGGCTTAGTGTGTTAAATGCGATATGTAGGCATAATAAGCCGATGCTTGAGAGCAATAATGTGTATAAACTTGTGTTGTAAGATTCCTGTTCAAAAAAACCGATAAATAACCATTGCGATAATATCAGAATTAACAAAGCGCTTAAGAGTGCTTGACTTTTATTTATAGTGATGCTTTGAGTGGCGATTATACCCAATATAAAAAAGAAAAGATGGGGTGCAATTAAGCCAACAAGAATTATGTTTTTAAGTTCGTTATTAAACAGGTAAGCAAGAGCGCCAATAAATAATAGCAAGTATAGGGTAAAGTTTTGTATCTTTCGCGTGAACAATGTAGCAATTAAGACAATAAAAAAAGCAGCATAAATATAGCTGAAATGCCCAAGAGGTTCGGTTAGTAAATTGCTAACCACGTGCAGCATGGTTAGATTGCCGTCAGTTAAAAAATTAAATTTTGTTTGAATAAATCCCTGTAACAAACTCCATAGAATATAAGGGTAGAAAATAAGATCAACGGCTTTATAAAAGCTTTCCTTTTTTTGTTTGGGTTGAAAATATAATGTGAATACTTTACCACCAATAAAAAATAACAATGGTACTAATAGGCTGTTTAGGGTGTTATCAAGTATATGGAAAAAACTATGACTGATTTCTATCCCTGAGCGATAAAGGGCTCTTTGAATCTGCATATAGACAAAAAATACAATGGTGACGGCAGACAAGTAGAGGGTGGCTTGTTCTTGAGTGGTGGTGTTGATTTTTTTTTCCATTCTAATACAGCGAGTGATGATTATTTGATTAATAGCATTTGAGATTGTGATGCTATTTTTTTATGAAAGACAGGGTCTTTTTCAGCCTTTGAATGCTGTGCCATAACGAGTTTTCGAATCGTATTGAGCTGGCTTTGCTTGTCTTTGGCGTTGGTATAGTAAGAGTCATAAGATGTGGCTCTTTGCCATGCTTCTTTTGACCATTTGCTGGCTTTTTCGATATAGTTCTTTCTGAATGTATCAAAATTCCTTTCGTTCTCAGACATGCAATGTCTAAGCGAAATGGCGTGCCCTAATGCGACAGTCATGCCTTGCCCATAAATAGGGTTGAAGCTGGTAAAAGTGTCTCCTGTGGGTAGGTAACCATAGGGGAGGTAGTCGATTTTATCAAATCGCCTCCAGGTAGAAAGCGGCTTTTTAAAGTTTTTAATATCATCACGTGGTTTCGCATGTTGAATGCGTTCCCATATTCTTGAGTCAGGTAGGTTTTTTGCTAGGATCTGCCACTCATCATAATTGCTGGGCGGCTTTGAACCTTTTCTACCATGCAAGGAAACGCACCATTGACCATTCTCAATGGATAGCAGTGAGCCACCAATACTAGAGTGTCCGGGGTCTGGAATAATTAAAATATTTTCTTGTAACTGATCCCATGGAGAGACTTTGTCGAAATGTACAGTAGAATAAAAAATACCTGTTTCAAAAGTATCTGTTTCTACCGGTGTTTCAAGCGTTTTATTGATTTGACGAATAATTGGGCCGCCAGCGCCTCCTGCATCGACAACAATATCACTAGCAATGGTTTCACCACTTTTTAATTTTACCGTCGAGTTGCCAGATTGACCTTTCTCGGGGAATAGAACTTGCTCTACGGTTGTATTGTCGATAAGTTCAATGTTGTTGAGTTGCAATAGACGTTCACGTACAGCTTTTTCTAAGAAGGGGCGGGATTGTGATAAAAAATAAAGGTCGAGGTCTCTTGATGGCATCCATTGGCCAAACTCGTGAATTTGCTGGTCAGTACCTAAATTAATACGTGCAGAGCCTCTGGATTCCAACTCTTGTGGCATACCCGGTAATAACTCATCCAGTGCATTTAAGCCTGCTCTTAGTAAGATATGAATATGAGCGCCTTGAGGCACGGCTTTGCGTACACCATCGACGATTTTATCTTTATCGAAAATAGTAATTTTTTTACAGAACGGTGCCAGTGCAGCCGCAGCGGCTAAACCACCCATCCCGCCGCCAATAACGGTGACTTGATTAAATTCCATTGTTTCTTTAATTACCTGTGCCTTTAATTACTTACTTGATAATAAATACTATTGCAGTCAATCAAGCATTTGAGCTTGTCTGAATAACTGTAAATGTGTTTCCGGGTTGTTAATGGCTTCGCTTTGTTTTTTGAGCGAAAGGCTACGAAGAATTTCAAAATTTTTCTGACTTTTAGCATCATCTGTTTTAAATGATGAATCATAAGCTGCACAGACTCGCCATGCTTTCCTTGAATGCTTGCTGGCTTCAGTTACATAAGCTTTTTGTGTTTCTTCTGAGGACAACTCTTGTGCGAATGCATCATGTAAGGCCATAGCATGGCCAAAAGCGATAGTCATCCCTTGCCCAAAGGTTGGGTTGATACTATTAACTACATCGCCTAAGGGAAAATAATTTTGCGGTAATGTTTTTGCCAGATCTATGCGTCGCCAAGTCGACAACGGTTTTTTGTAAATATAAACGCCTTCAATATGTTCGGCTGTTTCTAATCGTTCTGCAATACGTTGATTGGGTAAGTTTTTGGCGAAGTCTTTCCAACCCTCTAAATCAGAAGGCGGAATCAAGCCATTCCGTCCATGAAGAGAAACACACCAACGGTTATCTTCTATATCAATTAGCGCGCCGCCAGCCATTTTATCGGGCTCAGCGATAATAAGAATATTTTCTCTATGGTTGAGCCATTGCTCGGGTTTTTTAATAAACGCAGAGGCATAAACAATATTGGATTGGATTTCGTCAACCTTGCCAAGATCTTCAAATGTTTTGGAGAGTTGGCGAGCAAATTTGCCCCCTCGGCCTGAACAATCAACAACAATATCAGAGACTAATTCTGATTTTTCATTGCTGTTGTTGTCATTTTTGCTCTGCATATTGCTGTGCAGAGTAACGCCCGTAACTTTGCCGTCATCATTCAAATTGATTTTATCGACATGAATATGATCAGAGATGGTGATATTGGGGATTGCGGCTACACGTGAGCGAATCACGTGTTCCAATAAAAAGCGTGATTGAGTGTAAATATCAAAACCAAGATCTCGCTCGGGTAACCAAGTGCCGTATTCATGTATTTGCTGGTCAACACCAGCGCGTATACGGTTAGAGCCCGCTTTAGTAAGGTCATCTAGAATGTTAGGAAAAAAGTGCTCCAGTATTTTAGAGCCGCCGAGCAGTAAGCTGTGTAAGTGCGCGCCTTGGCCTACCCCTTTTCGGATTTGAGGTGAATCCGGTAATGTGTCTTTATCCAGTACACGAACTTCTTTGAAGAAGGGCGATAATGCCGCTGCTGCGGTTAAACCGCCTGCGCCCGCGCCAATAACTACGGCTAGATTTCTACTGTCATTCATTTGATTTACTCGGATCAGTTCATTATTGATCAGCGTAATTGCGTTGTTTAATGGCTGTCAGTGTAACGACATAGCTGGCATATTGCGCTAGATTCTATAATTAATAGTAAACATAGTTCAGTGTTCCGCATAATAATAGACGCTAATCTTTCACTACTTGATTCTAGTCAATATACCCACCACTTTAGTAAGTATATTAATTATAATTGCCAAAATGGCCATTTTAACGATATGTCGTTAAACTTACGAGGTATGCTTACACTATAAATATGCTTAATTTGAGAGCCTAATGACATTACTCCAAGACATCGATCCAATATTGCCAAAAATTCGTGAAAACTCTCCTCTTGCGGATGAGCAATGTATGGTGCCTGCTGAAAATATAGAGTTACTGAAAAAAATAGGTTTCTTTAGGGCTTTGCAGCCGAAAGCGTATGGCGGTTTGGAGATCGATTACCCTGAATATGCTGCTTCTATTGTCAAAATAGCAGAAGCTTGTCCTTCTACTGCATGGGCTTGTGGCTTGCTTGCGAACCACTCTCATGCGATTGCCTTGTACTCTAAACAGTTGCAAGATGAAATATGGGGTGAAAACTCTGATGCGCTAGTGAGCTCCTCGGTTGCCCCTTTAGGTAAATGGGAGCCTGCAGAGGGTGGTATTACCTTGTCAGGGCGTTTTGGTTGGTCTTCTGGTTGTGACCATGCGGATTGGGCTGTGCTGGGATATATGGGAAAGAATAATATGGGGCAGCCGGGCCCTTGTTTTGCCGTTGTTCCTCGCAGTGATTACGATATTCTTGATGATTGGGATAGTATGGCCTTGCGGGGTACGGGCAGTAAGACGATAGTGTTGGATGGTGTATTCGTACCTGAATACCGAACGGAATCATTGTTTGCACTGAATTTTGGTTTGACTCGCGGTTATGAGAGCCATCCCGCTAATATGTATTACACGCCATTCTCTCCCGTTTTCTCTATTGGTTTCTCTGCAGTATCATTGGGTATTGCGAACCGTACAATTGAACTGTTTATTGAAAAAACGAAAAGCCGCGTGCGTGCTTATACGGGTGCCCAAGAGACTCAAAATGTACCGGCTCAAATGATTGCTGCTGAATCCACCAATCAAATTAAAACAGCGGCATTACTGCTAGAAAATGATTGGCAACAGATGCAGCAATGTGCCGATAGAAGGAAGCTTCCTTCCTCTGAGGATGCATTGCATTGGCGTTGTCATCAATCCTATGCGGTTAAAATCCTTATTCAGGCAGTTGAGCGAGTCGTCAACTCCTCCGGCGGCAGTGCGTGGTTTGCTAGTAACGAGTTGCAAAAGTTGTTTCGGGATATTCATATCACCGGTAGTCATGCCCAGACAGATTACAATATTGCCTCACAAACCTATGGCCGACACTTGTTGGGACTGTCAATGGATGCTAAGTTTTATTAGTGCTTTGTTGTTTTCGGTATTCTAGTTGGCTAATGGTTTTAAAGGTCGGTATTTTGGCCTTTAAGGACATTAAATGAAGCTTGATAATTCATCAGAAGTAAAGAATTACCGAATATTAGGGATGCCATTCAGGCTACAATGGCGTTAAAATCATCATTCTTTATTCCTCGCTCAAACTGATCCATTGAGTAAGCTCAAAAGGAACCTCTACCATTGGTTAGCAATAACTTTCTAGATGACCTAATACTGGCCAATGCTGTTGCTTCACCCAATAAGACGGCAATCAGGTTTAATCAAAATACACTCTCTTATAATGAGCTAGCGGCTCAAGTGAACGGCTTGACTGCTGCGTTGGTCGATAAGTCTATTGCTCAATCGCGCTTTGTTGCCGTGCTGCTTGAGCCATCTGAATATATTACCGTGTCTATGTTGGCGATATTTCGCTGCGGCGGTGTGTATGCGCCAATGGATCCAGAGCATCCCGATGTGCAAATTCTCGAAAAGTTTGATGAAATCCAGCCGCTTGTACTGATTACACATCGCCATCTTGCGGATAGGGTTGCAGGGTGGGGGGTAGATACCATCTTTGTGGATGATATTGTTCCAGCGGATGGTAATCCTATTACTGACGATCAGCGTTCACCGAATGACCCAGCCTGTATCTTTTTTACCTCAGGTACTACCGGTAAGGCCAAAGGTGTTTTGGGAAATTACGAGGCGTTGACAGCCTCTATCGTCGAACCAAGCCAGCACCTAAAGTTTACCCCTGATGATGTTTTAAACTCTATTGCACGTTATGCATGGAGCATCAGCATGCTGGAATTAATGTGCCCTCTGGTTGCTGGCGGCACCTCCTTAATTTTAGATAAAGCGAAAGCGCTAGACCTTGATTGGCTAAAACAGCAGGCTGAAAGTTGTACGGCCTTTCACTGCCCGCCAGCATTATTGAAAACATTGGCCGAGCATATTGAGCACCATTTTCCAGAAAACCAATCGCTTAATAAAGTGCGTTTGGTATGGTATGGCGGTGATACTTTTCCGATTGATACCATTGTGACGTTGCATAATGTTTTTCCTCGTGCTCAGGTGGGAACAGCATACGGTGCAACAGAAATTTTTGGCCTGAGCCATTGCTATTTGTATAAACGCGAAGCATTAAGCCAAAAAGTATTAATTGGTAAACCCGTCGGCCATATGACGCAACTATTACTTGATCAGGGCGGACAGCCTGTCGGCATTGGTGAGGTTGGCGAGCTCTTTTTAGGTGGGGAGAGGATTGCTACATCTTATTGGCAGCGGTCTGAATTAACCGCTGAAAAGTTTCCGTTAATCGAAGGTAAGCGATATTTTGCAACAGGCGATTATGCAAAGTTAGATGAAAGTCATGACTTGGAGTATCTGCAACGCTTAGATACGCAGGTAAAAATTCGGGGTATTCGTATAGAGTTAGGTGAAGTCGAGTTTCATTTATCTTCAATACCAGAAATAAAAAGTGCTGTTGTTATCGCAAAGGATGACGGTAATGCTTCCAAGCTACTCTACGGTTTTGTCGTATTGCATTCTGCTGGTGTATTATCCGTAGCGGCTATTCGTGATTTTCTTAATCAGGTTCTGCCAGATTATATGGTACCGCACTCTATTATTATTGTAGATGCGCTTCCGTATACGGAAAACTTTAAAGTCGATCGAAAAGCACTTGCTGAATATCAATTAGAAGAAACTGCTTTTAAAAATGACGAGGCAGACAAGCAAAGTGGTGGAGAAACAGCAAATAAAATTGCTGACCTTTGGTTAGAGGCTGCCAAAGTGTCTCCACAAAATGAGAGTGATAACTTTTTTGAAATAGGCGGCAACAGTATATCAGCTATTTTGTTAGCTTCGTTGTTAAGTCGTGAGCTTGGTTCTCCCGTTGAAGTTGCTGATATTTATCGCAACCCTGTTTTTTCTCAACAAGTTGATCAATTTTCTCAACTTGTTAATGAAGAAGCCGTTGAATTATTAGCGTCTGATACTGTTCATGGGGCGTTGGCTCAACTTGGGCTTTTTTTCCGAGAGTTATTCGAGCGCCGAGATGCATCGATTACCTGTACCCGTTATATTACCTGTGACAAAGGGTTTGATGATGCTTTATTAGCTGAAGCATTACAGAAATTGATTGAACGCCATAAAACATTAAGGACCTCAGTAAAGCCAGCTGCCGGCCAATTAATGTTAACGCTTAATGATACCCCCGCAATTGATGATATTCCTCTAGTGAGAAATGAAGGCGTGTGGGCGCTGAGTGAATCGGATGTGAGTGAAAGCGTAGCCTTGTTAGGCAAACAGTCGCATCACTTTAACGTACGTAAAGGCCCGCTAATCACAGCTATTTGTAGCCAGCTAAGTACCGGTGAAGAGCTATTACAGTTAACCGCTCATCATATTGCTGCTGATGATAATTCCATGGGGCGACTAGCGGTTGATTTTATGGTGATTTATGATGCTTTGCTTAAGAAAAAAGTAGTGAATCAAACAGTGCCTGATTTAAAGCCAGTCACTATTGAGTATGATGAATTTTTATCAGATCAACACCGCAAAATTGAAAGTGGTGCCTACGATGAAAAAGCACGCGCTATCGGGCAGCGCTTAGAAATACTATTGGAGCAAAAGAATAATAAATCACTCATTACGATTGATAAAGACAGTCAATCTTCATCTTTATTTCACATTGCTTCGCTGAAGCCTGAGGTGAGCTTATCTCTGGGTTTTACGGATGTGGTGGCTGCGTTATCCTGGGCCTTTAAGCGTCAATTTGAACAGCCTGATTTTGTATTTTGTGCCCATGTCGCGCTGAGGCGAGATGCAGTGGATGAGCCAAGAGTGGGTATGTTTGTTAATTTACTGCCTGTATTTACAGGTGTTGATAGTGAGCATGATGCTGTTAGACATGCCGGTCGAACGAAAAGTGATTTCGAAGAGGCAATGTCCTTTAGTGATGTTCCTTATGAATTAGTGTTGAAGAAAACTGAGTCCTTACGTCGTTTGGGGCGTTATCCTTTTGATGGCTTTGTTAATGAATTGCGTTTTGAGGATCAATATCCTGAAGGCTATTCTGATATTGTTATTCAAAGAGCGTTTGCTACAGATGGCCATGAAATTAGTATGTCGCTTATTCGAAGTTCTCATGGCGACCAGTTGAAACTCGAAAGCCCTGCTTTTATTAATGGTCAGAAAATATTGAGTCATCTATCTAATGAAATGGTGACTTACTTAGAAGACTTATTTAAATATCGACAGGTATAGTGATTGATGTCTTCTATTGTTTCCTTTGTTGATCAATTTTCTCACTTAAGTGAACAGCAACCGCAAGCATTAGCTTTAACGGTAGGCAAAAATGAGTCTCTAAGGTATCAGCAGTTATGGCAACAATCGTTAGCTTTGGCCAATAAAATCAAACAGGCAGGCAGTGATTCTGATTTTTTCTTTATTTTGTGCCATCGTAATGAAATGCAAGTCACTGCAATTATTGCTGCTCTTATGGCAGCTATTCCAGCCGCTATTGTGGATTTGCGTCAAGGTAATGTGCGCATTGCAGAGATGCTTTCACAGGGAAATAATTTATGTGGTTTGGTTGATAAAGCCGGCGAAAAAATAGTAAATGATCTGTTAGTAGAAAATAGACTAAATACCGTTAAATGTTTTCTCTCTCTAGAAGAAAGTGAAAATGACTTTGTGTTAACCCATGCGGCAAAGTCTGTAGATGATTCTTTCGATGAACCTGGTACCCTTTCTACAGGTGCTTTACCTGTTGATACCGCATTAATTCTTTTTACTTCAGGTTCAACCGGACACCCTAAAGGTGTGTGTATTACCGCCAGTGATATTGATCAGCGTTGTAATGCTGAAAGACAGTGGTTTGAGTTAAATGAGGCCGATAAAATACTGAGTGTATTACCTCTTAATTTTGATGTTGGCCTTATACAATTGCTTGGTAGCCTTTATTCAGGTGCGCATCATATTATGGCGTCATCATGGTTGCCTGCTGATATAGTAAAGAATATTGATCGTTGGAATATTTCCGGACTCGCTTTGTCACCAATGGTTTGGCAGGGGTTGTTAAAAAGTAAAGATCATGAAGCTCTTTGGGCTTTGTTGAATCGATTACGTTATGTGACCTTGTCAGGTGGTACGCTCCCTAAGTCTACCTTGGATTATATTGCGCAAAACCTAAAAAATGTACTATTGATTAAAACTTATGGGCAAACGGAAATGTTTCGTATTGCTTCTTTAAAGGTAAATAAAGAAAGCGTAGCGTTAAATCCCGAGAGTTTGTATTCAGTTGGATTGCCATACTCCAATGTTCATCTTGCTGTTGTCGATGACAAAGGTAATGAAGTGCCTGCAGGAGAAGAGGGTGAAATACTGGCAAGTGGTATGGGAGTAATGGGTGGTTATCTATCTGAAAATACGGATGCTCATCATTTGTCATCAGGTATTTACACGGGTGATTTAGGCTATTTTGACAAACAAGGTCATCTTGTTATATCTGGCCGCAAGAATGAAATGGTGAAGATATTCGATCAGCGTGTTTTTCCTGCAGACGTTGCCCATAGTATAGAACAAGTGATTAATATCTCACCGGTTTATGTTGTTGTCAGTAGTGATGAAGATCCTTTTTTAATAGCCGTTATTGAACGTTCAATAACTGAAAAAACAGAAAGTGAGTTAAACATATTAATGCGGAAAAATATGGCATCGCACCTTGTTCCTAAAAAGATTTTATTTATAGATGAAGTCCCCACTACCTCAAGCGGGAAAATAGATGGGGTAGCCATTAAGCAGATGATGCTAACTAATTAACGAGTTTTTAGCCCAATGAAATTTAAAAATTTTACTGAAGATGATATCCAGCGTGCGGCAAAAGAATACGGTACACCGCTCTATTTGTACGATTTGGATTCAGTCAAAGAGAATATCGCCAAACTTCGTTCGGCGGTTGCTGACTTTAAGCTTCGTTATGCAGTAAAGACAAATCCTAATCCTTATTTGTTGCGCTGGATGAAGGATCATGTTGAATCGTTAGATGTTTCTTCTTCTGGAGAGATAGCCTATGCCGTAGAAAATGAATGGGCGGGCGATGCCCTTGAATTTACTGGCCCTGCTAAAACACGCAAGGATTTCGAAATTGCGCTGGATAATAAAGTAAAGTCTATTGTTGTTGAAGACCTTACAGAAATCGAGTTGCTTAACAATATAGCGCAGGAGCGAGGAGAGCTTGCTCGAATTTTGATTCGGATTGCACCTAATGCGGCAGAGAAAAATTTTGGCATCCGTTTAGCGGGGCGGCCAACACAATTTGGTATTGATGAAGATCGCCTTGAAGATGTGTTGAATGAAATCAGGCCGATGAGTTTTGTCTCGCTTGAAGGGTTTCACATCTATTCGGGTAGTCAGTGTCTCGATGATGAAGCTTTGGCCGAACATTTTATGAATATGTGGTTACTCTTTAAACGAGCGATTGAGTGGTGGGGTCAACCCATTAATGAATTGGTCTTTGGCGCCGGCATGGGTATTCCTTATCATGACGGTGATTCAGAGCTGTTGTTGGACAAGCTACCAGAGGTAATTAATACTATCCGGGAAGAAATGAAGCGAATAATCCCGGAGGTTGAGTGTTATATAGAAGTAGGTCGGTTTTTAGTTGGTACGGCAGGCTTATTTGTAACAGAGGTTGTGAGAGTAAAAGAGTCTCATGGGTCCAAAATCGCATTATGTGATGGCGGCATGAACAACAATTTAGGTGCCTGTGGGCACATGGGAGGGATATCCCACCGCCATTATTCAATGGCTAGTATCCCAGCACGCTCAGACGAGGTAGAACAATATAAGATTGTAGGGCCCTTGTGTACGGCGATAGATACACTCGCCCATCGTATAAATCTTCCTGAACTCAAAGAAGGTGACCTTATCGCAGTAGGGTGTTCAGGTAGTTATGGGCCAACCGCGAGCCCCTTATTGTTTATTTCTCACGAGCTGCCTGCTGAAGTAGCCTTCCATAGCCAGTCTGAGGATAAGAATTTCGCTGATTTTAGCTGGATTAAGCTATAATCATTTTTATAGTAATGTTATTAGAATTAATGTTGGCAATAAAGATAGCAGATGTCGGGTTCTACTAGTTCAAGAAAAGGTCTAATTGTTCCGCTAGATAAGAAAGCAGACGCTGAAGAAGACGTTTTTTTAATCGCGGGTCTCGGTGGACATGTAATTTCCTTGCAGCTTCTTGCGCGCGAGTTTTCAGATGAAGTGAAGGCTTTTGGTGTGCTGCACCCCGTATTTTTGGGGAATGAAGCGGATACCTTGGAAGCGGTTGCTGAGGTGATGTTTAATGAAATAGTGCAATCTGACACTAAACCGCCGTACTATTTAGCCGGTTTTTCTATGGGGGGGTTAATTGCGCTCGAAGTCGCTCGTTTAATGGAAGCGAATGATCTGGCTGTAAATGTCATTCTTGTAGATACCACAATGCCCATTTTGCCGCCGAAAAAACCCCTTATTCTGCGTGCCCATATCCATATTCGTTGGCATTTAGAGCGGTTTTTTACCCGTTTTACAAAAGGCTTTTATTCAGATCATAAGAAAAAGCTTGTTGCCATCAATGAAGATGACAATATGAAACCCAAAATGCCCGCGCGTTTTCAAAAGGCGTACGATCTAGGGCGTTTGGCAATAAAGAATTATAAGATAACCCCCTGTGATGTTAGTGTTTTTCTTATCTGCAGTGAAAATATCCCTTGGTGGGATAATTTACGTTACTGGCCTGAGGATCAAGGGTGGGGCGGTTATGTGAATCTAAAGGGTAGAATTAACTGCCCCGGTGACCATCTCGACTTGTTAACACATCCGGAGTGCCGGAAAGAAACCGGTAAGGCAATAGTAAAATCTATTAGCATATTAAAAAGTAATCCATAGATTTTAGTTGCAAGAAATTTAGTTAAAAATTACATTAAAAAACGCTTTGTGAGGAAAGATAATGGCAGATGCAATTGAAAAAGTAAGGGATTATATTTCGCAAAACTTAGGCATTGACTTAAATAAAGTCTCTAACGATGATCCTCTTTTTAGTAGTGGCGTTATTGATAGCTTTGCATTAATTGAACTCCTTGCATTTTTGGAAAATGACTTGGGTGTTGAAATAGATATTGCTGATATTGATATTGATCAGCTGGATACTATTGATGGGTTAGCAAAAATGGCTGATGCTGGATAGCTGAATGAGAATCGCCATTGTTAGTAAAAGTGATCGTAATGGTGGCGGTGCCAGTAAAGTGGCTGAAGATTTATGTGATCTCCTCCGGCAGCAAGGTCATTTTGTTAGTCATTATATGAGCGAGACCCCTGAATATATTTCATCAGAATATCAGGTGCATGGCTCTCTAGGCAGTTTCGCTAAAAAAGCGAATGCATGGTTCAGAAAAATAGGCTTTCAAGAACTCATCCCCTTTGAGTATTTCTACTTAAAGAAACGTATAAAAATAAATAAATACGACCTTATACATTTTCATGATCTGACATGGTCAATATCACCATTAACGCTTCGCCTTTTATCTAGAAAAATTCCAGTATTCTGGACGCTTCATGACTGCTCTCCTTTTACTGGAGGGTGTATTTATCCTTTAGATTGCACCAAATATCAAACAGATTGTAACGATTGCCCTCAGCGAGGGCAGCCTCCCTTACCTAAAGGGAAATATGATCTGGCCAACATTGAGCTAAAAATAAAACGTTTTGTGCACAAGGCTGATCTAACCTTAATAGCTCCGTCACAATGGTCTAAACAATTTGCGGCAACAACGAGTATCGACCATAAGCCAATCAACGTTATATCCAATGGCATTGATTTAGACTCATATCAATTGATTGATAAAGCTGAGGCTAAGCAAACCGCTGGCGTGCCTCAGGATAGATTCTGTATCATTATTATTGCCAAGTATTTATGGGATAAAAAGAAAGGGGCTTTTTACGCTTTGCAGACACTTAAGGCCTTAAAGGCAAAAGGTGTTGACCCCTACCTTATTCTCGTGGGCGAATTAGGTCCTCTAACGGAGAAAATGTTTGCAAAATTTGATTACCTTAAAACCGGCTTCGTGAGTGACTATAAGGATCTTAATCGCTTATATGCAGCGGCAGATGTATTTTTAAATTGCAGTCTTGGAGAAACCTTTTCTCTTGTGACGCTGGAGGCTGCTGCGTCCGGAACCCCTACCGTAGGCTTTAATGTTGGCGCTTTACAGGAGCTTGTAGTACAAAATGAAACCGGCTACTTGGGCGAGGTAAAAGATATTTCTGGACTGGCTGATAAAATAGTCTCATTGTCTCAGTCGAATGAGTGTATCGCTTGGGGGGGGAATGCAAGAGCTAGAGCCGAGAAATATTATACAAAGCAACATTTTATTGATAAACATATCGCTTTATATGATTCTAAGGTATTAACGAGTTGATTTTTAATGCTTTTCAGTTATTTTTTATAGCGGAAAAATATACATAACTCCCTTGAAGTTCCCTTTATATATTCTTTTGATCTTTAGCTAATGCTGGCTATTTCGGTGCTTGTTATTTCAGATATATAATGCGCCAAATAATTATAAAGTATATGGCTGCCTTTTAAAATTCTTTCGAATAAAAAACTTAATGACCCATATGCCTTAGTTGTATTTAACAATGTGGAAAGGTGTTAACGAATCAGTTACCCTGTTACTAATGGAGAGGATTGAGTGGTTAAGTGTGCAAATGTCGTGCTTCTTAATGGCGCTGAAATAGAAGAAGAGGTAAAGCCACCTCTATTCTTATTATGCGGAATTGAGTTATACCAATACCTAGCTAAGCAAATTACCGATAGAAAAGTCTATGGTGTCTTTGTTGCGAGTGAGCTTGCCATTATTAAATACGCAATGGAAGGCAAGAAATGTGATATCCCTTTTGAAAAATTATGCCAGCAGTACGTTGATAGTATCTTAAAGGTTCAACATGAAGGGCCCTATGAATTTGGAGGCCTCTCTTTTGGTGGTTATATTGCAGTGCAAGTGGCAAAAAAAATGCGCGATCTAAATCTTTTAGTGGATCAAGTTTATTTGTTCGATACAATGCTGCCTTCTGCAAAGAAAGGCCGTTCAAATATTTTATTTATTAAAAACATTTTTACTTGCCCTGGCGATGTGTCGAATAAAATTTTTCAAAAAATAAAAAATATATATTCTGATTTTCAAGGAAAAAAATATGGAAGTCTTCCTCAGTTAAAAAATAAAATAAGCCATTCTTGGGATTTGCGTAAAAACGCATTTTACTCAATTATGAAAAACAATGAGAGTAGTCAAGAGCCATACGACGGTAAAGTGGTTTTGTTTAAGGCTAGTGGGCACCGGTTTCCCGAGTGGATAATTGTTGATGAATCTTTAGGTTGGAAAAAATTGATTCCTAATTTTCTTGAGATAATTAGTGTTCCTGGTGATCACCGAAGTATACTTAATAAGGAAAATGTTAAAAATATCTCTAACGTGATTAATAAGAAAGAATAAGTTTCTTTTTAAGAAAATTGTTAATTTATTTATAGGTTCTTAGTTTTGCATTTTTCACTTCTATGCCGACTGCATTAGTGTCAAGAAAGCTGCGCACGCGCCGGGATAGCTGATTCTCTCCCCAACTTTTTTCACCAAATGTTTCCGTTATCCGTACTTGTTTATATATGTCTACTTTCTTTTGGCGGGCGAGGACTTTTCTTTTTTTTGCATCAGCACTGTTTCTATAATCTGTCTCTATAAAAATATCGAGCACGGGGATTTCTGGGTCGCTAAACCATCCTCCGTAATTATTTTTCATTGTGGGTAGTTGATTTCTACCATTGAGAATAACCATCGCTCTAACAGGTTTTTCAAAGGATTCCTTGAGTTTTGGGTTGCTTATTTTCGGCGTTATCTTATCGAGGAAATCGTGAGCTCGAATAGCGCCTGAACCATTGCCCATGATAATTAGATTGAACTGCCCTTGATCATGCAAAAAACGCAGTGCTGCTTCCAATCTTTTTTCGGATCGTAATTCAGCAGAGACACTTTTTTCCATTTTTGGCGGTGGTCGTTGTGCCACTTGTGGAGCTTTTTTTGTTTCACTGTTTTTTGCTGCTTCCTTACCTTCCTCAGGTGTTTCTTCATTGCTTTCTTGCGTGTCGTCGACTTTTGTTTTTACAACAAGCTTGACCTTGGTCGGTAGCGTTCTATCGGGTACTTTAGGTAGATCAGGTGTGGGTAAGCTAATGGCAAGTGTGGCCCAACCGTAATCGGGGAGTGTGTCATGCAGTGGCTTGGTTGTATTGGGCCATGCTGGGTGCTCCCCTTCAGCATGAACAATCAGTAAGGCGCCTTTGGGGTCTCCTGAACGGTCTTTTTGCCAAATACTTAAAAAGCGTTCATCTCTGTTTTCCAACCACAATAACGACTCCTGAGGAAGGTAGTCTGCCAGTATTTTCATGGACTCATCTTCGCTGGTGGGCTTTCTAGCCCGGGGGGTATTACCCGATAGTCTTACGGGTTTTTGTTGTGCTGCAGGTTCCTCATCAGCTACCTGTTCACTTTCTTCACTGCTCTCTGTAGCGGCGGTATCAGGTTCCTTTGTCTCGGTATTATCTTGCGCCCAGCTATTCACGTTGAAGAGACTGAGAGTAAACAAAAAAATGGCATAGTATTTATATCGGTTCATCTTATAAGTATAGGCAGGCCATGGCGATAGTGTTATTTGTTCTTTAAAAATTTAATATCAGCTGAACACATAGCCGCGATTGTTTCGATGGATTACAATGCCCGCCTTCAGCCCGTGTCGATAAGTAGGTTTTCCAGATATGCAGCCATTCAAAATTGCCCCTTCAATATTGTCAGCAAATTTTGCTCGTTTAGGTGAGGAAGTCGATGCCGTGTTAGAGGCGGGAGCGGATATTGTCCATTTTGATGTAATGGATAACCATTATGTGCCCAATCTAACGATCGGTCCTATGGTCTGTGAAGCCTTGCGCAAGCACGGGGTAACAGCTCCAATTGATGTTCACCTGATGGTTGAGCCAGTAGACCACCTAATTGAGATGTTTGCTGACGCTGGCGCTAGTTATATTACTTTCCACCCAGATGCATCGCGCCACGTAGATCGTTCCTTGCAGCTGATTAAGCAAAAGGGCTGTAAAGCTGGGCTAGTGCTGAATCCAGCTACGCCACTTGATGGGATTAAGCATGTTTTGCCGCAGTTGGATATGTTGTTGCTGATGTCCGTTAATCCGGGCTTTGGCGGACAAAAATTCATTCCTTACACTTTAGATAAGTTACGAGAAGCAAGAGCAGCAATTGATGCTTTAGCGCTAGAGACTCGTTTGGAAATCGATGGTGGTGTTAATGTGGATAATATTGCTGATATTGCCAAAGCTGGTGCGGATACCTTTGTGGCTGGCTCCGCTATCTTTAATCAGCCTGACTACAAGTCAGTTATTGATAAGATGCGCGCAGCCTTAGAGACGGCTTAGCTTGTAAAATGACAGCGCTTCTTATCTTTGATTTGGATGGCACGCTCATTGACAGTGTGCCAGATTTGGCGGTTGCGGTTGATGAGATGCTCATTTGTTTGAATTTGCCTTTGGCCGGTGAAGACCGCGTCAGAACATGGGTGGGTAATGGTGCGGCAAAATTGGTTGAGCGGGCACTTCATTATTCACTTAGTTATTCATCATCTAACACGACTGAAAGCGATGCGGGTAAGCTGATGCCTGATGCCTTGAAGCACTTTTTTAAGGCCTACCAGCAAAACTGTTCGCAACGTACAGTCCTATATCCAGATGTCATAGAAACCTTATCAGAACTAAAGAAACGGCAAGTCACCATGGCTTTAGTGACCAATAAACCACGACAGTTTGTTCCTCCTATTTTGCAAAAGTTATCGATGGATCATTACTTTTCCTTGGTGTTAGGGGGTGACGATTTGCCCAACAAAAAGCCTCATCCACAACCTTTGTTACATTGTATGGAGACATTGGGTTTCAGCCAGCAGCAAACGATGATGGTGGGGGATTCAAAAAATGACGTTGACGCTGCCAAGAATGCCAATATATTGGTTGCTGCAGTCGATTATGGGTATAATCATGGTCAACCCATCGAAGATGAGCAGCCTGACGCTGTTCTCTCGAATATAAAACAGGTGTTAACGAGTCTCAGTTTGCTAGGGCTAGAGGACTCTAAGGTTGGATAAAGGTTAAAAAATGTATCGTAATCTATGGTCAATATGGCGATGGCTAAGGCCTATTAGCTAACAATCATGCCACTAAGCGCGAGGTCTTTACCTTGTGGCAGGCAAAGACGACATTTTTAACCCGTGCATTATTCCTTCGTGATTCCTACTGGATAAGTGCCAAAAATTGACAAAAGATTATGACACCTGAACAATTCTCCTTATTAGCCTCTGAGGGCTATAACCGTATTCCCGTCATGCGTGAAGTATTGGCGGATCTTGATACTCCTCTATCAAGTTACCTCAAATTGGCCAAAGGCCCTTATTCATACCTATTTGAATCTGTTCAAGGCGGTGAAAAGTGGGGTCGTTATTCCATTTTAGGCCTCCCGTCCAAGACGGTATTAAAAGCTTTTGGTGACCGCGTCGTTATCGAAGTCAATGGTGAGCAAACGGAAGAGCACTATAGTGATGATGCTCTTGCATTTGTAGAGACTTTTAAAGACCGCTATCGCGCCCCAGAGTTGGATAATTTGCCACGTTTTCACGGGGGCTTAGTCGGCTATTTCGGTTATGACTGTGTTCGCTACATTGAGCCTAAATTAAAGGCGAGCGCCTCTAAACCTATTCCTGAAGATGTTATTAAGACGCCAGATATATTATTGATGGTCTCTGACGAGGTTTTGGTCTTCGATAATTTATCTGGCACATTAAACCTAGTGATTATGGCGAACCCAGTGGTTGATGATGCCTATCAACGAGCTCAGCAACGACTTACAGAGCTCTCGCAAGAGCTGCGGGGGCTTTCTCCCGAGCTGCCTCCAATGGACCTTGATGCTCAAAATCAATCGGAAACATTATTTGAGTCTAATGTTGGCGAGACAGCATTTGCTCAATCTGTTGATCGTATTAAAGACTATGTCTTGGCCGGCGATACTATGCAGGTCGTTGTATCGCAACGTATGTCTCTCGATTTTCAAGCAGAACCGATTAATTTATACCGTGCTCTCCGCAGTTTGAACCCTTCTCCCTATATGTATTTTGTGGACTTGGGCGATCATCAAGTGGTGGGCTCCAGCCCTGAAATTTTAGCGCGCCTTGAAGATAATGAAGTTACAGTAAGGCCTATTGCTGGTACCCGCCGCCGAGGGCATAGCGATACAGAAGACAAAGCCTTGGAGAAAGAGTTGGTTAATGACCCTAAAGAAGTCGCAGAGCATTTAATGTTGATTGATCTGGGGCGAAATGATGTGGGGCGCGTTGCCAATATAGGCTCAGTTGAATTGACAGAAAAAATGGTGGTAGAGCGCTATTCCCATGTAATGCATATTACCTCTAATGTGACGGGGCAATTGAGAGAAGGTCTAAGCGCAATGGATGTTCTTAGAGCAGCCTTACCTGCAGGGACCTTATCAGGGGCCCCTAAAATCAGGGCTATGGAAATTATTGATGAGTTAGAAACAGAAAAACGGGGTATTTATGGTGGTGCTGTCGGCTATCTTGCTTGGAATGGCAATATGGATACAGCAATTGCCATTCGTACTGCCGTCATAAAAAATGGCAAGATTTACGTACAGGCTGGCGCGGGTGTAGTGGCGGATTCTATTCCTGCACTGGAGTGGAAAGAAACCATGAACAAAGCCAGAGCATTATTTCATGCTGTCGATAAAGTCATTTGATAGGTGAGGAAGAGACTATGTTGTTAATGATTGATAATTATGATTCCTTTACTTATAACGTTGTGCAATATTTTGGTGAGTTAAAGGCCAATGTAAAAGTCGTCCGCAATGATGAAGTTTCACTAGACGAAATCGAAGCAATGGGCCCTGAATATTTGGTTGTGTCTCCAGGCCCTTGTACACCCAATGAAGCGGGTATCTCTCTGGCTTCTATTGAACGTTTTGCTGGCAAGTTACCTTTATTGGGTATTTGTCTTGGGCACCAAAGTATCGGCCAAGCATTTGGCGGTAAGATTGTACGCGCATCACAAGTGATGCACGGCAAGACCTCACCGATTTACCATAATAATACCGGTGTTTTTACCGGTTTACCGAATCCTTTTCAGGCTACCCGTTATCATTCCTTGGTGATAGAGCAAGACAGCTTACCCGATGAGCTGGAGGTGACTGCATGGACTCAGAACGACGATGGCTCTGTTGATGAAATTATGGGAATTAAGCACAAAACCCTCGCGGTAGAAGGCGTACAATTTCATCCAGAATCAATTTTGACTGATCATGGCCATCAGTTACTCGATAATTTCCTTAAACTTTACCGTTAATATTGTTGTTAACACGATTAACAACACTCATTAAAGAACAAAATAAAGAGGCGATAACGTGAATATTCAGCAAGCACTTGCAGAGGTCGTTGGTAGAAATAACCTGAGTCGTGAAGAGATGGCAACTGTGATGCGCCAGATTATGACAGGGGAGGCAAGCCCTGCCCAAATCAGTGGTTTCTTGGTCGCTTTAAGAATGAAAGGTGAATCAGTTGCTGAGATTACCGGTGCAGCACAAGTGATGCGCGAGTTGGCGACACCCGTTACGATTAATGTTGATCACCTTGTGGATACTTGTGGTACTGGGGGTGATGGCGCGAATTTGTTCAATGTATCGACAGCAGCAGCATTTGTAGTAGCCGCTTGTGGTGGCAAAGTAGCCAAGCATGGTAATCGCTCGGTTTCCAGTTCTACGGGTAGCGCTGATGTATTGGAAGCGGCAGGTGTTCATTTGGACTTAACACCTGAGCAAGTTGCTCGTTGTGTGCAAGAAGTGGGCGTTGGCTTTATGTTTGCCCCTGCACATCACAGTGCAATGAAGCATGCGATTGGCCCTCGTAAAGAGTTGGCCATAAGAACCGTGTTCAATATGCTTGGCCCAATGACTAATCCGGCAGGTGTTAAATCACAGGTGATAGGTGTTTTTGATGCTAGTCTCTGTCGGCCAATGGCAGAAGTACTTAAAGAATTGGGTAGCAAGCATGTTTTAGTGGTTCACGCTGAAGATGGATTGGATGAAATCAGCTTGGCAAGCGCTACTCATATTGCAGAACTAAAAGACGGTAATGTTGAGGAATATACAATTAAGCCTGAAGACCTGGGGCTAAAGACTCAATCATTGGATGGTTTGTCCGTAGCTTCCGCTGAAGATTCATTGGCATTGATTAACGAAGCTCTAGGCCGTACAGGTTCTGAGGTTGCTCAAAAGGCCGCTGATATTATTGCCTTAAATGCCGGCGCTGCCGTGTATGTTTCTGGCATTGCTTCCAGTTTGAAAGAGGGCGTGCAAATGGCAGAAGATGCTATCGGCAGTGGTTTGGCTAAGGCAAAAATACAAGAGTTGGCCTCTTTTTCAGATTGTTGCCGTCAAGCAAGTTAATAGCCTAATTTATATCGGTAGCGCATGCTTGAGATATATGTTGCTGTATTTGGTGACATTATTCTTGTTTCGGTGTTCAAAAAACACTCAAACTACTTAACTATTTACTCGGCTAGCTTTATTATGTCTGGCTAGCTTGGAGACCCCTATGAGTACACCCACCGTTCTAAAAAAAATCATTGACCGTAAACAACAAGAAGTCATTGAACGCAAAGCCGATGTTCCTGTTGATAAACTGCAACTCAGAGCTGAAGATCAACCCGCTTGTCGAGGGTTTGTTGCAGCTATTGAGCAACGAGTTATTGCTAATCAGCCAGCTGTTATTGCCGAAATTAAGAAGGCCTCCCCTAGTAAGGGCATCATCCGACCTAATTTTCAGCCGATTGATATTGCCGAGAGCTATGAGGCCGGTGGTGCAGCCTGTTTATCTGTGTTGACCGATGTTGATTTCTTTCAAGGTGCAGATCATTACCTGACCGCAGCGCATAATGTTGTCAGTATCCCCGTATTGCGCAAAGACTTTATTATTGATGAGTACCAAGTATACGAAGCCAGAGCGCTTGGAGCAGACTGCATTTTGCTGATTGTTGCAGCACTCAATAGTAAGCGTTTACATACCTTAAATGCCCTTGCTGTAAGTCTGGGTATGGATGTTTTGGTTGAAGTCCATAATCTGGAAGAGCTTAAAATTGCTTTAGAGTTACCGAATCGCCTGATTGGGATTAACAATCGCGATTTGCATACTTTTGCGACATCGCTGGATACCACTTACCAACTGCTAGATGAAATCAATGACGACCGTATTGTTGTGACTGAGAGCGGTATACACTCCCCCGAGCATGTGAGTGCAATGCAAAAAAGTGGTGTTAATGCCTTCTTAGTGGGCGAAGCCTTTATGAGAGCTGATGATCCGGGAGAGGCGCTAAAAGGCCTTTTTTTTGAGGAAAAAATAGAAGGTCTTGCAGTTTAAGTAATGACTCTGTCCGCTTTTACTAATTGATATTTTTAATTTAATAAGGAAGAAGTAATGAAAAAGGTTGTTTTTTTAGCGCTGTTTTTAAGTACTCAATCCGTACTTGCTGTTGGGCCAGAGTGCCAAACAAAAGTCTTAAAAACAAGAGTCTCAAATACAGGTGGTTTGTACCTATCGGCGGATAATATATCTAATGGTACTTTTGTTTTGCTCTGTGGTGTCAATCAAGCGGTAGGGGGTGTAGGGGTGGATACATGCAAATCTTGGCTGAGTATCTTGCAAGTAGCTCAAGCCTCATCAAAAAATATTGATATATCTTATAAATATGCAGATGACTCAATCACCTCCTGTGCGAGCATTCCTGCTGGTTCTAACGCACCAACCCCTTATTTTGTACAGTTGGCGAATTAGTGTATATAACTGGGACTCTAACGAGTCCCGTAAACAACCATTGTCTTAC
>JBOEHG010000053.1:0-13656 GCA_050633825.1 Cellvibrionaceae bacterium | reverse complement strand
TCTCTGTCCAAAAAGGCTTTTCGCTATCTTTATAAACGGATAGGTTTGCCCAAGTACCAACAACTTTAACTTTGGTTTTGGGTAGATCTGCAGCCACTGCAGACCAAGATAGGCTGGCGCCTATTAATACGGTTGCCGTTGTGGCGATGCTTTTTCTTATCATGGTTTTCATATCGACCTCGTTGATTTGATTTGAAATGGTTAAGTTATTCATAAAGTTTAGTTTATATTTCTAATAGTTTTTTTAATGCTTATATAAGTGACAACTGTGCGTTAAGCAGGTCAGTTATCAGCATATATCCGGGCTTGTGAGTGATGCAAAACGGAATCTTTGCCTGTTCAATTGCTAATTGAGGTGTGACACCGCATGCCCAAAAAACCGGTATTTCTCCTTTTTTTACTTCCACTTTGTCGCCAAAATCCGGTTGGCTAAGATCATCAATACCAATCAGTGATGGGTCGCCTAAATGAATCGGCGCGCCATGAACAGAACGGTATCGCGAAGTAATTTGTACAGCCTTAATAGCGTCAGCGGCTGAAAATGGACGCATAGTGACAACGGTCTTGCCGTTAAAGACGCCAGCCGCATTGGTATCGATATTGGTTTTGAACATCGGTACATTGGTACAGTTGTCGATATGACGAATAGGTAAGTTGGCTTCAAGTAAAGCGGCTTCAAATGAAAATGAACAGCCCAATACAAAAGTGACAAAGTCATCCTGCCATACACTGTGTAAGTCGTTGAGCTCTTCAGTAAGTTGTCCGTTGGTATAGGTCAAATATTTAGGCACGTCAGTACGGATATCGATATCAGGGCCTAAATCTTTTAATTGAAACTCACCCGGTTCAGAAACAGCAATCAGAGGGCAGGGCTTAGGGTTTTTAACGCAAAATTTAAGGAAGTCTCCTGCTAGGGCACTAGGTAAGATAACAATATTGGTTTGTACATAACCAGAAACCAGCCCAGAGGTTTGCTGGCAAAATTCGCCGGAACGAATTTTGTTGCGTAGTTGATGTACTTCAGCGACGCTGTGATTGACTTCGTTATTATCAACGTGTTGTTCTGACCAAAAGTGCATAGGGTATTTCCATTGATCCGGTTAAATGTCGTTAAAATGATTCTATGGAAGACTTTTAGTTAAGTAAAACTAATTATTTTTATGATTTTAGATAAATTATTTTTATGTCATGTATGTTTTTAGTTTAAAATTTGATCGACATATTGATTTTAGTGGGCTTGGAAAGGATTGAGTGGAGTGCTTATTTCATCGGTAAAGAGTACGGTTGTGATCTTTTTTGATCAAAAATATAGCTTAGTTTGCTTATTTAGGCTTTATTTCTAGTCGCTAAGAAAGAGGGGGATGATATTCATTCCTTAGAATGGATACAAAATAGGGGGGAGACTAAATCGATGATGCCGCCCTTGCGGCTTGATCATAGTGACCTGAAAGTGCACGTAGTACGCCCGCTAGGTCACTAAATTGCTGATTTTCCCCTTTTTTACCAGAAAGACCCGCCATTAAGCAGGTTTCACGCACTTGGCGGTAGGATTCGCAAATATCAATGCCTTTTCGGGTTAGGGAATAAAGTGACTCTTTACCGAGCTTTTTGCTTTTGACTAGGTTCGCTGAAGCCATTTTTCTGAGTGCGTAAGAGACGATATGGGTATCTTCTATATTTAGCACAAAACAAATATCGGCGAGTTTCTTATCTCTATTTTGATGATTCAAATGATGCAGGATTAAGATATCGACAGGTGTCAGCTCTTGTATCCCTGCCACTGACATACAGCGAACAAGCCAGCGACTATAGGCATGCCAGGAAATAATCAGCCCATATTCAAACTCTGATAACTCAGTGCTCTTATTAGAAGCCAGCTGGTCGGATGAAACAATTGCATGAGGCGCTTCCATAGAATTATCTAAATGCCATAATAGTGTCAGTAATGTCGTTTAAATGATTCTATGGAAGTGTCTTAGTTAAGTAAAATTAATTATATTTATGATTTTTGATAAAACAATTTAATCGCTGTCTTTTTAACTGCTTATTGTGAATGAATTTTCCCTGACTTTTGTGCTATATCAGCAATCGTGCGAACGAGTGGGTCTGTGCTATGAACCACGATAAACATCAGGTCGCCTAGCTCTTGTTCTGTTTTTAATTCCACTAAGGTGCCAGCAGACAATTCATTTTGTATTGCGGCAGGCGGCAGGGTACTAATACCAATACCGTCTACTGCCATCCGAATGATGGTTGACATGGAGCTGAGACCATTGATTTTGACCATGGGCAGATCAACTAGATTAAACATTTCCTTGAGCTGCACATAAGGGCGCGTTTGCCGTTGATAGGTAATAATTTGATGTTTTGTCAGGTCGGCGAGGGATAATATGCGGTCAGGTAATTTAAGTTTTGGGCTCGCTACCCAAGAGAGGGGGTATTTACAGAGAAATTTGCTCTCAAGGTCAGGGTTGACTAGAGGGCCCATTAAAAAGGCAAGATCAATTTCCCGTTTAAGGAGTTTTTCTCTTAGGTTGATAGAGGTATCAACAATAAGCTCGATAGTAAGGTTAGGGTACTCTTCATGCAAGCTATGGATAAACTCAGATACCCATATATGGACAATGGTTTCTGATGAGCCCAGTCTAACTGTACCTGAGTAGTCTTCTTTATCACCAACGGCAAAACGCATCTCTTGTAGTAAGGCGATCACTTTTTCTGCATATGGCAGCAATTTATAGCCTTTTGGCGTCAAGTGAGCCTTTTTATCACTACGGTCGAAAATGGATGAACCTATTTCATTTTCGAGGTTGGCGATACGTGCCGAAATAGCCGGTTGAGTTGTATGCAACTTCTCACTGGCGGCCTTAAAACTGCCCAGTTGAACAATGGCCAGAAAAGCTTCTAAGTTTTTAATGTTCATATTATCAATGCTAGATCATTACTCTTAAGCAACAAGTGGTCGTGCTTACAGCTTGTGCATAAGAGTACTAGCGCTTACCTCTATAATGGTTATATTGATGAAGCTGCTCTTGCTGCTTGATCATAGTGGCCTGATAGTGCGCGAAGCACACCGGCAAGATCACTAAATTGTTGGTTTTCGCTTTCTTTTCCAGAGAAGCCCGACATTAAGCATGTTTCCCGAACTTGTCGGTATGATTCGCATATTTCGGCTCCTTTTTCAGTCAATGAAAACAGAACTTCTTTACCTTGCTTCTTATTTTTAACCAGACTGGCTGCAACCAGTTTTTTGAGAGAGTAAGACACGATATGAGTATCTTCTACATTTAATACAAAGCAGATATCAGCGAGTTTTTTGTCTCGTTGGCGGTGGTTTAGATGGTGCAATACCAAAATATCGATAGGAGTAAGGTCTTGCATGCCAGCAGCGGACATACAACGGACCAGCCAACGACTAAATGCATGCCATGAAATAATGAGTCCATACTCGAATTCTGACAATTCAACGCTCTTTTCCGAGAGTAATTGGTCAGAAGAGACAATTTTGGGCTGATCAAGAATCTCTTTTTTAATCAATGGTTTATCTTTTTTTGCTGGCATTTAAATCCCCTTTTCGTAATATTATAGAAATAATTTGTTGACATATTATCACTCTTTTATTAACTTTTTACCTGTAGTGACGCTATATTCATCCTAGCATACTAACAAAAAAACACGTTAAAACGTGTGAAAACAATAAACATTAACTAAACTAAATCAGATAAAAAAGCATTCTTCCACAGTCCTTCAGGAGGTCCTCGATGAAATATGCAAGTAAACTCGCCATCGCGTCAGCCGCGCTAATTCTAGCCGGTCAATCATTAGTAGCAGATGCTGCTAAATGGAATATGCCAACACCTTACGGTGATGGTGTTCATCACACTAAAAACGTTCGCGCTTTCGCAGAAGATGTGAAAACGGCAACCGGTGGTGAAATTGATATTACAGTTCATTCTGGAGCATCTTTATTCAAGCACGGTGAAATCTACCGTTCAGTACGTGGCGGCCAAGCGCAAATTGGTGAGCTATTTATGGGGCTTAAAGGTAATGATGACCCTATCTTTAAAGCGGATAATATTCCTTTCTTGGCCAGTGATTTTGATTCAGCTAAAAAACTATGGGATGCGACTCGTTCTTATGTTGAAGCCAGCTTAGAGAAAGACGGCGTAAAACTATTGTTTGCTGTGCCTTGGCCACCACAAGGTTTTTACACTAAGAAGGCAGTAAACTCTGCAGCTGACTTTGAAGGTGCAAGAATGCGTGCATACAGCCCAACGACTTCTCGTTTGTCAGTATTATTAAAGGCAGCACCAACAACAGTGCAAACACCTGAAATTCCACAAGCATTCAGTACCGGTATTATCGATGCGATGGTAACTTCACCGAGTACTGGTGTGAGCAGTCAGGCTTGGGACTTCGTTTCTTACTACACTGATGTGCAAGCGTGGATTCCTAAAAATATGGTTGTTGTAAACGCTAAAGCATTTAAGCGCTTGTCTGCCGATATGCAAAAGAAATTACTCGACGCGGCTGCAAAAGCGGAAGCACGCGGTTGGGCAATGGCTAAAACTGAAACTGAAGCAAAAACAGCGACCTTGAAAGAAAAAGGTATGAATGTTTCTGCGCCTACAGATACACTTAAATCTGAGCTACAAGCAATTGGTAAAACAATGGGTGAAGAGTGGGCTGCTGAAGCAGGTGAAACAGGTAAAGCTGTTTTAAGTGCTATCAAGTAAGCTAGTTCTCAAGAGATAGTATAGGACTCTCCTAATCAGGCAAGGACGCCTCTTAAACTTGGGCTTTGCTCAAGTTCTTTTTTCTAAAATAAGTAGTTGGATAAGTTATGCGTAAACAACTCGATCGCTTATATTATGTATCAGCTTTAGCCGGCGGTTGTTGTTTGATAGCAATGACGTTGTTGATTTTAGCCCAGATAGTGGGTCGTTGGTTTGGGGTCATTGTTCCCTCTACTGAAGATTTTTCTGGTTTTTTACTGGCTTCATCTTTTTCTCTTTGTCTTGGTTATACCTTTCGCTTTGGTGGCCTTATCCGGGTTTCGTTATTGATTTCTCATCTTGGTGAGAGTAAGCGATTTTTAACGGAAGTTGCCTGTATGACTTTAATGGTTGTCTTGTGTGGTTACCTCATTTGGTATTTTGGGTATACCGTTTATGAATCCTATGATTTTAATGAAGTAACGACAGGCTATGTTGTTATTCATTTGTGGATTCCTCAGCTGCCTGTATTTATCGGTATTTTGGTTTTTGGTATCGCTGTTTTTGATGATTTCCTTAAACTGATAACAACACGTAATCCGGCGTACAGACAAAATGAACACTCTGAAGAGGCCGGTGTAGCGGAATAGAAGTACTATGTCAGATTTATATGTAATATCGATTTTATTGACCGTCGCGCTGTTTGGCTTATTGCTTAGTGGTGTTTGGGTCGCTGCGACACTATTTGTTGTTGGTGTTCTTGGGCTTTTGCTTAATGGCATGGTCCTAGGGGATATAGGCATCAATGCTGGAGCAATTTTGTGGTCTCATACAGCCAGTTGGACTTTGGCTGCACTCCCCTTGTTTATATGGATGGGGGAAATATTATTTAGGACACGTTTATCCCAAGATTTATTTAATGGCTTGGCTCCATGGTTGTCTTATCTTCCTGGTCGCTTGTTGCACGTTAATATTATTGGTTGTGGTATTTTTGCTGCTGTTTCAGGTTCTTCTGCTGCAACGTCAGCGACCATTGGTCGGATGACGGTAGGTGAGCTTAAAAAACGTGGCTATGATGACAGTATGTCTCTAGGTACTTTGGCAGGTTCAGGGACTCTGGGTTTATTAATTCCTCCCTCAATTATCCTTATTGTTTATGGTGTTTCAGCCGAAGTGTCCATTGCCCGTTTATTTTTGGCGGGTGCTTTCCCCGGTTTGATGCTTGTTCTTTTGTTTATGGGTTACACCGTCATTTGGTCTTTATTAAATAAAGATAAGGTGCCTCAAGAAAAAAATACCGATACTTTTAAAGAGCGAATCAAAAAGTCGATGGGATTATTTCCGGTTGTAGGATTAATTCTCTTTGTTTTGGGGTCAATTTATACCGGTATCGCAACTGCAACTGAAGCCGCTGTTTTTGGTGTCGTTGGTGCATTGGCGGTTTCTTTGGTGAGCGGAACACTGACCAAACAAGCATTTTTGGATAGTTTAATTGGCGCCAGTATGACGTCATGCATGATTATCTTTATTTTGGTAGGTGCAGCATTCTTATCATTTGCGATGGCGATTTTAGGGATTCCATCTTCACTTGCTGGGTATATTGATAGTTTAGGTCTTTCCCCGCTTATGCTGATTGCTGTACTCACACTATTTTTTATTGTTATGGGCTGTTTTTTAGATGGTATTTCCGTCGTTGTCTTAACGACTTCAGTGATTTTGCCAATGGTAGTGGCCGCAGGTATTGATTTATTGTGGTTTGGTATCTTTCTTGTGATTGTTGTTGAAATGTCACAAATTACACCACCAGTAGGATTTAATTTATTTGTAATACAAGGGCTCACAGGACGTAATATAATGAAAATAGCCCGCTACGCCTTCCCGTTCTTTTGTTTATTAATCGTCGCTGTTGTCTTGATAACAATATTCCCTGAAATAGTGACCTTTTTGCCAACGACTATGACACAAAGATAAGTTGTAGCTAAAACAAAACTGGAGAACCATTTTGAAGTTAAACTGTGATATGGGTGAGGGCTTTGGCCCTTGGTCTATGGGCATGGATGCTGATGTTATGCCCTATGTTGATATGGCAAATATTGCCTGTGGATTTCATGCGTCTGACCCGCAAATAATGAGTAATACTGTTGCGCTCGCCGTCAAACATAATGTGACCGTGGGGGCTCATCCCGGTTACCCTGACCTCTTAGGTTTTGGACGAAAAGAAATGAAATTCTCTTCGTCTGAAATCGTTAATATGGTGTTATACCAAGTGGGTGCCTTGCAAGCGATTTGTGTCTCACAGGGCACGTCGGTTGAATATGTTAAACCTCATGGTGCACTTTATAATACGATGATGCGTGATAAGGTCGTCTATGTTTCAATACTCGAAGCGATGTCTAAATTGAACTTAAATATTCCTCTGATGATCATGGCCAATGAACATAGAGACGCGCTTGCAAAGAAAGCAGATGAATTTGGTGTAAGCTTATTGTTTGAAGCTTTTTGTGATCGTACTTATACTGATGAGGGTAGTCTGCAATCACGTCAAATTAAAGGCGCGGTGCATGAAGATGTCGATACTATTCAGGCGCAAGCAACAAAAATGATTGTTGAACAATCGGTGCTTACAGCGTCTGGTAATCAAATTCCTATCATTGCAGATACTTTGTGTGTACATGGTGATAGCGACCTTGCCGTTGAAGCGGTTAAAAAGATTCGTGGGGTATTAAATGCCTTATGAATATAGTGAGTGTTTCTGAAAATACGGTTGTCATTTTATTTGACCAGATAATTAATCATGAAAATTTTTTGGTGATTACTGAATTGGTTAATGTTATAGAAAAAAATATGAGCGATAGTGTCGTTGATATTATCCCTTCTTATGCTTCTGTCCATGTTACCTTTAATTTATTAAAAGTATCGGGTCTTGATTTTAGACGTCAACTAAAAATGTTGATTAAGAATCATAACTTTTCTGTCAATAGCAGTAAGTCAGAGAAGATAATAGAAATTCCGGTCTACTATGGAAAAGAAGTTGCTCTCGATCTTTCTTATATCGCTGATCGAGCAAAACTGAGTGAAGATGAAGTTGTCGAAGCTCATTCCAGTAAAGTTTACGATGTTTATGCAATAGGCTTTGCACCTGGCTTTGCTTATTTGGGGAATGTAGACGAAAGAATCTCTTCTCCTCGAAAAGAAACACCCAGAAAGAAAGTGTTAAAAGGCAGCTTAGGTATTGCGGACCAGCAAACAGCAATTTACCCATCCGATTCTCCCGGTGGCTGGCAAATTATTGGAAGAACACCAGTGCAATTGATTGATTATAACAGTGAAAAGCTAACGCAATTTTCTGCAGGTGATAAAGTAAAGTTTACGCCTATCAGTAAGTCTGAGTATGCGAGTTTGGGTGGTGATCTTTAATGTCTTTAATAGTCTCTAAACCCGGTTTTTTAACCTTGATTCAAGATTATGGTCGTTATGGTTACCAACGGATAGGCGTTACCAATGGTGGACCTTTGGATGAACATGCTTTTCTTTGGGCGAATACCTTATTAGGAAATCATTATAATGACGCTCAGTTGGAAATTAGTTTTGGTGGCTTTTCCGCTACGTTTAAAAAGGATGCAATGATTGCTTTATGTGGGGCAGATCTTTCTGCAACATTAAATGGTAATAAAATATCCCCTTGGCAATCTTTTTATGTCAAAGCAGGTGATGAGATTGCATTTGCTTCCCCTGTTTCTGGGCTTCGAAGTTATTTAGCGATTAAAGGTGGTTTTTCTGTAGCTGAGCAATTATCCAGTTGTTCAACAGTTGTCCGTGAAAAATTGGGCGGCCTTGAAAAAAATGGTAATAAATTACAAGAAAAAGACCTCCTGGATTATTCTGCTAGCGAACAGGAAATAACAAAGCGCGTGCCTGCTAAATTTATACCTGAATATCGCAAAGAAGTCTCGTTGCGGTTTATCCCGAATTTTTCAGCCGTTTCTGTTGGAAATAAAGGCCATAACCTTTTCATTAAGCGACCCTATGAAGTGAGTCAAAATATAGACCGTATGGGGTATCGTTTATCAGGTGAGCCAATTGAAACTGACTTTACGGGCATTATTTCTCAAGGGATTTCGATGGGCGCTATTCAGGTGCCAAAAGATGGCCAACCTATTGTATTAATGAGAGATCGCCAAACAATGGGCGGATACCCTCTTGTTGGTTGTGTCGCGTATCTCGATTTGCCGTTATTAGCACAAAGCTTGCCGGGTACTAAAGTGTCTTTTGTGCCTATAGATGTGGACGAAGCAGAGAGTGAACTGGTGCTTAATAAACAGTTTTTTAATGTTCCTCTTTAGTTTTAGTGACCAGTATTTATGAGTATTTTTACTGATAAAATAGAAAAGTTGTCCATTAATAAAACACAGTTTTCATTGGATGAAGATCAAAATAAACTTTTCCTTTATGTTGGTGGGAAAGGTAAAAAATTGACGCTTTCAAAAGCCATTCCTATTCTTGAGAATATAGGTTTATCTGTTTCTCAGTGTGGTCTAAACGAAATTGATGATACTTTTTGGCAGCTTATATTTCAAATTGAAAATCATCCGTCTGTATTGCTTGATAATAAAGCAAGAGTTGAAGAGCTTGAGTCTTTTTTACTGAATCTTTTTTCGGGNNTATGAAGAAAATGATATTCTTAATCAGCTGGCATTGTCAGCTGATATTTCGATTGTTTACCTGCCTGTTATCAGGGCTGTTACTCGCTATTTACATCAGATAAAAGTTAACTTTGGTATTGAGAGCCTATATAAATGCTTGGTTAATAATGAAAATGTAACAGCGCTTCTTATTCAGTACTTTCATTGCAAATTTAATCCTGCATCATCGAGTAATGCAAATGAAGTTCTCAATATAGAGAAAAATATAGAAGAAAATATTGATGCTATTTTTAGTCGTGATGACGATCTCATTTGCCGGCGCTATTTTTCTGTTTTAAAGGCAATTACACGAACTAATTTTTACCGNNATTCGCTTTTCCGATCGACTAGAAGATTACCGTACAGAAGTGTTGGGTTTAGTCAAAGCGCAGATGGTTAAGAATTCGGTTATTGTTCCAGTAGGTGCCAAGGGCGGTTTTGTTTGTAAGATTGATTTGGTTGGAATGACAAAAGCTGATTATATGGATTTTGTGAAAGCTTGTTATGAAACCTTTATAAGAGCGTTGCTTGATCTGACCGACAACCGTTTGGATGGCGTTATTGTCGCGCCTGAAAAAGTGATTCGCTATGACGATGATGATCCTTATCTTGTCGTAGCTGCTGATAAAGGCACTGCAACATTTTCCGACTTTGCTAATAGTATTGCAGCTGAGTATAACCATTGGCTAGGCGATGCCTTTGCCTCTGGTGGTATCAACGGTTATGACCATAAGAAGATGGGGATCACGGCAAAAGGTGCTTGGCAATCTGCAAAACGCTTGTTTATTGAGCTAGGAAAGAATATTGATAAAGATGTTATTTCTGTTGTTGGTGTTGGTGATATGTCAGGTGATGTTTTTGGTAACGGGATGTTGTTATCTGACCAGCTTCAGTTGATTGCAGCCTTTAATCATCGACATATATTTATCGATCCTGCACCTAATCCAGAAAAAAGCTTTAAAGAAAGGCAAAGGCTTTTTGAGCAACCTTATTCTTCATGGTCCGATTATCGTCCTGAAGTGTTGTCTGAAGGTGGTGCTATTTTTGAGCGCTCACAGAAAGTAATTCAGCTTTCAAATGAAGCCGTTAATGCTCTAGGTTTGTCTGCTAATGAAATGGCTCCAGATGAACTTATTAAATATATTCTTTGTGCTAATGTCGATATGCTATGGAATGGTGGTATTGGTACTTATGTTAAAGGAAGCGATGAAACGGATATAGATGTTAGTGATAAAGCTAATGATCGAGTAAGGATTAATGCGAGTGATCTTCAAGCAAAGGTTTTTGCGGAGGGTGGTAACTTAGGGTTAACTCAAAAAGCACGAGTAGAATTTGCGCTAAAGGGCGGTCTTATTCATATGGATGCTGTTGATAATTCTGCTGGTGTTGATTGTTCAGATCACGAAGTCAATATAAAAATATTACTGGACGATGTTATCAAGGATGGCATTATCTCCGAAGATGATCGTAATCGATTGCTTGCTGATATGGCACCTTCAGTTTCATCTATGGTGCTCAATAATAATTTTAGACAAAGCAAAATGTTGAGTCAGTCGAACTATACGGCGCCTTATTTTTTCGATAGTTTTGTGCAGTTAATTAACCTATTGGAACGTGATGGTGTTCTTGATCGGGAGATGGCTTGTATACCATTGCCGGAAGAAATCGAGGAGCGCATTTCTTCTCAACAATACTTTACTCGCCCAGAGTTGGCGACTTTGCTGGCTTATAGTAAAACGAGATTGTTTAAAAAATTGGCGACATCTACACTTGTTGAAGAAAGCTTTTTTCAGAATTTATTGTTAAATTATTTTCCTCAAATCTTAGTTGATAAGTATTCTTCATACATTAAAAATCACCCTTTAAAGAAAGAGATACTGGCCAGTTATTTGACCAATGATGTTGCGAATAGAACGGGCGCCACTTTTTGTAATTATATCTTGGAAGAAAATAAAGTTGATATTGCCCGGCTGGTGAAGGCGCACATAACGGCTGTTGAAATATTCGATCTTAATGGTTTATATCGTTCAATCGATGACTTGGTGTATTCTGTTGATAGTCATGATTTGTTAGATTTGCAATTGGCTATTCATTATCCTTTGGATAAGGCGATGAGCTGGTTGATGCAAGAGAATATGAATGAGGATGTCAGTCAAATAGCCAGTGCCTATAAGATTATCTTGTCTGTTTTAAAAGAAAAAATAAATGTCTATTTGCCAGAACAGGATTATAACGAATTTAATGATTTGACTGGTCTCAGTGAAAACAAAGGTATACCTCGTTCATTGGCCGAAGATATTTATTCGTTAAATTATTACTACTATGTGCTTCCATTAGGTAAAGTGATTAATGACTTTGATGTTGATTTGGAAGAGGTAATGAATCACTTCTTTCGTATTGGAGAAGAGTTAAATATTTTTTGGTTGTATCAATTGATTGATAATATTTCAATTGACGATAATTGGAAAAGAAAGAACAAAAAAATACTGATAGCAACAATAGAGGAATATCATATTAAGGCGCTAAGGGTTTGTTTGTCAGGTTCAGATCGAAATAAACCTATCATTGAAGTTCTGCCTGAAGCAAGACATTATGTGGATATGATTGGCCTTGCGAAATCAAAGCCTACGTATAATTTTTCTATGGTAACAGTATTGGCGTCACAACTGGGGCAGTCAGTGCATTAATTGTAAGTTTTGTTTTTGGGGTGACTTGTTATAAGGTTAAAGTGCTTTTGCTATTAAACTGATGCCGACAGTAATCGTCATGATTTCAAATAATCGTTTAATGAGTTGATTGCCTTTTTGGACCGCAATGCTTGCGCCAAGATAACCGCCAATCAAAGACCCTAATATCAGCGGTGGCAGCCAGCTCCACTGTGCAGTGCTTAAAAAGCTTAGCGTTACTGCGCCTGTCGCATTCCAGAAAAAACCAACTAAAATCATCGTTGCAGCGACAGCCCGTTTATAATCCAAGCCGAACCAGTAAATAAGCCACAAGGTTAAAAATAACCCGGTACCTGACGTCAGTGATCCATTGATAAAGCCAATTAAAAAGATAAGTAACCCGCCAATACTGTATCCACCAATCGACCTGTTTTTGGGGGTGTAATGTTGTCCTAATTCTTTTTTGAAAAAGGAGTAAATACCTAAGGCTAAAGTGAGTAGACCTAATAAAAAAGTTGCCAGCCTTTCATTAATATTGAGTATTACCATCGCCCCTATAACAACACCCGGTAATCCTAGTGATAGTATAAATAATGAAAATTTTAGATCGATAGTTTTTTCTTTCCAGTAGCGTGCTGTTGAGCCGATTCCAAGAGCCACTGTTGCAATTTTGTGTGTTGCAAGCGCTGTAGCAAAAGGAAGTCCCAAAAAAATGAGGATGGGGAGTTGTAATAAACCGGCTCCCCCGCCAGCAATGGCGGAAAAGCCATTGGCGACAATAGCGATAAAGAATAGAAAAATAAATTCACTAAAATCAAACATAAGACGGGTTTATTGTTATAAGGAAATGATTTTGACCTAGTCTTAATAGCTTGTCTAACCCAATAACAAAAACGCCCACAGAATACTCTCTTGTGGGCGTTATAGTGACTTACTCCTTGTGTGCACGCATCCATGGTGCCAATCCATCTGCTTCCTTTGTTCATCCTTGAACGGTTAACATCCTGTGTTACTTCACTGTATGACTTATTATGCTGATTGATGGAAACAAATAGTAGACGATAAAGATGAAGTTTATGTGAGCGTTATCTTACAGCTGTATGACCTTGTTATATGGTCTTGGGGTCACATGCACAAACACTTACTTGGCGATGGCGGGCTTTTTGTAAAAGCCACTCTGTGTTAATCTGAACCTTGGAGTCGGCTCGGCAATCGCTGGTTTGTTAACGTTGTTATTCATAGCCTTTGGGCTGGGTGTAATGAGGTGCAGGCGAGAGGAAAGTCCGGGCTCCATAGGGTAGGACGCCAGGTAATACCTGGGGGGCGTAAGCCTACGGAAAGTGCAGCAGAAAGTGAACCGCCTTAGCTGGTTTTCCAGCTAAGGTAAGGGTGAAAAGGTGTGGTAAGAGCGCACCGCGCAGCTGGCAACAGTTTGTGGCGATGGTAAACCCCGTCCGGAGCAAGACCAAATAGGGATACGATGGTGCGACCCGTACTGTATCCGGGTAGGTTGCTTGAGGTGTGTGGTGACACATGACCCAGATGAATGACTGTTCTCGACAGAACCCGGCTTATCGGCCAACTCGTACTTCC
>JBOEHG010000052.1:0-10522 GCA_050633825.1 Cellvibrionaceae bacterium | reverse complement strand
TTGGACAATCTTGTGCGTTGATAAATTATCCGTTTACATGCGCTATGAATGAGCATTTAATGCTAATCGTATTTATGCGCTGATAATATCGCGTTCACGCTTGAAAAAATTGATATGAACCCTTATTTATTTAACGCCGTTTATGTCAGGTGAATACCTGTCATTATTTTACTCTCCCACCAGCAATATAGGATAAACGCTAATGTCATTTGAGTTGCCTCCACTACCTTATGAAAAGAATGCACTTGAGCCACATATTTCTCCAGAAACATTAGACTTCCATTATGGTAAGCATCATCAAACTTATGTCACTAAGCTGAATGGCTTAGTGCCCGGCACTGAGTTTGAAGGCAAAAGCCTTGAAGATATTATCAAAACATCATCAGGTGGTGTTTTTAATAATGCTGCTCAAATTTGGAATCATACTTTTTATTGGAATAGCCTCAGCCCTAATGGCGGTGGTGAACCTTCCGGTGATTTGGCAAAAGCTATTACTGATAAATGGGGTAGCTACGATAAATTTGTTGAGGATTTTTCCGGTCAAGCGGCTAATAATTTTGGTTCTGGTTGGACTTGGTTAGTGAAAACTGCTTCAGGCGATATTGAAATTGTAAATACCAGCAACGCAGGTTGCCCATTAACGGATGGCGTAACACCTTTATTGACCTGTGATGTATGGGAGCACGCTTACTATATCGATTACCGTAACGCGCGACCTAAATATTTAGACGCTTTCTGGAGTCTTGTCAATTGGGACTTCGCCGCCAGTAATTATTAAACAGTGGCTATTAACTAAGTACTAAGTAATGATTTTTATTATTAACTATTCTTAGTCATTTCCAATAACGACTAGTTGAGTCATCATAAGTCTTAGCTAGTGGTTATTGTTTTTCTTGCCTTAATAAATATCTAATAACTATAGGCTATTCTGCGTCTTTATTGCCTTCAATTCTCTTGCTCATCGTTAAGAACAGGAGTAGAATCGCGCCAATATTGCACTGCAATATAAAATAACAAATCAAAATCAGAGAGTGTTTTCAAGTCAAAGGAATGAAAGTGGTACAAGGCTTCATTAAGAAAGCTAGCGAATGTATCTATAATTAAAGGAGCAAATAATGTTGAAAAAAATCTGGGGTACCTGTTTTATTCTTTCTTTAGCAACTCTTTATTGGGGCGCTCTTGCGCATGCAGAAGGGGTAGAAAGCAAAGAAACCATTTATCTTGAGTCAAAATTCGTCGGCGATAAGCGGCAACCGCTGAAGAGCCATTTTATCCCTTGGGAAAAAACGCCATCAGCTGATGGTTTGCGCTGGAATGTCGAGCCTGATCTTTCTGATGATACGCTCAAGCTTGTCGATAAGCATGTAATGCGACGTTTGATGGATGTCTATGGTGGCATGAATTTGGAACAGTCCAAATAGTATATTCATTCGAGCTTAATTAATTCACGAACCTTAACGTTGAGTGCCGATTCTGGCTAGAAAATTTAAGTGAGTCGTTTATAGTGCTTCTATTATAAGTACTTCTATAAAACTCACTTAAAGGGTGCTCGATGTTAGCGTCTTCTGTTTGCCAAAAGGCTCGAATCTCTCGTGATCCTCGTTTTGATGGTAAATTCTTTACCGCAGTAAAGACGACAAAAATTTACTGTCGGTCTATATGCCCTGCAACAACGCCCAAAGAAGAAAATGTTATCTATTATGCCTCGGCAATAGAGGCAGCGAATGCTGGTTATCGGCCGTGCTTGCGTTGTCGTCCTGATAGCGCACCAGATTCTCCCGCTTGGAAAGGTGTTAATACGACTCTGGAACGCGCTATTAAACTAATTAATGAAGGTGTATTACAAGAGGGTTCACTACCTTTATTGGCTGAGCGTTTAGGGATTGGGGAACGCTATCTTCGCCAGCTATTTAAAGAACGTTTAGGGGTGTCCCCTAAGGCTTATGCGCTCTATCAGCAGTGCTTATTTGCAAAGCAATTACTGCATCAAACCCGTATGCCAATAACACAGATCGCTTTAGCCAGTGGCTTTAAAAGTGTCCGTCGTTTTAATGATTGCTTTCAGTCGCAATTAAAATTAACGCCTTCTCAAATCAGACAATCCAAAAAAGATAAAGCCGCTGCTTTAAAATTACAACTATCTTTTCGTCCGCCTTATGATTGGTCTTATGTCTCTGAGTTTTTAGGTGCTAGAGCGATTCCTACTCTTGAATGGTGCGATGCTCATTCCTATGGTCGAACATTTGAGTTGCCAGTTGCACGTGGATATTTTACAGCTCATTACATTGAAGATAAAAATCGATTTGATGTTGAAATCAAAATCGATAATATTCATTCCTTAAAGAAGGTGGTGAATATTATTCGGCGTATTTTGGATCTTGATGTCGACATTATCAGTGTAGAAAAAAATATTCGGAAAAGTATCGGTAAGGCAATCAAAATAAAGCCGGGATTACGTTTACCGGGTATATGGACTATGTTTGAAGCGGGTATTCGTGCTGTTTTAGGGCAACAGGTTTCTGTTGCAGCGGCTCATAATCTTGTAGCACGTTTAGTGAATGAGTTGGGTGAAACGATTGACAATAAAAAATTATTCCCAACACCTCAAGCTATTGTTGATAGCGATCTCGCTTTTTTTAAAATGCCGGGTTCCCGTAAGCAAACACTCAAAAATTTGGCGCAACATTATATTGATAATAACAACCCTGACATTCCTGAAGATTGGTTATTGTTAAAGGGGGTAGGCCCGTGGACGGTTAACTATGCATGCTTACGTGGCTTGAGTGAGCCTGATATTTATTTAGGGGGTGACTTGGGTGTTAAAAAAGCCGAAGAAGCATTCGCTGCTCATTTAAACCCGGAATTAGCTGCGCCTTGGCGCAGTTACCTCACATTGCAATTATGGAGGCAATTATGATTTATGTTACTTATATCAATTCACCGGTTGGAATGGTTCAGATTCGTGCGTCTGAAAAAGGTATTACGCACGTTACCTTTATTGATGAGTCAGGTGTAGATGAATCAGATGTAGATAAACTAAGCGATACTTTCGAAACGAATGCAACTATTAAAAAATGTGCTCAGCAGTTAAAGGAGTACTTTTACGGACAAAGAAAATCTTTCGATCTACCATTAGATTGGGAAGGCACGGTATTCCAGCAATCCATTTGGCAGAGTCTATTAGATGTTCCTTTTGGTGCGGTAGCCTCTTATAGTGATATTGCGACAGCGGTCAATAACCCCAAGGCGGTTCGTGCTGTTGGTGCGGCTAATGGCAAAAACCCCATCGCCATTATTGTGCCCTGCCATCGTATCATTGGCAGTAATGGTACTCTGACAGGGTATGCAGGTGGTATGGATCGAAAGGCTTGGTTATTAAGCCATGAGGGTGCTGAATTTAAAGTAAGTCCACGCGAACATCCTGTAAAGCAGCA
This sequence comes from Cellvibrionaceae bacterium, assembly GCA_050633825.1. Taxonomy (GTDB): domain Bacteria; phylum Pseudomonadota; class Gammaproteobacteria; order Pseudomonadales; family Cellvibrionaceae; genus CANLBN01. Next base: position 7,088 of record JBOEHG010000052.1, on the reverse strand, counting down.
GGAAATGTTACTTGTGGACTCACTCATGACTTATCCAAAATGACAGTGCATTATTGAGCTTATTCTTTATTTAGAAAGCGCTAACCTAATCATCATAATTAACACTCAAGCACGTTGTTTTAATAACACAATTATATCTTCTTCAGCAGAACTAAATTATAAATAAAAGGTAAAGAATCAACTTCGTTTTTTATTTTTCTACATCATTTTTGAAATTATGTAATCCGCTGTCTTTTCTACAGCATATTTTTGCAAAGGGCCAAAATACCAAACTGGATCAAGGAGTCGATCATACTTAATTGTAAGAGTAACTTCTGTATTATTCGAATCCACAGGGTTAAGCTTTATTTCTGTGCCATGCAATTTCATATAGTGTGAAATATAGCTAGTATCTTTGATGAATTCTGTTTTAATAGAATTATCATTTACTTCGGCAATTCTTAAGAGCGTTTCACCTTCATGAGTATTAGTGATGAACCAACGGTGATAACGGTAATAGATAGTATGTATCGAATTAGTTTCTAGGCTATTGTTATCAAGCTGATAAGGCATAGGAAATAGATCTAGAAACCATGCACGATCATCTTCAAGTTTAACAGGTTTAACCAGATTCAATTTAATCTCTTCAATGCTAGAATTGACTATTCTAGTGCTACTGGCTTCGTTATAACGGTCAAAACTTAAACTGGGATGTGTACCTTCAAGTGATATAGCAATAACTAGAATAGGCAAGATATGCATGTTCATTTTACTTTTATATCTATGATTAATTGCTGCGATAATAAAAACCAATAAAACAATGCTGAAGTAAATTGGCATAAACATCACTACGCAAACAAAACCCTCAAACAAAATCACCGAGCTTGCCATCATAATAATAAATGCATCTCTAATATGATTGATAAATTTCTGTTTCCATGTTGGATTTTCAACTTTATTGGTAAAGGCAATTAATATAATTGATACAAGAAAAGGGATGCCTACATATAATAATGCACTACCGTGTATCTTTGATCTTAAAAGCAAATGAATCAAGATAGAAACCATCGCCACAGTAAGTAGAATAACCATTGAGCGAGATTTAAAAACGGGTTTTATTGGCATAGTTTTTCTACCTTACCACTATTGGTTTCTTTTTTTTCATTAATATTTTTCTGGTACAAGTCAGTACGTTCCTGTTCTGACCTTGGCAAACCGATATTATAAGCTAGCCCTATATTTTCCATTGATTTAATTAACCACCAACCAGGATCAGTTTGATTTTTTTCAATGCCAATACGCGCCGATTCGGGAAAGGCATGGTGATTGTTGTGCCAACACTCACCATAAGTCAGTATGCCTAAACCTGGTATATTGGAAGCTTGTACCGATGCATTTTTTACGATCCATTTTCCTGGCCCTGGATTATGGCAAATGTAGGTAATTGTCCAATGGCCAATAACACTCACTGATACTCTTACAAAGACTCCCCATATTACAAAAGGCCAACCTCCAAACATATAAAGAATAAAAGCTAATAGTAATTGATGCCAACGCCATGTTCTTTCCAAAAATTGGTAGAATTTATCATTAGAGAACTCTGGCTCAATTTCAATAATAGGCGGTTTATCAAAAACAAATCGACTGGTAAGTTGCCACCATAGATCAATAAAATAGTGTCTTTGATGGGAGAAAAAATCATGGCATTTGGCTTGTCTTTGGGTCCAGTCCCTTAAATCGTGGATTTTAATAATACCTAAAGGTCCAGCCATACCAACTAATACACCAATATAAACTAGACAATATTCTAACCATTTAGGCATAGAAAAGGTTCGATGGATCATAAATCGATGCATACCCACGCTATGCCCAATGAGCAAAGAAAAGTAAGTGAGTGTAACGAACAATATCAAAGCATCAACGGTATAGGTTACCGGCGCAAAAATAATAGCGGTTATAGCAATACCTAGGTTCCAGAATGCTTTAGCATAGTCTATAGCCACATAACCATCGTACGGGTTGGCATTTTTACCATTCACCCTTGCAACCGGCTTCATCATAATACTGCACCATTTTGATTGAGCAATTTCATTATTATTTTTCGACTCGAACATTGTTTATTATGATAGCGATTAACTACTTTCAGCTCTGCTCGATCTGGTAAATCTTCTGGCAGCTTAATACTCCACACCAAACCTATTTTTTCTAATAGCTTTAAGATCCACCAGCCAGGATCTGTTTCACCTTTATGTAAGCCCAACTTAGCAGAGCCAGGAAAGGCATGGTGGTTATTGTGCCAACATTCCCCCATGGTAATTAAGCCAAGATATTTAATATTATAGCCTTGTACGGCAGCACCCTCGACATGCCAATGTTTGTCGCCATCATTATGTGCAAAATAACCCACTAACCAATGGCCGGTCACACAGACAGTAACACGTATACAAATGCCCCAAATAATCCAATCAAGGCCACCGATTAAACCAAAAATAATGATCCACGGAGCTTGCTGCCACATCCAGGTTTTTTCCATCCAATCATAAATTTTATCTTTAGCAACACGCGCCTCTGGTATAAAGTCTGGCCCGGCAGTTAATTGGATATCACAATGTATTTGCCAAAACCAGTCTTTTAAAAATGATTCTTTATGGCCAAAGTAACTATGGCAACGCTTTTGTCGTTGCGCCCAATCTCGCATATCATGCGTCTTTATCATGCCAAGAGGCCCGGCAAGCCCAACCAAAACCCCTAAATAAACCAAGAAATATTCCAGCCATAATGGGCATTCGTAACTATTATGAATTAAGCGCCTATGCATTCCTAACGAATGTCCGCCCAACAAGGTAACAGCACAGGTTATTAAAAATAATAATAGAGCTTCCCAGCTAAAGGTAAGCCAACCACCAATAATAGTGGCAATATACATGACTGAAATCCAGATAGATTTAATCGGTGACCATCTAACATCGCCTGTATACGCGTTATCCTTGCCTGGTATCGCTTTAATACGCGGTACGCCACTATTCATAGTTTTTTCCTAACGTATTGTAAAAAGATTTATATATCTGTAAATAATAATGAAGAAAGAAAGCCGTCAATTTTCTCTAATATTTTTTCATTCATTGTTGCTGTAAAACAACTAACGGTAAAAGATGATGCCTTTGTGCCGCCTGCAGTCAGAATAAATTGAAGTTGTTTATATAGCTGAGTCTCTTTTGATGATAGTTTTGCTGCTGTAGAGACAACTCTGATTCCGTTTTTTATCGTATTTGAAAATTCAGTCATTTCAGTTCCAGAGCCGAATATTTTAGATAAATCGTTTGATGCAACACCTTTATCCCATTTTGCCAGTGCTATATTAGCAGTCGATTGACTGACATGACTCGGTGCTCTGTGGTCTAGTTTATAAATACTACATCCCGATGATAGGTCAGATGATAGTGGCTCTACAGGGGTAATTAGTAGCAACGGTGTTGATTTAAAATTCGGTAATAACAGGGGATGTGGTGGAATTTTAATCCATCCACTGGGTATATCCATAGAAAAATGTTTCTCAGGAGATGACCATACAGAAGCTAGAGCAATACTTGGTGATAAGCATGTTAGGATTATATAAAGAACTAGTAGCATTTTGATCATTGTAAAACCTTAAATTAGTTAGTGAAATGGCGTATACCAAAGTATTTAAGGGCAGTGTAATGATCAGATAAGACACAAACTTCCTATTCTATAAACTTTAAATAGAAACTTTTAATTTCCTTTAAAATCATATAGTTATGGAACACCTAAATGATAATTTAGGAATAAATTACGATTTCAGTAATCTTTTACGATAACTTCCTGGCGATTCTCCTGTGATTTCTTTAAAGGCAGAGTAGAAATTCGATTGAGATTGAAAGCCCGTCATAATACTAATGGTCAAAATGGCGGTTTTCGGTTCCTCTTTTAGCAATCTTTTAGCCTGCTGAACCCTTTGCTCTCTAACAAAACGCGAAAAACCATAGCTATATTGAGTATTCACCAATTCCGATAGCTGGTGTGCTGTTATATCCATCATGCTCGCCATCACACCCAGTCCTAGCTTTTCGTTTTGGTAGATATTTTCTTGTTGCATAAGTGATTCCAGTTCCGATTTTTTCTCTTCTACATCAATTCCAGCCAGTTTGGATTTAGCATAAGCTATTTCGGCAATCTGTTGGATATCATTGAGTATTTCCGGGAAAATGATAATGGCAGTAACCACCAGCAACATAGCGATACCACTTGCATTGCCATAGGTCATATAAAATATAGAAGGGTTGATATAAGGTATAGAAAACCCCAGCCCCAAAGCGATCACGGCGATAACAGCAAACAAGCCAAAGAAGAACATCTCAAACTTAAAACGTTGGTGCTGATTGCGTAGTTGATAAACTAAATGAGTAAACCAAAAGGTATAACCAGTACCGATTAAAAATGCGAAGGGTGGCACTAAATTGCTGGGCAGAAGGCTACCAGTAATCACCGGAAGTAAATGAAATAGTTGCAAAAATGAGGGAGGCAAGCTGGGAAATAGCACAAAACGGCTAAAATAATAAAAGCAGGAAGGTACCAGCAATAATAGGGTTAAATAAAAGCGGTTATTGAGTGCATCAAAGTCACCAGTTAATGATAAATAGTGGCACCACTGCAGGCCGGACAAACCGACTAACAAAGCTGCACATGAAATTTTTGAATAGATACTTTTCTGTAAGCCTGGCAGAAAGAACCAATAAGCAAATAAGAGTGCAATGGCGCTGAAAATCGTAAAACCAGCCAGTAATATTGTTAGATGAAATAACATGGAGCTAGATTTTACTCATTTATTCTATGTTAAGCGAGTGGCGGCTGAGAGTGTAGCTGTCAACGATACCTAATTAATGTCCTCAATCAAAAACAAATTCATATCTGATTGATCTAGTTTCAAATATTTATCTCTTTATGTCTGACTTTTATTGACAATTTTCCTATAAGTTTTATAATTTTCAGTAATTTCTGAAAATACAGTAATTACGAGATTTTATATGACATTAACAGCAGGTAGTGAAGCATTTGTCTTGCATTTCGGTGAGATGGGGAGTCGATGGGGCTTTAATCGCACAGTGGGGCAGATTTATGCTTTGTTGGTAATCCATGAAGGGCCCTTGAATGCCGATCAAATTGGCGAGCTACTCAGTATTAGCCGAAGCAATGTCAGTATGGGTATTAAAGAATTGCAGTCTTGGCGTTTGGTCAATCTCCACCATAAGCCGGGAGATAGAAAAGATTATTTTTCAGTTGCCGGCAGCATTTGGGAGATGGCCAGTACAGTATTCGAAGAGCGTCGTAAGCGTGAGTTAGATCCGACTTTGTCATTATTACGCACGCATTTATTGGACACCCCTGAATCCAGTGCAGAAGTTTATGCGCAAGAAAAAATGCAAGAAATCCATGATCTATTAGAAATGCTAAATCAGTGGGCGAATAGCTTAAACACTCTTAGTCCTGAAGCATTGCAGTCGTTAATGAAGTTAGGTTCAGGTGTAAGCAAATTACTGGATTTTAAAAGTAAAGTGACACGTAAAGATAACGACTAAACGATGTGTTTAGCTGGGTTGTATTTGCATTATTGATACAAAATATTTTTATTTTAAATTTATACACGAGGACAATTTTCTGGTTAATAACCACTTGAGGTAATTATGTTCGAGACCTTTGATACTTTGCTTTTATCTAGAATTCAGTTTGCCGTTAATATTAGTTTTCATATTCTCTTTCCCAGTATTACCATTGCTTTAGCCTGGATTCTTTTCTATTTTAAATTTCGCTATAATTTTTCTAAAAATCCTGTTTGGATGAGAGCCTATCGCTTTTGGGTTAAGGTTTTTGCATTAACTTTTGCCTTGGGTGTTGTCAGCGGCATTACTATGTCATTTCAGTTTGGTACTAATTGGCCTGGTTTTATGGAGCGGGTGGGTAATATTGCCGGGCCATTACTCGGGTATGAGGTGTTAACCGCCTTTTTTATGGAGGCGACCTTTCTCGGTATTATGCTCTTTGGTATCCACCGGGTATCGAACCGTATCCATACCTTAGCCACTCTGTTGGTTGCCATAGGGACGACACTCTCTGCATTTTGGATTCTAGCATTGAATTCCTGGATGCAGACGCCTGCTGGTTTTGAATTGCGCGATGGTGTCGCTTTTCCAGTCGATTGGTGGACAATTATTTTTAATCCTTCTTTTCCTTATCGCTTTTTTCATGTGTTAATTGCTTCTGGTTTAACGGCTAGTTTTATGGTGGCTGGTATTTCTGCTTACAGACTATTAAAAGGTGATAAAAAAAGAGCGCCACGTTTAGCCTTGAAAACGGCTATTACAATGGCCGCAATATTGGCGCCATTACAAGCTTTTGTAGGTGATTTACATGGCCTTAATACCTTTGAGCATCAACCTCAAAAGGTAGCTGCAATGGAAGGCGTTTGGGAGACGACTAAAGGGGCACCGTTATTATTATTTGCCATTCCTGATGAAGATAAACGAGAAAATCACTTCGAGATCGGTATCCCTAATTTAGCCAGTTTAATCCTGACTCATGAGCTTGACGGGGAGATAAAAGGGCTCAATGAATTCGTTGATCAACACCCTCCCGTTAAACCTGTTTTTTATGGTTTTCGTATTATGGTGAGCTTGGGTGTAGCAATGATTCTACTTTCATGGCTTGCAGTTTATATTTTCTACCGTCGCAAACATCTACCAGCTACGCTGTTAAAGATCTTTGTTGCTATGACATTTTCCGGTTGGATTGCAACGCTTGCTGGCTGGTATGTGACTGAAATAGGACGGCAGCCTTATCTTGTCAGTGGTGTATTGACTACAGCAGAAGCAGTGACAACAGTGCCTTCTTCCAGTGTTGTTCTTTCTTTGGCGATGTATGTTGCTGTTTATTTATTCTTATTATGGGCTTACATCCATACGGTATTTTTAATGGCGCGTCGCTCAGTTGATGTCGAAGAGTTTGAGACAAAAGATCCTTCTATGTCACAACCGATGGCCTCTGATATCTCACAATCAGTTGCGACAGTAGCCAATACTGCAATCCCCATTAAGACA
>JBOEHG010000051.1:0-16774 GCA_050633825.1 Cellvibrionaceae bacterium | reverse complement strand
GCACGAGCAGGGTAAGGTTTTTCGAAGTACTCTGCCATAACTTCATTAACTGTCGCGAAATTACTCAGATCAGTGAGATACAAGTTAAGCTTAACAATATCAGCTAAACTACCATCGGCCGCCTCACAAACAGCCTGTAAATTTTTAAATACCTGATGTGTTTGTGCAGCAAAATCACCGTCAATCAACGTCATTGTAGCGGGATCTAATGGAATTTGGCCGGACAAATAAACTGTATTATTCGTTTTGACTGCTTGTGAATAAGTGCCAATCGCTTCTGGAGCTTGATCTGTTGAGATAATCGCTTTGTTTGTCATAATGATATTATATTAATAAAAAGTTAAAAAAATACAGTATAAAGGGCGAAGATAAACTCTGCAAAGTTATATTTTTTCTTTCAAAAAACTAACCAGTGCTGCCTGTGTTTCATCAGAACCCACTATACGCATATGGCCGATACCATTTAAGGTTTCTAATGCAATATTGTCATATTTTTGAGCAACTTCCTCACTATAATCATAAAGAGCAAATTTATCATCGCGGCTATGAATAATATAAATGGCTTCATTAATATTACTAATATCATTGAGCGGGTTACGGTCTTTTACACTCATTTCATAATCTTCTTCGATAGAACTAATAATTTTTTCAAAGAATATTTTGGAAATGCCGGCACCGGTGATACGCGTTTCTAACTCACCGTAAAAATTAAATAATGGTGCTATAAGAAAATGTGGTAATTGTGCCTCTTTGAATACGTCTAAAGTCGCACTACTCCCCATAGAATGACTGACTATACATTTAAGTGTACCCTGCTGACTTAATTTATCAGCGACATATTCTATGGTTTTAACGAATAGGGGGTAATTATTTTCAACGCCTTTACTATGACCGTGCTTGTAATGATCAAAGGTTACTGCACGATACCCCATAGCGACAACAGTTTGCATTAAATCAAAAAACTGTGCGCCCGAACCGGACCAACCGTGAACAAATAAAATAATAGGTCCCTCGCCTATACCGTAACAACGAAGCACTCCATAATCTGTTTCGATACTTTCGGCACTAATATTGTCGGGTACGGTTTTAGGTGGCCGTGACTGCGGTGTTAATAACAATTTACGTAAATTTCTTTCGGCTCCACGAGGATGAATAAAGCGGTACGCTTCGGAAACCGCTCTTACAATATAACGGGACAAGCTTTTAGTATTATTTTCAAAATAAATTTTACTGCTCATAATCGTTCCTCCATTTCTGGCTTCGATTACTACTCAGATTAGTGTTGTAACTTTTTAGCGGCATCTATCGCAAAGTAAGTCAAAATGCCATCAGCGCCAGCTCGCTTAATGGCTGTGAGCGATTCAAGAATGACACTGTCATTCAACATTCCTTGATCGATAGCATATTTATGCATGCTGTACTCACCGCTCACCTGATAAGCAAAGGTCGGCATCTGGAATTCATCTTTAACTCGGCGAACAATATCAAGATAAGGCATGGCTGGCTTCACCATCACCATATCGGCACCTTCGCTAATATCTAGAGCGACTTCATGTAAGGCTTCATCAGTATTAGCAGGATCCATTTGGTAGGTCATTTTGCTCCCTTTACCGAGGGCCGCCGTTGAACCGACTGCATCACGGAAAGGTCCATAATAAGCAGAAGCATATTTAGCAGAGTACGCCAGGATTTGGGTATTAATAAATTGCTGTGCATCCAAGCTATTACGGATTGCCCCAACACGACCATCCATCATGTCGGAAGGCGCGATAACATCGGCACCCGCTTCCGCACAAGCCACGGCCTGTTTAGTCAGTGCCTCAACGGTTATATCATTGAGCACATAACCATCATCATCAATAATTCCGTCCTGACCATGAGTGGTATAAGGGTCTAAGGCGGCATCGGTAATAATACCTAACTCCGGTAACGCCTTTTTAAGCGCTCGTACCGTTTTGCAAATCAAACTGTCAGGGTTATAAGCTTCACTGCCATCGAGCGTCCTGACAGAAGGGTCCACATTAGGAAATAAAGCAATGGCCGGAATACCCAGCTTTGCCGCAATTTCTGCTTCTTTCAGTAATTCATCAATCGAGTAACGCTCTACACCCGGCATGCTAGCCACTGGGATGCGCTGCTTAGTGCCATCCACAACAAACATCGGATAGATTAAGTCATCGACGTTGACCTGAGTCTCTCTAACCAAACGACGAGAAAAGTCGTGATAACGGTTACGGCGTAGACGAGAAGCGGGAAACTTGCGGGACATGGAGATTCCTTAATTTCAGAAGATAGAAGCCGTTATTGGCCTAGAAAAACTCATAATAATCGATTAATGACGAAACGTCATTATAAAAATAACCACCTCATAATATAAAGACCGTCGATCAAACAGAAACAGTCATCCAAACGCCACCTTTTATGAAGTACTATGTTTCATACGCTACTATGCTGTGATGCAGCATGATAATATTGTACTTTTGTATTTTAAGGAACAGCAATGAAGGTTACGGTTTTTGGTATTGGCTATGTCGGCTTGGTACAGGCGGCGGTATTGTCGGATGTCGGTCATGAGGTTTATTGTGTCGATATTGACCAACACAAAATCGATAACTTGAAAAAAGGCATCATTCCTATTTATGAGCCTGGCTTAGAACCTCTTGTCAAAGCCAATTATGACGCTGGCCGTATTCACTTTACTACCGATGCCAAAGCAGGTGTTGAATTTGGTGAAGTGCAATTTATCGCTGTAGGCACACCACCAGACGAAGATGGTTCCGCTGACCTTAAATATGTATTAGCCGTAGCAGAAACCATTGCAACCTATATGACAAAAGAGGCAATTGTTCTCGATAAATCGACAGTGCCCGTTGGCACGGCAGATAAAGTCCGAGCAAAAATGAAAGAGGTGTTAGGCTCTCGTGGTTCCGACCTTCCCTTCCATGTCGTCTCCAACCCTGAGTTTTTAAAAGAAGGCGCCGCTGTCAGTGATTGTATGCGCCCCGATCGTATTGTGATTGGTACCGAAGAAGAATCGGTACAAGCGGTTATGCGGGAATTGTATGAACCGTTCAATCGCAATCACGATCGCATTATTTTTATGGATACACGCAGTGCTGAGCTAACCAAATACGCAGCTAACTGTATGCTCGCTACCAAAATCAGCTTTATGAATGAAATGGCAAACCTTGCAGAAGAACTCGGCGCTGATATTGAAATGGTGCGACAGGGCATTGGTTCTGATGAACGAATTGGCTATCATTTTATTTATCCCGGTTGTGGTTATGGCGGTTCTTGTTTCCCGAAAGATGTACAAGCCTTAATAAAAACATCGGAGCAAATAGGCTATAACTCACAAATTTTAAAGGCTGTTGAATCGGTTAATGAAGGGCAAAAGCAAAAACTCTTTAATTATATTCAGCAACATTTTAAGGGTGATGTCAGTGGCAAAACATTTGCCATTTGGGGCCTGTCCTTTAAGCCTAAAACTGATGATATGCGTGAGGCCTCTAGTCGAACATTAATGGAAGCTTTATGGGAAGCAGGTGCCAGCGTACAAGCCTATGACCCTGAAGCAATGGAAGAATGTCAGCGTATATATGGTTCACGGGATGACCTATTACTGGTTGGCACGAAAGAAGCAGCTCTAAAGGGGACTGACGGTTTAGTTATTTGCACCGAATGGCAAAATTTTAAAGCACCTGATTTTGCACTCATCCAAGAAGAGATTTCGGACACTGTTATTTTTGATGGCCGTAATTTATTTAACCCAGACCGCATGCAAGAAAAAGGCATAGACTATTATGCAATTGGTCGTGGCAAATCAGTAAAAACCTATTAAGGGATAATCTTTACGATTTTTTTCTACTGTTAGCCAGTGCCTTTAAGATGTCACGCCAACTAATAATACCAACTGGCTTATTTTCTGCATTCACAACCGGAATGCAGGAAATCGTTTCTTCAATAAACACCTCTATCGCATCATAGACATTATTAGCTTCATTTAATACGATGGGCTTACGGCTCATAATCTGATGGACTTTTTTATTTAAAGTCGCTAGATCTTTAGTTGTTTCTGCTGCAGTACCAATATTGGGGCTCAATGCTTTTAGCAAATCCCGATCAGAAATCACTCCTTGAAGTTGCTGATTATCAACGACCAGTAAATGATGAAAACAGACATTATCAAATATCTCTTTCACTAAGCTAAGCGTATCATCCATCTCCACAGTGACTACTTTTTTTGTCATTATTTTCTTAACATTCATGAGTAAACCTCAACTGCTCAGACAACAGCCCTTTTATACTGAGAGAAAGATAAAAAGATAATATGAAGATAGTCCTAATAACCACAGAATCAAGAGAGGGGTAAAATGAACAGTACGGGAAAACAAGAGGTGAAAATAGAAACGCCCCGGTAACATCATGTTAACGAGGCGTTATGCTTACTTCCTTGGATAACCATTTCCTTGAACTAATCCACAAGCAGAATTTTGTCGCATCCCTTGGCCTAACCTTAGCCTTAATGACATCCTGTAGTCCGTCCATGTGCTAAGCATTGTATAGACATGACCGATTAAAAAATAGGCGATATGTCCGAAAGTCTTGTGAGATATGTCGCACAAATCATTATTAATGCTCGAAAGCAACCATTAGTTACTAATTATGCTCTAACGAGCCTTTGGAGGACTGCTGATATTTAGCCACTTCAACCAAAGTCTCTAAGCGAACCAAGCGCTTATCAATATCAACTGTCCTATCAGATAACTTTAGTACCTGTTGATTAAGGCGCTTCACCTCATCGGTTAACTTGAGCGTATCTAATAGAATCTCTTTCCAACCCGCCATTATTAGTGCTCCTTATCCAATTGCTCCAAGGCATGGGCAACAGCTTCATTGGCTTGTCCTGTTGCGCTAATTGCCTCGGTTAGCTGTGTATGTACCAGCTCCATTAAATCATCTGAGTTCATAGCATCAGTGGCATCCGGATCAAAAGCATCAATAGCCAATCTCACAATCTCAGCCGCAGAGGTCCCTTTCTCATTAGCAATTTGCTCTAACTTGCTCACTTGGCTACGAGACACCAAAAACTGTTTTCTAATCAGGTTTTCCTGAGCGTGCATAGATTCCCCTTAAACAATAGTGATTTCCTTAAATTATAAGCATACACACACCCATACACAACAATAAAATGATAACTTATCTGCCAGTCACTTAAAGCATTGATTTATAAGAAAATTATAGATTAGCTAAATAATATTTTTTAGCTAGACTTAGAGTATATCCGAACTATTACTTGTCTACAGGCACCTCATGAAACAGATCCTTTTTTGCCTTCTATTGACCATGTCTTCCAGTCATGCCGATACTTTCACAGTAGCTGCCTATGGATGGGAGCCTTTTATCGACTCAAAACGAGAGGATGGAGGAATTTCCATCGCCCTTGTACGTAAAATCATGAAAAGCCAAGGGCACGACATTAAGTTGACCTCTATGCCTTGGGCAAGATCCTTAGTCATGCTGGAAAAAGGCAAAATCGATATTTTACCCGCAGTATGGTTTACCCAAGAGCGTAGCGAAACAATGCTTTACAGTGATAGCTATGCAGCAAATCGTTTAGTTTTCATCAAATTGAAGGATAGCGACTACGAATACAATGGCTTACCAAGCCTATATGATAAAACCGTGGGCGTTATTAGAGACTATGGCTATGATGAGGCCTTTTTAAACGATAATAATATTCAACGAACTATTGCAGACTCTCTTAATAGCAATATTAAAAAACTAATTACCGGCCGTATTGATTTAACATTGGATGATGAGATTGTCTCTAAAACAACAATTGATCCAATGTTAAGAAAAAGAGTTGAATTCACCCAAAATGCGCTAAATGAAAACCCTCTATTTATTGCCTGTAGCAAAAAAGACTCGCGCTGCCCTATTATTATTGAATCATTCAATCGTGGATTAGCGACAATGCAAACCGATGGTTCATTATCTCAAGTGCTAGCTGAACTGGGTTTATAAAACGATTCCCGATGCGTAAATCGACCAAACTTAGCACAGTTATAGTCTCGCTCATTTTATTAGCGCAGACCTGTGTATTCTTGGCACTTGCAACCTATAGCTATTGGACTGAAAAAAATCGCTTATATAATGACATGGAGAATAACTTAAGCTCGGTAAAAAAACGTCTTAACAGTAGCCTACCCATATTGCTATGGAATTTTAATGAAAATGCCGTTAGCCGCGCTATTGAAGCAGAAGTTAACAACTCGTTTATTGAAGCAATTACCATCAAAGTGGATGAAAAAATAGAATACCAAATTACTAAGCCATGGAAAAAATCTATTAATGATAGTTTAACTAAGGCACAGCTAAACACTTTAAGCAATATAGTCCCTATAGATCTAAATTATAGTGGTGATGATGGTGAAGGCCTTGTTGGTAAGCTTCTCATTATCCCTAGCTACGAGGAAGTGGAATTTGAACTAAAAACTTTAGCCAAACGTTTATTGCTACAAAATATCATCCTCAATATATCATTAGGTTTTTTAATAATACTTATTTTATATAAACTAGTTATTCATCCAATCAACAAAACTAATAGTGGGTTAAACGATATTGTCAATGAAGGCAATGATCTTAGTATTCGTCTCGATGAAAATAATATTGGTGAACTTGGGGAATTATCAAAAAATTATAACAAATTAGCCGAATATGTTTCTTTAACACTAGAAGAAAGAAAAGAAGCTTTAGAAAAATCAGAAGAATCTGCAAAATTAAAGTCAGAATTTCTTGCAAGTATGAGCCATGAAATCCGTACACCCATGAATGGCGTATTGGGCACACTAGATTTGATGCTAAAAGGCGAACTCAACGAACAACAACAACACTATACTCATTTAGCAAAAAGTAGTGCTGACTCCCTACTGGTCATCATTAACGATATTTTAGACTTTTCCAAAATAGAAGCAGGAAAACTAGAAATAGAAAACATTGATTTTGATTTACCTCATTTAATGGGTGAAATAGCTGAGAGCATTGCCATGAAGGCACAAGAGAAAGGCTTGGAGCTAATATTAGACACTGCCGAAGTAAACTTAGATAAAGTAAAAGGTGACCCTAATCGTATCCGCCAAATAATGAATAATATTATCGGTAACGCTATTAAGTTTACTAGCGAGGGAGAAGTTCTTATTAAGGCGAGCATTAAAGATTTTGATGACCAGTACTTACAATTCAATTGTGATGTCATAGATACCGGCATAGGCATCCCAGAGGAAAAACAAACCATGTTATTCAATTCATTTTCTCAGGTTGACGCTTCAACGACTCGAGAATATGGTGGAACAGGCTTAGGCTTAGCGATTGTTAATCAACTCTGCGTTTTAATGGATGGCAGCATCACAATAAATAGCAAACCAGGAAACGGCAGTCAATTTACAATATCTCTAGCATTGGAAAAAAGCAGTGATGCGAACACTGTTAAACCTAGCAAAAACATTACTGATAAAAACATCGTTATACTGGGGAAAAATAAAAACAACCTTAAAACATTAGCCAATCAACTTTCATGCTGGGAAATAAATTCAACCACCTTTAAATTCGAAGAAGAACTATTAAATCACATTAAAAATAAAGAAAACAATATCGATTTAATCATTATCGATATGGAGTTTTCAGAAGAAAAACAAAGAAGTCTATTTAAAAAATTAGAAACAGTGTGCCCCGAAGCCAAAAAAATCATAATGACAACAATGGTCAACAAAGGTGACTCTAATTTATTTAAAGAATTGAACATTCTCGGTAGCTTTTCAAAACCGATTAAAACAGAAGATTGGTTCAACATATTTACCCTTGCTTTTGATAAAAAACAAAAAGAACCAGAAAAAAATAACAATAATATCGCTGAACATGAACCTAACGAAAATAGTAAAAGTATTTTGTTAGTAGAAGACAACCTTATCAATCAGCAAATCGCTGTTGCCAACCTAGAAATGCTTGGCTTTCAAGTTGATATTGCTGAAAATGGCTTGGAGGCCATAGACAAACTTAAACAGTCTACTATTGAATCACGTTACAACTTAGTTTTTATGGACTGTCAAATGCCAGAAATGGATGGCTATCAAGCAACAAAAGCAATTAGAAAAGGAAAAGCCGACAATACAAATTTAGGAAAAACGGGCGTATTTTCGGGCATCCCCATTGTTGCTATGACAGCCAATGCAATGAAGGGTGACAGGGAAAAATGTATTGCCGCGGGAATGGACGACTACATGAGCAAACCTATCGACCCTGATGAACTACAAGAAAAATTACATAAATGGCTCCACTAGCATCATTGCCTACTAAGTAAAGTAGGTACTACTTATCTTTTTGTACGTATTCAATTTCTTTCTCAGCTACACTCAAGCGCGTTTCATGTTTTTCCAAACGCTCATCTAACTTATCTACACGCTTTACGAGCCACAAGCCCAGCCATGCGATCACGCCATTAGCAAGCAATACATTAGTAATTGTTATCGGATCTAGCTTCATTTTACCCTCCTCAATTAAGAGTGTTAACGTTGTCATCATCGAGACAAACTGCCATGCGAGCTGCGACATTAACCAAGCGCCGTCGACCAATTTTCATTGTGGGTATCAGCCCCTTCGCAATCCATCCTTCTACCGTACGCGCAGTCACACCAACATGCTGAGCATAGTGCTCAATCGTCATTTCAGGGACAGTGACTGTCACCCATTTTTTGGACATAGAAAATCCTCCTCATAAAATAAGATCAATAATGGTTATAATAAAAAATATAAAAATTGTGTTGAGAAAACAGTCTGCGTATGCAAATTTGGCGCTTGAAGAAAACGGGAAGCAACACAATGGAAAGGCTTCATGCATGGCTTAATCAATTATTTAGAAACAGCACCTCCTATTTATGTATCTAAGTTTTAAATTTTCATATTAGTAATGATTAAGGATAATTGTACTGTATATAAATACAGTATTCCAATATTATATTTCTCTCCTAAAATAGAAAAAAGTCAAATATAACAAAGATTTATAAGCAAACTATAATTTTAAGCAATTTTTAGCGACAGAAAATATTAGATCTATTTTTAATAAGAAACTCGAGATGAGCTCAGCTCACCAAGCAATAAAGCCACTGTATTACCGTGTATGACGCTTTAGCGATATAACCGCATATGAATAGAAATCTACATTCAAGAAATCAAAGTGAAAAATGATATCTTTGCAAATGTTGCTTTTTACGCCATTATTTGATTGAATAATAAACACTCTAGATTATGTTGTATCTGAGTGAATAAGGACGTTCGCATTCAGTTGCCCAACGTCTGCGCCACCTGCTTAGTGGTGGGCAAGTCGAGAGGCAATCTCGACTTGGCTTGTATCCAACTTACCTCTGTTACATATCATTAACGTCTTGAATATTCTCTTTATTTTCTCAAATATTATTGGATTGTATTTCTAGCTAAAGGCAAAGTAGACTGAACGGTAAAGCCTATTTTTTTGTCGCTACTTGCCCCTTATTACACCTGCCCATTTTATTGAATAAAAAATAGATAAAAGCACCTCATCAACTACACTGAATAAATGTATTTTTATTCAGTGAAATTTGAGGGCTACAATGAAAATTCTTTTGGTTTTATTACTGTTGGTTTCTTCTTTTAGTTATGGCGCAAGCTACAAAGTAGCGGCCTACTCTTGGGAGCCGTTTGTAGACCTTAAACGCACTAACGGTGGCATTTCTATCGGCTTACTCCGTAAAGTTATGAAAAGTCAGGGACATGAAATAGAGTTGGTTTCTGCACCGTGGTCTGATTCACTAACGATGCTCGAAGAAAACAAAGTAGATATCCTACCCGCAGTATGGTTTACCCAGGAACGTACCAAGACCATGGAATACAGTGAGAGCTATGCCGCCAATAGATTAGTATTTATAAAGGCTAAAGGCAGTGACTATGAATATAACGGTATAGCCAGCTTGTACGATAAAAAGGTAGGGATAGTAAAGGGCTATGCCTATGAAGAAAACTTCCTAAAAGAAAAGAATATAAAATTTTCTGTTGCCGATTCATTAAATGAAAATGTAAGAAAAGTCATTTCTGGTGAAGTTGAACTCACACTTGACGATGAAATTGCATCACAGGTCAGTATTGAACCCTCATTACTAGAAAAAATTGAGTTCACCAAAAACGCATTAAATGAAATACCACTGTATATCACTTGCAATAAAAGCAACCCAAACTGCAAAAGCATTATAGAAGACTTTAACAAAGGCCTTTCTGTTATTAAATCCAAACACAAATTTAAATAGACAAAACCAAAGCGATAAAAAGTAAGTATTATTTTTTATCGCTCACCGGTTTAGCAATATAGTATGACAATAAATACTGCAATATAAGAGAGCGCTCTTCTTGATCTAACTGCGCCATATGACTCATAGCAACCATTATATTGACCCACTCCACCCATGATTTAGAAACAGGCTCTGGGAGCTCATGGCAGCTAGAACAACGTTGAGCAAACAAGTCCCGCCCTTCACTAACACTATCTGCCATCAAAGCAGAGCTAAACAGCAAAGAAAAAGAAACACATACTGCCTTAAGACCTATTTTCATTGTAACCACCCTGCGTATTTAAACTAAAGATGCCTCTCTCAAAATAATACTACTCATATATGCAAGCATATTGAGATGGATCAACCATGCACCAGTAAATAGAAATAACCGCCTTAATCCACCCTTTCCTCCGTCAACTCCTTGCCAATACAAATAATAGCCTTAATGGATCAATGTAATTAATTTAATTCATTTTAACTATTAAAAGCCTATTGATATGGTGTTGGCAACAGTAAGGTTTTTGGCAACGATCACCTTCACTTTCAATACAATTGGAGGAAATAAAAATGAACGATAAAAGTGGTGATATCAGTCAGTGCCCAGTTATGGGCGCCTCACACAGCCAAGCAGCAACAGGCACTACCGCCAACCAACATTGGTGGCCTGAACAATTAAATGTAAAAGTATTGCATCAAAACACAGCAGAAGGTGACCCATTAGGGCAAGACTTTAATTATGCTGAAGCCTTCAAAAGC
Source organism: Cellvibrionaceae bacterium (assembly GCA_050633825.1). Taxonomy (GTDB): domain Bacteria; phylum Pseudomonadota; class Gammaproteobacteria; order Pseudomonadales; family Cellvibrionaceae; genus CANLBN01. Next base: position 5,660 of record JBOEHG010000051.1, on the reverse strand, counting down.
CTGGATCTGGAAGCCCTTAGACAAGATCTATATGATCTAATGACCGATTCACAAAGCTGGTGGCCCGCCGACTATGGCCACTATGGGCCACTGTTTATTCGTATGGCATGGCACAGCGCCGGGACTTACCGTGTAGGTGATGGCCGCGGTGGCGCAGGATCTGGTAGCCAGCGTTTTGCTCCCCTGAATAGCTGGCCCGATAACGGCAACCTCGACAAAGCTCGCCGGCTCCTGTGGCCCATCAAGAAAAAATACGGCCAGAAAATATCATGGGCCGACCTGATGATACTGGCCGGTAACTGCGCATTAGAATCTATGGGCTTTAAAACCATGGGCTTTGCCGGTGGCCGTGAAGATATTTGGGAACCAGAAGAAGATATTTACTGGGGCCCGGAAACCGAATGGCTAGGAGACCAACGCTACAGTGGTGACCGTGAGCTCGAAGGTAACTTAGGTGCAGTACAAATGGGCCTTATTTACGTTAACCCCGAAGGCCCCAACGGCAACCCAGACCCACTGGCCTCTGCAAGGGATATACGCGATACCTTTGCCCGCATGGCAATGAATGATGAAGAAACCGTTGCTCTGGTTGCTGGCGGCCACACCTTTGGTAAAGCCCACGGTGTTGATGATCCAGAAAAATATGTAGGCCCTGCCCCCGAAGGTGCGAGCATTGCAGAACAAGGGCTAGGTTGGAGTAATACCCTAGGTAGCGGTAATGGCGTTAACACCATCACCAGTGGCATTGAAGGTGCGTGGACAACCAATCCCATTCAATGGGATAACGACTACTTCGATACTCTATTCGGCTACGAATGGGAACTCACTAAAAGTGGCGCAGGTGCAAACCAATGGATACCCACAGATGAGTCTGCTGCCAGCACCGTACCTGATGCCCACGACGCATCAAAAACCCATGCACCGATGATGACAACTGCAGACCTTGCATTACGTGTTGATCCAGCTTACGAAAAAATCTCACGACGCTTTCATCAAAACCCAGAGGAGTTTGCACAGGCCTTTGCCAAAGCATGGTACAAATTAACCCATCGGGATATGGGACCTTATGTTCGCGGACTCGGCTCATTAGTCCCTGCTGAACCCGAGTTATGGCAAGACCCTATACCAGCTGTAGACCACACATTGGTCGATGAAAAAAATATTGCGCAGTTAAAAGCTGATATCGTGAAATCCGGTTTGAGTGCATCCGAGCTGGTGTCCACAGCGTGGGCATCGGCAGCCACATTTAGAGGCTCTGATATGCGCGGCGGCGCTAACGGCGCACGCATTCGTCTTGCCCCGCAAAAAGACTGGGCCGTCAATAATCCACCACAATTAAACAAAGTTTTAGCCGTATTAGAAGGAATTCAAACCAGCTTTAACAAGGCGCAGTCGGACAACAAATGTATCTCCTTAGCAGATTTGATTGTACTTGCCGGTAGCGTCGCAATTGAACAAGCCGCCGCAAAAGCCGGGCATAATATAAGCGTACCCTTTACAGCGGGCAGAACGGATGCAACACAGGCACAAACTGATGTTGAATCCCTTGCCGTTTTAGAACCAAAAGCCGATGGTTTTAGAAACTATCGCGCAAAAGGATTAACCCGCCCCACAGGAGAGTTACTGATTGACCGTGCGCAACTATTAACATTAAGTGCACCGGAAATGACCGTATTAATCGGTGGTATGCGCGCACTGAATGCCAATGCAGACCATTCAGCCCACGGTATTTTTACCGACAAACCCGGTACTTTAACAAACGATTTCTTCGTTAACTTGTTGGATATGAACACACAATGGAAAGCAATCTCGCAACATACCTACGAAGGGAGCGATAGAGAAACCGGTGAAGTAAAATATACCGCGACAGAAGCTGACCTAATCTTTGGCTCTAATTCAGTACTCCGAGCAATTGCAGAAGTCTACGCAGCGGACGATGCTAAAGAGACGTTTGTAAAAGACTTTGTTGCCGCATGGACCAAAGTGATGGAGCTCGACAGGTTTGATTTAGTGTAAACCCTACAATATCAATATATTCACTCAGGGATGAGTGAAGAAAAAGGCGTGATTTTCATCATTGAAAGGGCTATACCCATGAATTCCCCTCCCTTTTATCCAAATTCAATACCGAAGCAGAGCTCTATATTTCTGCCGTTACCCTATTAAGCATTTATTTTGTGCTAAAGTTAAATAAACCACTATTTAACAACCCGCTTATCTTCTGTAAAAGCCCATATAAACATATGAATACACCCACGTTCACACAAAAGAATATACTGTTAATAGAAGATAATGAGGCGGATCAATTACTCTTTAAAGAAGTCGCTCAGCAAATTTTACCTGATGCGATCATTACCTGCGCCGATGATGGGCAAGAGGCAATAGAGCTGCTAGAACATACAATGCCCCAACCAGATATCATTTTTCTGGATATCAATATGCCGGTTATGAACGGGTATGAATTTTTACAAGCTTACGGCCAAGTAATAGAAGAAAGGGATATTCCTACGTATATATTAACCTCCTCCCAAAACGAAAGAGATACCAGACTGTTTTCACCCTACACATATATACGTGGGCATATTGTTAAGTCGACTAATTACGAAAATATCTTCTCTGTGTTAAAAGCCCTCTAACGAGGCTGATCCCATTTATCTCAAAAGTTATAAAACGCATAATTGCTAAATACACATAAGCAATAAATAACCCTACCTCGCAAAGACAAGTTAAACACAATACAATGTGAACTCTGTCAAAAAACTCAACTTGTTAGTCTCAATGACAAGGTTTACCAACAAACGGGACTTGATTATCTATCTATATTTTTTTAACCTTTGGTTAATTCTGCCATTGATGGTAAGTAAGCAGGAATGTCGCCAATCAAGAATAAGGGAACCCTAATGGAAAATGCTGACAATCTCATCCAGTTAATTGAACAACCTTTAAGCAATAACTTAGAAACACCGATGCTATACCTCGTTAAAGCAGGTGATACTTTAAGCAAAATTATTGCTAAGCATTACGACATTAATTATAAAGACCCACGTTATCAAGCTGCACAAGCTTCTGTACTTTATTTTAATGACTCAATTAAAGACCCTAATGAAATTTTTGTCGGCCAACTCATCAGACTAATGCCATTGCCAGAAGATAATGCAATGGCTTTTTGCCCAGTGCCTGAAGATTTTCACAAAGAAAGACGAGCAGCGGTAACAACTCGACACCGACTAGAACCAATGAACAATGGATATATAGATCGCGTTAAACACCATATACCCTCATCCACTCAAGAACAGGAAGCCTTTTGGGCACTTGCGTGGCTTGAACAACATTATGGCTTAGCAAGTACGTCTCTTGCTGGTGGGATGAATGCTTTTGGTGGATTAGTTAGCCAACAGCATAATGCTTTCATTGCAGAGGTGAAAACGCTTTATACTCAGTATCAGCGCGGAGCCATTACTGAAAATCAATATGCCTATAGGCGACAACAAGCACTAAAAATGTACGCTAAAAAGCTGGGACCTTTCGAGAAATTATTACTAAAGGGAAAAACGGCACGCGAAGCAGTTCGTATCAATCGCTCCAAGGCATTACCCGCCACTGCAAAAGTAGACTACCACCTACAACGACTTAACAAAATGGCCAAAGTGACCAAATACGGTGGTGTGGCATTAAGCGTAGCAGGCGTTGGAATGGGTTGCTATCAAATAGCTAATACAGAAAATCGACAGAAGAAAAATGAAATCTTTGTTGAAACTATTGGAAGTACAGTTACAGGAACAATAGCCAGTACCGCACTGGCCATTGTTCTATTTTCTAACCCTGTAGGCTGGGGTGTTGCATTAACACTGGGAGCAGCTGTTGCAGCGGGGAGTTGGGGTATGGGTAAAGGATCAATCTTAGTTTATGATAAGTTTTTGAAACAGCACGATCTTGTAAAAATGAGTGGCACAGATAAAATATGCAAACGATAGGAGAACAGTTAGCGCTTATATATTTTACAATCCTGTTTGCAGGCTTTTTATTATTGCCTGTAACATGGCTGTTATTGAGTATTTTTACACCCCAAAAATTACTCGAAAAATATTTCAAAGAACCGCACTTTACTCTTTCGGAAACTGTATTGATGGCGCAATTTCCGGGTTTTTTGATACGTACGGCCATTTTTGGATGGGCAATTTTAGCGCCTAAATTAGGAAAGAAAAGGCAAATATGGAACATTAAAAAATTTATGCCTACTTGGTACTTTATATTGCTAACCCTTTATATGGTCGGAGCTTTATTTACACTCTTAGCCCTTGTTACTTTATTACCGATTTTGTTACTAATTTGATTTCACTTTCTTTTTAATATTTACAAAACCTATATTTGATTCCAAATATGCAAATAACAGGCGAACAAGTTTTTCTGATTTTCTTCGGTGCTTGTTTATTCAGCATTTTGTGGTTACCTATCACATGGGTATTACTAAGTGTTTTTACTCCTAAGCGATTACTGGAAAAGTATTTTAAAGAGCCCCATTTCACTCAAACAGAGACTGTAATGATGAGAGAGTTTCCCGGTTTTTTACTCAGAACCGGGATTTTTGGCTGGCTTTTGCTTTTCCCTAAGTTAGACAACAAAAGAAAAATTAAAGATATCGATAAACATATTCCTCGTTGGTATAACTTTTTTTTAAAGTTTTTTATTATTATCGACATTGCTATATTATTGATTCTATTTACTTCTGGATTTTTTTTAGAGTTTCAATAAAGCAAATAAATAGGTCAATCAACCAAGGGATAATAAACCGTGCCATTAACTGGACACGAAATTTTCTTAGTCTTTTTTTGGCTTATGCTCGCCTTCTTATTATGGATGCCATTGTCTTGGCTACTATTAAGCATTTTTACACCAAAAAAATTACTGGATAAGTATTTCAAAGAGCCTCACTTCACTATCACGGAAACTATCATAATGAAGGAGTTTCCGGGTTTTTTATTACGTACTGGAATTTTTGGGTGGCTATTACTATTCCCTAGGCTAGATAAAAAAAGAAATATAAAAAACATACATAAATATATACCTCAATGGTATCGAATAGCATTAAACACTTTTACTATTGCAGTTATTGTATCTGTAACTTTAATGATAGTGTTATTTCTTACTCTGGAATTTCTACCTAATGATTCCTGACCCAGTAACAGAAGAAGTACACAAAATAGATTTCGTTTCTAGACTAAATGCAGATAAAGCATGCCGGTAGGACAAGAGCTTTTTGATAATTTGTTTCTAATAACCATGATTATCATTATTGCAGGCATTCTTTGGATGCCTGTCACTTGGTTATTCTTAAGCGTATTCACCCCTAAAGAATTGCTAGACAAATACTTTAAAGAACCCCATTTTTCCCCAACTGAAACAATAATGCTAAAAGAGTTCCCCGGATTTTTAATTAGAACCGGGATATTCGCATGGTTAGCTTTAAGACCTTCTTTAGATAAAAAAAGGGGAATAAAAAATATTGAGCACTATATGCCAAAATGGTACGCCATTTTACTTAAAGCATTTATGATTGGTGTTTTAATGACACTACTATCTATAACTTTACTCATGATAATTTTATTTTTCAATTAAAGCACAATTAAAGGGGTCGGTGTGAACCTCCCCCAATAAATTGG
>JBOEHG010000050.1:0-44269 GCA_050633825.1 Cellvibrionaceae bacterium | reverse complement strand
GGTATGTGACTGAAATAGGACGCCAACCTTATCTTGTCAGTGGTGTATTGACTACAGCAGAAGCAGTGACCACGGTGCCTTCTTCCAGTGTTGTTCTTTCTTTGACGATGTATGTTGCTGTTTATTTATTCTTATTATGGGCTTACATCCATACGATATTTTTAATGGCGCGTCGCTCAGTTGATGTCGAAGAGTTTGAGACAAAAGATCCTTCTATGTCACAACCGATGGCCTCTGATATCTCACAATCAGTTGCGACAGTAGCCAATACTGTAATCAATAAAGGGGTAAATGTATGACGGGCGAAGAATTTTGGTTGCCGATAATATTTGTTGTCTTAATGGGGATTGCAGTACTGGCCTACGCAATACTGGATGGCTATGACTTAGGGGTTGGTATTTTATTGCCACTCAATAATGAGTCGCAGCGGGATACAATGATTGCATCTATAGGCCCTTTTTGGGATGCCAATGAAACTTGGCTAGTTTTAGCCATAGGCATATTACTTATCGCTTTCCCGGTTGCCCACAGTACAGTGTTTTATCATTTGTATATTCCTGTTGTTATTATGTTGATCGGTTTGATTATGCGTGGTGTTGCTTTTGATTTTCGCGCGAAAGTTGCCGCTGATAATAAGTTTGCATGGGATTGTACGTTTAAAGCGGGTTCTCTGATTACTACTTTAGCTCAAGGCTATATGCTGGGCATGTATGTCATGGGGTTTCGTAGTGATTGGGAAGCACAATTATTTACCTTGCTAAGTTGTCTGGGTGTAACGGCAGCTTACAGTCTTATTGGCGCTGCGTGGCTTATTCTAAAAACAGAGGCAGAATTACAGCAGCGCGCAATTTATTGGGCACGCATTGCCTTGCGTATTACCTTTGTTGGTATTGTGGCCGTGTGTGTTGTAAACCCTTTGGTTAATGAAGGTGTTTTTGATAAATGGTTTGTTTACCCCAGAGTGATGTTTGTTCTATTGATTCCCATTCTTTGTATCAGCCTATTTGTGGGTTTATATTTTCTATTGAATCGACTGCCAAGAGAAAATGATGATTATGCATGGGCACCTTTTGCAGGTGTGGTCGGTATTTTTGTCTTAAGTTTTGTTGGTATTGGTTTTAGTTTTTATCCTTATATTGTTCCTTGGGAGCTTACTATATGGCAGGCCGCAAGTGCGCCAGAATCATTAAGGTTTATTTTAGTCGGTGCATTGATTGTAGTGCCAACTATTTTGGCGTATACAATTTTTGCTTATCGCGTTTTTAGAGGAAAGGCAACGGATTTAAAATATTATTAAGATAGTCGCTGAATAAGGAGATGCTAAATGAAAAATGATACTTTATATGCTCGTTCAACTCTGGAAAAAAAGTTATCTTATAAAGAGTTGACATATAAGGAAATAGCAAAAGGGGAAGTAAGGCAAAAGCAAATAAGCCCAACTCATTATCGTCGAACTATTATTGATTATTATTCACAGGCCGGTATGGACTACCAGCCTTGGAGTCGTAATTTAAATATGCACTTTGGTTATTTTAAATTAGGCGTCAACCCCTGTGATCGGGAAGCATTACTTAATGAAATGAATGCCCAAGTGTGTCAACGCCTTGATTTAGAGTCGATACAAAAAAATACTGTGATTGACTTAGGCTGTGGTGTTGGAGCCACTGCACGTTATTTTGCAAAACAGTATTCATTATCATCTGTTTATGGCATTACGATTGTTCCCTGGCAAATTGAACAAGCTGAATCCATGACGCAAATGGCTGACTTGAGTTCACGTATACATTACCAATTAGAGGATTATACGCAAACCACTTATGCGGATAATACCTTCTCTGGTGCTTATGCAATCGAAAGCAGTTGTTATGATAACGGTCTTAATAAAGCACGTTTTCTAAAAGAGACTTATCGTTTGTTAAAACCCGGGGCTAAGCTTGTTGTTGCTGATGGTTTTAGAAAAAGCAACAAAGGCAATATGATCTTTGAATTTGCCTATAAGCATGTCTGTAAAGGTTGGTCATTAGAGACCTTTGGTCATATCGATGCCTTTGTTCAAGAGATGGAAAAAATAGGTTTTAAAGAGGTCAAGGTTGAAGATGTTTCATGGCGAATAGCTCCCAGTGTATTACATGTTCCTTGGATATCGATTAAATATTTATTTACTCATTTGTTGTCAAAAAAAGGCAATAAGACATTTCAATGGCTACATTTTGTAGCGCCGATGATGGGTTTAATTGTAGGCTTGCATAGACCTCATTATGGCTACTATCTTGTAACGGCAAGGAAATAAATTTTGGATAGCTATGTGAATAAAATCTCTTTCCATATATCCTGCCATGCCTCTTTGCAGAATATACCTCGGTGATGAAAGAAAATAATTTGCGCGATATGTCGAAATTGTTTGTTTGTGATTAAATAATTCATTAGCCAGTCTGGCGGTGGCATTATTTGATAAAGTTGTCGTATGGGCTTTTTAAAAGTGTAGGAGGGTTTAATGACGTTCAATAACCTTTCAGGTGCTTCGCCATCATGATGTAAGTAGTCTGTTATATATCTCCCTAGTTGTACTCCTATTTCTATGGCGGGATGAATGCCGCCAGCGGTCAGCGGTGACACCATGCCGGCGGCATCACCTAATAAACATAGATTATTTTTTGATAAAGGTGATACAAGGCCTCCTGATGGGATGTAGCCGCCTCGGCGGTGAATAATTTCGGTCTTGCCGCCAAAGTATTTCATTAAATGTAATAAAAAGCCTTTTATATCGGGCTTTTGGGGGTAATTAACAGCAAGTCCTACTTGCGTATAGTTAAGGCCTTTTAAAGCCCAGCCAATATAACCCGGAGCATAACCGGAATGTAAAAATACATGAAGGTAGTTATCATCAAGGTTGTCTAGACCATCAACTTCATATTCCGCACCCAACAAAAAATGCTTGTTTTTACCTAATTTAAAACGTTTGGCAATATTTGATTTGGCGCCATCAGCGCCAACCAAATAGGAGCAGCTGATATTTTCATTCATTAATATATAGCGTTCGTCTTTCTTGACGATGGTCTCAATATTTTGTCCGCAGCGTACTTCTCCTCCGGCTATTTTTACCTGCCGTGCCATCCAGTCCAGTACCTTGCCGGTATCAGTAGCAAGAAAGTAATAGTGCTCGGATGACAGGTCGATCGATGCCATATTGGGTGCATAGAGTCTTATGCCACTTATTTTTCGGGTTAATTTTGAAGGGATATTCAGTTGTTCAGCAATTTCTTTAACAAAGATGCCGGTTGACTGTGTATAGGCACCGGGTGATTTTTTCCTTTCTAAAACAATGCTCTTTGTTCCTTTTAATGCAGCGCTTTGCGCACATGCTAACCCACTAAAGCTTCCACCGATGACGGCTAAATCGTAATGTTTCATAGTGACTCTATTTTTGTTGAAATATATTCTCTCTATTAAATCAGGTAAAAGTGGCAATCAGGTGTTGAAATGTGAGCAATGATGGCAACGAAAGCCTATCTCAGAGGGTATCTACTCATCTGAAGTAATGAAATGTGCTTGTTGTCGATGTCTTAATTTATGTAAATATTTGTACAATCCATTACAAATGTTTACATAAAACTACAGTTTTCATTTTAGTTTTAGATTACGATATTGGATTCAAGGTTATTTTTAAGTCTATTTACCAAAATAGCTAACTTGGCTCAATGGCTTAAGCTATATTGCAAGGTGTTTGTTAAATTTAATCTTATTTAATTTACGGTTATATATAACCCTTTTGTTGGTAAAGAGAGTGAAAAATTTATTATTAATTGCCTTAGCCTTTTTTTTAACAGCATGTGGTGGCGGAGATGGTGGTACTAATGCTGTTGATGCTGATGCAGTATCTATTGTCAAAAAGTCAGGTTTTAATGGAAGCATTATTTTTAAAAAAAATGATCAAACTATTCTTCAGCATTCATTCGGGTTGGCAGATAGAGATAAAAATATCGCGAATGATATTGCTACAAGATACCGAATTGGGTCATTAACTAAAGCATTTACAGCGTTAGCCATTGTGCATCTAAAAAATACCCATTTAATAAATGATTATGATGATCCGTTATCACTGTATTTACCTGACTACCCAAATGGAAATCAAATAACAATCCGTCATCTTTTAAATCATTTATCTGGCATTACTGAATATACTCGCTTTATCTCACCTGATAGATCTTATACACCATTAGAAATTATTGATTTGTTCAAAGATAGAGATCTTGAGTTTGTACCGGGATCAGCTTTTAGTTATTCAAATTCAAATTATATATTACTGGGTTATTTGATTGAGGTGTTATCAAAACGTAGCTATATTGATTATATTCAAACGCATATATTATCACCTCTAGGAATGGTGAATACGGAATACGCAAATAGTACTATTCAAGGTGCCGATTACGCTAAAGGTTATGTATCTTCTAACGATGAAGCAGAATTTATCGATATGTCTATTCCATACGCTGCAGGTGCACTCTCTAGTAATATAATTGATATGGATATTTGGGCATCTGCATTTATAAAAAATGATTTTATTTCGGATGTTGATAAAAATATAATTTTTGGTGATCTAAACTATAGTTTTGGTTGGGGTATAACAACAATTAATCAAAAGTATGCCTATCTTCATGCTGGTGGTATATCTGGGTTTAGTTCTGTCATTGCTATTCTTCCTGATGACAATAGTGTGCTCATAGCATTGAGTAATGTGGAGGGACAAAGTGATATTCTAAATAATGTTGTAACGCAATTGATCAATCGTTATTGAAGATTTTATTTAAGCCTGTTATACAATAAATTGTTTAATGTATAAGAGTGTAAGCGTATTGGTAAAGCCTTTATTAAGCAGTGGCAAACTCACGACAAATAAGAGCAGTGTCTTCAATGGATAATGGATCGTTTGTTAAGCCGCATATGAATTGCCCATCCTGACTTTGGTTGTGCTGGCATTGTTGGCAAACACCAAAACCGGTACGGCCACTCGTTGTTTGGTATGCGTTTAATAAATGCTTTAATTGTTTAACAAGGTCATCTTGTTTTTTTGCTGTAACCGTCTCTAATGCGTCCAGAAAGTTCACTGGTGGTAGCGCATTTTCTATGTATTGTTCCCCAGCCGCCGTCAATGATAGGTGAACAATGCGCTTGTCATTAGTATCTTTTTCTTTACTAATTAATCGGCGACCTTCTAGTACTTTTAAAGTCTGCGAGACCGTTCCCTTTGTTAAGCCTAAGAATTCGGCAACAGCCAAGGGGGTATCGGAATAGCGGTTACAAATGGAAAGGTAGTACAAGGCATCATGTTGCACTGGCTGCAAATCCAGAGTTTGGCCTGCATTACGTGCTTCATGCCTTAGCAGGTTGGCTAGGCGTTCTATCAGGGTAAAGGCTTCATTTTTCATAATGTTATCTTAATGAATAAAAGGTATCGAGTCAAAACAATGTTGACATATATATAAATCCATTGAATAATGAATATAGTATCGATTCGACACTATATTTTAACTATTATTTATTTCGGAGATCATGATGAAAGAAGCCATTTTTTACCATGCAGGCTGTTCTGTATGTATTTCAGCAGAACAACAATTAGCTGCAAACCTGGATAAGCAATTATGTGAGGTCGAGTTTGTTCATTTGGGTGATGAGCCCCAACGTATTGCTGAGGCTGAATCTTACGGGATAAAGTCAGTGCCGGCTTTAGTGGTTGATAAGGTTCCATTTCATATTAATTTTGGTGCGTCTATAAATGATCTAAAAGGAGTAGAGTGATGAAGGCTTTGGTGCATATAATTATTTATGGTTTTGCTATTTTTGGCGGGGCTTCCTTTGCGTATGCAGGGGGTAGCCATGATGGGCATATTCAAGCTGAAAAAACGGATAAGGTGCTAGCCGAATTTGATTTGATTCATACCAAAGTCACTACGGATAAAGCACACTTGGTCTTTCAGCAATCCGTCAGGGGAGCAGCAGGGGCCAGCTCTCCTAAAGCAACAGGAACCTTGGCAGGTGCGAAAGTTTATAGTTATGTTTGGCCGACAAGTCTTGATAGTAGTGCAGTTGGTTTTGACGAAAAGCAGGGTGTTTTAGCCTTAGCACTGACTGTTCATCCTGATTTTGACGATACACCGCTATATGATGAAAATGGTGATGGTAATCTTACTAACGATGGAGATCTTTGGCACAGTCATTGGGTTGTATTAGTGCCGGATAATACCTGTGGAGAGAGTGCGCTAAAAGTGAAAGATATTGAAAAAGGAGCGCAGCCAAAGCTACCAAAAACATGGCCCAAGTTACCTATTTTTATTGATAGTCCGGGCTTTGATTTTTCTATAAAGGATTCAGAAGTATTGGTGCGAGTACCATTATCGGCAGTGGGTTTTCCAAATGATTTTTCATTTGATGGCGTTACCGCAGGGTTAAAAGTGAACCAGCATGTTCATGCGCCGTTATTATGCGTTAATAATGTATTTGATATCGCTTCTGGTGATTTAAGTTTGCCCGGTAAGCGACAGTAATCATATTGTTGGGCGTCAGATTTTGGAGTTTAAGATGAGTCGATTGATTTCATGTGATTTGCATGACTATTTTGAAATAGCTTGTATGTATCATTACCAGTTAGATGTTGAATGCATTGATGGTGTAACACTGAATGGTATGGCTCAAAATATTATTCAAAAAGAAAAAAGAGAATATCTTTTACTTATGTTGAATGATGCAGAAATTCTTGTTGATTTAAATGAAATCAAATCAATAAAAACCATGACGCCTAATGCTTTGTTTAATGAGCTTGTTATATCGAGTGATAATTAAGTTTTACTATTTTATAGGGTTTTAGTGATGTTAGTTGATCAAAAAGCACCTGATTTAATCACTTCAAGGTGGTTGAATGACGGCGAAAGCACAGGGGTGGGTAATGAATTTTCTCAGTGGTTGTCAGATCAATTGGGCAAGGTTGTTGTTATCCACGCCTTTCAAATGTTGTGTCCCGGCTGTGTTAGCCATAGTATTCCGCAAGCAAAGAAAATGTATGACTTATTCCCTCAAGAAAAAGTGGCAATAATAGGTCTGCATTCAGTATTTGAACATCATGATGTGATGAACGAGTTAGCATTAAAGGCTTTTATACATGAGTATAGAATTCCTTTTCCTGTGGCAATTGATCAGCCGCAAGCTGACTCTGATATTCCTTTAACCATGTCACTTTATCGAATGCAGGGAACACCCACATTAATTGTTATTGATAAGCAGGGTATTATTCGGCTCAATCATTTTGGTCGTTTGGATGATATGGTTGTTGGCAGTTTTGTGAGTCAATTAATTTATGAAACAAGTGCGCAGGATAATATTGATAGCCAGCAACAAGAGCTTACGAAACGGGGGAAAAATAAAAATACATTAGCTTGTGACGAAAAGGGTTGCAGTTTATAAATTTTTTATGGTGTGTTACCACTGTTTTTATAGAAAATATATATCTTTACCTCCCAGTTATTTGATATGGAAGTAAAGATAATGGCAGTTTGATAAATAAAAATATTAATCCATCAGTTTTACTAGTGCTTCGCCTACTGCATGAGCTGAGCTAGGGTTTTGTCCAGTGATAACTCGACCATCTTGGATAACGTTAACGCCCCATGTGGCAACCTTTGAATAGCTCGCTGCTTTTTCCAGTAGTTTTTCTTCTACTAAAAAAGGCACTTTATCCAGAGTATTCATTGCCACTTCTTCTTCACGGGTAAAGCCCGTGACCTGTTTGCCTTTGAGTATGGAGGAGCCATCACTGAGTGTAATCGAGTGTAGAGCTGCAGGGCCGTGGCATACGGCACTGATGACACCGCCAGCTTCATAAATAGTTGTTGATATGTCTGCTATGGTTTGGTCTTCAACAAGGTCGAATAAAAGACCATAACCTCCCGGATAAAAAACAGCGCTATAATCCTCTGCTTTAATATCGTTCAGAGTGAGGGTGTTGTTCAAACTCTCAACAAACTTTGCATCTTGCAATAGTATCTGTGTCTTTTCATCACCTTTATCATCGCCACCATAGTGTGGTGCTTTACCTCCTTTGGGACTGATGATGTCGTAATCATAACCATGGTTTAGTAAAACGCTAAGGGCATGTGTTAGTTCTGGCAGGTAGGTGCCATTGGCTTCATTGGCTAATGAATCTACATTAGTGACAACAATTAATATTTTTTTACTCATTAATCTTTCCCGTTTAATCAGTGGGTTAATATTTTCCTACGTTTATTTCTATTCAATGGGTTGGCATTAAAAAGACTTCGCGAACATTGCTACGAGGATTTGCATTAACGGCATACATCACGGCATCAGCAATATCACTAGGGTCAAGTTTGTCGGGCTTGGGGGTATCAAAAAATGGAGTGTTAACCATGCCGGGACAAATCGTCGTACATCGTCCTCCCCATTCGGCCATCTCTTCTGACAAGTTAATCCCAAAACCATAGGCAAACCATTTTGAAGCCCCATAGATAGAGCCTTTGTGTGAGGTTCGTCCAGCCACTGAGCTGGTGAGTAAAAAATGGCCTTTTTGTTCTCTTAGATGGGGTAGCGTTAATTTTGCCGTCCACAGTAAGGCATTAATATTGATATCGATGACTTGCTTCCACTCATCGGGATCGCCCTTTTCTGTGCCTGCTTGTGAAATGCCTGTTCCGGCATTGGCAAAAGCAATGTCTATTCTGCCCCAGCGTTTGATGCCTGCTTGTACAACGGCTGCTTGTTCTTCGAAGATAGTGGCATCTGCGGCAACAGCAAGAACCTTGTCTGGACCGATCTCCTCGACTATCTCATTAAGTAGTTGTTCGCGTCTACCGGTAATAATCAGCTTTATCCCTTCGTTCGCAGCCCTAAGTGCAACGGCTTTACCAATACCGCTAGTGGCGCCGGTGATTAACATAACTTTTTCTTGCATTTTATGCTCCCGTTTATTTGATAGGGAGCATTTTAGAGCTCTATTGACCATATTAAAAATTGATAAATAATATAGTAATTATATTATTTATTGATGGTTTTTTACTTCTTATTCGGGTTTGCATTACCCTTACTGATTTCAAATTGTTTCGGGTCATTTTTAGCCCGTTCTCGAAATCGTTCCAGTTCTGCTTCCAGGTTTTCTATCATCTTTCTTGTGGCTAGTTCAAAGCTTTTATGGCTATCTTGTCGGAGCGATTTTCTTAAACTGATGGGGGTTGAGTTATTTTTGATCTGATCGGTCCCTGGTGCTCTAAAGAGAAGTTTCCTGCTATTTATATCGTAAACCGCAGTATCTAGCATGGTATTGGTATCATTTTTTTCTCCTGCAATTATATAAGCCCCGATCAATGTTAAATAACTAAGAGACAAGAAGCCTTCATCAGTAAACTGAATTTGGTCAAAAGAAATTAGTGCAATAACATCAATTCCTTGAATTTTTTGAAGCTTATCAAGATCATCAAAACCACCATTTTGAGTGAGGTAACTCGAAGGAATGATATGAACTGAATCAACAAAATCATAGCTTGTAAACCTATCTGCTATTAATTTCATGAGTTCAAACTTATTTTTCTCGGTCAGTGAATTTTGGCTTTTATTATAACTATTTGTTTCGGGCACAAACGCGACACCGACTTTTATTGGGAGTGTTAACGTTGTAACAATATTTTCAGTCGGCTGGCTTTCGTTACTTGAGTATAAATAGTCAATCAAGCTGCTTTTTCTTTGTGATTGTATATTAGAGCAGCCTGAAATAAATAAAAAAAGTACTATGGCTATTAATAGACGAATGTCCTTCATGGGTTTTCCTTCAAGAAATGATGTGATCCGAGGGCTTGGATTATGAAGGGAAAAATAACCTTGCAAAGCTGTTTTCTATAAGTATCAATATTTAATACGTTTAGGTTGATATATTGATACGCGGGTATAGTGAAATGGAAAATATGTTATAGAATTAATTGGCAGCATTCTAAAATTTGATTTCTTAACCATTGATGTGCAGGATCTTTTTGATTGCGCCTATGCCAACTTAAATGGAAGGGAAATGTTTCAAAAGTATCGGGCACACTAACAAGTCGCAAGCCCTTATTTTTGGCGAATTTCTCTGCAATTCGTTGAGGCAGCAAGACGATATAGTCTGTTCCGGTAATTAAGTCAGATATTCCATGAAAATGTGTGACAGTGCATGCAATATTCCTCTTTATGTTTCTCTCTTCCAAAATGCGAAAAATTCCTGTCTTTAATTTGCCACGAGGCTGTACTACCACATGTTGAAATTTTTCTAACTGTTTTAAGGTCAGATGGTTTTTAATCACGGGGTGGTCTTTGCTGACTAAGCAAGCAAAGCCTTCGTCGATTGCATGACGAACAATAAGACTATCTGGTGGATCAGTTAAACGCCCAAATGCCAGCTCAGTTTGACCTGTCATCATGCCGGTTTCAGTGATGTCCTGTCTGAAAACAGAGGTGATAATTCTGATATTGGGCGCTTGTTGTCGAATCCTCTGCATTAATAGAGGTAAAATTAATAATTGAAAATAATCTGTTGCCGCAATATTAAATGTACGTTTTTCGCTACTTAAGTCCAATACTTGTTCGCTTTGTACAAGGCTGTCCAGTTCATCTAAGGCTCTTTCTATAGTGGGATGAATTTCGATGGACTTTTCTGTTGGTGCTACCCCAAATTTATCTCGAATAAACAAGGGATCATTGAATAGCTCTCGCAGGCGACCAAGAACCGCGCTCATTGCCGGTTGGCTGATATTGATACGTTCAGCGGCACGAGTCACATTCCTTTCCTTGTAGAGAGCATCAAAGGCTTTTAATAAATTGAGGTCATATTTCATTTGCAGATTTATATAAGATTATTCAGGCCTTAAACCCTTAATTAAAATCAATTCCACCATCATAATTAATGTCGTCAGTATTTGATGGATTCTCGGCGGCGGGTTGATCTTTGTTGTCAGGTTTTTCTGTTGGTAACTTTAAATGCTTTTTAACTGTTCTTTTACGTCTGGCTTCCTCATGCTTATGAGCTAGAGCAGAATATTTTTCTGCTTTGTCTTTCATCTTGGGTATATCATGAAGAGCTTCAGCAATGAGCTGATAGGTTTCCCCAAGCTTTTTAAAATCTGGGTATTGCTTCGGTAAACCATTAAGTAGCTTAATTGTTGTTCTCGCATCACCACTATTTTTGAATTCTTGAGCTAACATAAAACGGTCTTCAGCAGATATTGGTGTGTATTTGGGGTGGGCGTGTAATATTTTTTTATAGGCGATTGTTAATTGGTCTTCGCGATTAACATCACGTAGAAATGTGAAGTAATATGTCGAATAGTCTTCTATTAATTTGTGGTCTTTAATGGCGAGTAAAAAATCGAAACATTGGTTATAAATATCTTTATTGTTTGGGTTTTCCTTCATTGCTGTCTGAAAAAGTATCGTTGCTTTATCATATTGTCCTTCTTTTATATGGACGCTTATTTTTGCCAGTGTGCGCTCAGCGTTCGATCTTTGTCTGCTGCTTTGGTCATCATCATCTCTGGCGATAAAGCCTAATTGTTCTTGGTATTGAAATATCATGTAGCCCATAAGGTGAAATATGACAATGGTATAATAGTTTGATGCAGCAGATTGTAAGCTAAGGGCTAAAAAAGAAAAGTTGTTGCCAATAATTTCACTAATAACACCAACAGAACCCAGCATTACCATAATTAATGCGAGTAATAAGCCATAGGGTAAGCCAACTGCGATAATAAGATAAGCTACTTTTAAAGGATTAATTGCATCGAAAATACTTTCAGTGAGTGCAAAATTAATCAGGATTGCAGGGACGCAACAAATAATAACTCCACCTAGTAGACTTGCAAAGCCTACACCTAGCCAAATATTGGCAGTAATCAATATTCCGGCAATAATAGCGACCATCGCGATTAGTTGTAATGCGATAATAAGTCCGCCATCATAAGCAGCGGTTATATCTGGCGCTTTAAAGGAACCCGTTGATGTTCTTTCAAGGCAGCAAAAGCAGTATTTCATAAAAGCGCCAGTTAGCATAAGTTGCCAAAGCAGTGCAAAGGGGAGGAAAGAAATAGCTGTGGTTAAAACTGCGACACCAATAATTAATACTACTGTTTCTGTATTAAGGGGATAGTTAAAGCTTTCTTGAAGGCGTCTCCAAAAAGGTTCTGCGTTATATCTTGCACCTAAATCTTCCGCTTCATTACCACAAATAAAACAACGTTCCGTCTTGCTGTTGTGTGCTTCATCAATACAATTATCACAGTTTTTTGTATTGCAATGGGTGCATTGATAAGTGGCTGGTTTTAATGGGTGGTATTTGCAGTATTCCATTATTTTTTTCTCGCGAGTAAGTTTTTAGCGACAGCTAAATATTTCTTTTTGTTGTCTAAGTCATTAATACTGCCGAATGCTTGAGCCACTTTTCCTGCGAGAACAGGCAGTGATTCATGCGTTGACTTCTTCTTGAGTAAACGAAGTAATATGCCTTCAGCTGTTGAAGGTGTCCCTGATTTGGAGAGAGATAATCCAGCTTTTATTATTATATCTTCATTCAGTGAATCAAATTGCTGTATATTATCGTTCCATATACGATCAACTTTTTCTAATTCAGACTTACTTATGTTTTTTAGAGTAATCAGTTGAGCCAACTGTTGTGGATTGTTACTGTTTTTAGTCAAGTTGTAGTGAATTAATGCGAGTTCAAATGTTGCGCCATATTCTTTTATGGTTCTAATAACCGATTTTTCTGCCGCTTCAAATTGATATTTTCCTATAAAGTCATAAATTGTTGCTAAGCGTTCTTGTAGAGGGTTAATGCTTTGATCTTCTTCTATATAAGTTTGATTAAATAGCGATCGATTTGTATAGTGTAATATACCCATTAAAATGGCGCCTGCAATAAAACCGCCCGTGTGTGCCAAGAAAGCAACATTGGATTGGTTGTCGCTATAAAATTGAAAGAGTTCTTTACCGATATAAAAGAATAAGATAAGTAAAGCGGGTGCTTTAAAATAACCGACAAAGATAAAAAACCAGTAAAAAAACTCAATTTTTTTCAACCTAAAGAGACCAAGATACATTGCCATTACTCCAGAGATTGAACCTGATGCACCCACTAAGGGAATTGCTTCTTTAAGGTTGAATACAGTATGTAAAAGACCTCCCGCAATGCCGGATACTAAGTAAAATAATAAAAACCGCCAACGACCGATAGCGGCTTCTACAGCAAAACCACAAACAATAAGAAAAAATAAGTTGCCTAGTAAATGCATTAAGTTCCCATGTAAAAACTGGTAGCTAATAAAGTGAAATGCTTTTAGATTAGATGGCGTTAATCCAAATGATAAAATACTCGTTGATGCCATTTTGATGTTGATTTCTTCCCTTATAGTAAACCAATCACCCACATCACCTAATTGAAAGTAGTCGTATTGATCGATTCTGAGATAGCGATAAAAGTCTACGCGTAGGATGATATTAAATATTAACTCGTCATACTTTTTTTGATCGTATAAAAGCTGGTATTGATCAAGAGATACCTGGTCTTTATTTTCTGAAAGGTACTGTTGAAGAAAGGGCCATTCTATTTCAAGGTAGTTCTCATTTTTGTACTGATTAAATGCCGATTCCAGTTTTTCACCATCACCGGATTGGTAAATGAAGAAAATAACAATATTAATAAAAACAATAGAAAAAAGTATGATTGGCGCATGTTTCCAGTCAAAACGTTTTTCAGTGGGAATAATCACCATGTAAAAATGGCTCCTGTTACTGGCTGCTTATTGTTATTGCGTAAAACACGGTGTGTTTTACGCGAGAAGCTCACTTTTGATCCATTCCTTGAAAGCCTTGACTTTATATTGTTCGGCCTTCTCTTTTAAACAAGCGAAATAATAATACATTTTAGTATCTAATTCCCATTCTGGGAAAGGAATTACGAGCCTGCCGGCACGTATATCCGGTAACGCTAGCACCCGTCTAGCCAATATCACCCCGGAACCGTCGATGGCGGCTTGTAGCGCATGATCCGCCTGATTAAAGCGCAAGCCCTTATCGGGGTTAATATCGCCGATTTTTGCCTTTGCCAAGCAGGTTTTCCATGTAGGTGCTTTTGGGTTAAAAATAAGTGAATCATCGTGAATTAAAGTGTGGTGTTTCAATGCTGCTGGGTGGGTCAGGGCATATTCTCCTGTCAGTAGATCTGGATGACAGAGGGGAAGAGCAACTTCCCTTATTAATTCCTCAATATATAAGTCATCATCGGCGGCATTGCCAAAGCGTATTGCTGCATCAATATTATCGTGCCTGAGGTCGGCAAAGCTAAGCCCAGCAGAGACTCTGGCATCAATATCCGGGTGTTCGTCGACGAATAGGTGCAAGCGAGGCGCTAGCCATTTAACCGTAAAAGCGGGCCCCGCACTGACCGTTAATGCGCCGCTTTTCTGGTCGGCCTGCGCTTTTTCAATTCCCCGAGCAATCAGTTCAAAACCATTCTTCACATCATTAAAACAGCGCTGTCCTGCTGGCGTTAGCAATATTAGTCGGTTTTCTCTGATAAACAGGTCAACACCTAAAAATTCTTCAAGTATTTTTATCTGATAACTAATGGCTGCAGGTGTTACGAATAGCTCTTCAGCGGCATTTTTAAAGCTTAAATGCCGTGCACATGCCTCAAAAGCACGTATTGCGTTAAGCGGAGGCAATCTCATTGAATCATCCTTCGATTAAGTTTTTTTTAACTGAAGTGCTAATAATACTCGTTTGTCAGTCGCAGTGAAAGTGATGACAATGGCTACAAGGTTGAGGGGCAATCATTAAATTCCCAGTCAACCATTGATTATTAAAGATTAATTTATAGTGGAGAACATCATGAATACACAAATACCAAACATACAGACACAGCAAACTAGTCGAATCACTGATGAGGATTTAATTACTTATATGAATCGTGGTCGTCACGCTCGCTCACAAACTTTTATTGCTTTGGTGACATGTATGAAAAGAGGCTTTTTTCAGCGCTTAGGCTTAAGCAATAATGTTGAACAGCATAAAACAACTGATCGTGAGCGTTTGTGCTGCGCTTAGCTTATAGCATTAGCCGTTGTTACTTTTACTTGAGTTTATTTGACGTGTCTATTCAGTTAGCTGTTAATAATCCTTACTACAGGAGTCGATTCAAGTTTCAGTAAAGCGGCTTATTTAATATGGTTGCGTAAAATTTCACATTATTTTCTGTAGCTGAAGATATACTAAGCCCCTTTTTATTAAGGTCTTTTTTGTTGGGGCTCTCATATTAGGAAATATGAGTTTATTATCCACTTTCTATCATGGAGGCTACATGAAGTTAATTAGCGATAAATTCCCTTTATTGTTTCAAATTCGCACTTTGGTTGCTTTAAGTATTTTATCGATTGCACTGTTTGCTTGTGGTGGCTCCTCAGGTGATGATAGCAGTGAGGCAGACCCACAAGCGGGCTCGGGTAATGGTGGCGGCAATAGCCAACCTAATATTCCTCCTTCTTCTCCACCTAATTCTCCTACTAATCCTGCACCTCCGGTTCCCCCTGTTGTTCCACCAACTACTGCATTGAAAGAATGCAATGATGGTATTGATAATGATGGCGATGGTTTGGTTGATTGGCAGTTTGATGTTGGTTGCTGGGGTGAAGGTGATGCTTCTGAAAGTAGTGCCGAACGTGCGCAAGAAAATGGGTGGACAACCTTTGATTTAAGTAGTGATTCCAAGGTTATTTACGTCAGTTCGAGTAATGGTAATGACTCAAACGACGGAAGTAGCCCAGATACTGCTGTAGCGACACCCGAGCGTGCAGTGGAGTTGGTGCGTGATGGTTTTCCTGATTTTATTTTGTTGAAGAGGGGTGATGTTTGGCGTGATGCGACACTGGGTCGCTTTAAGTCTGGTCGTAGTGCGACAGAGAGGTTAGTTATCTCAAGTTATGGTGATTCGTTGCAACGACCTAAGGTGGAGGTGGCTACCCACTTTTTAAACGATAATGGGCAGGTCCGTCAATTTTTGGCCGTAACTGGTTTAGAAATTACCTCCTACCGTAAGGACCCAAATGATGCCGCATTTAACGGTACTATTAATGGTGCTACAGGTGGTGGGATACGCTATGTTGCAGAGGGAAGCAGAGACCTTTTATTCGAAGATAACTACCTAAAGTATGGTGAGTTTGTTATACAAAGCGCGGCCAATATTGAATTACGCCGTAATATTATCTATCGAAATTACAGTGTAGGGACCTGCGCCTATAATACTGATGGCTCTCCTAATTTGGCGGGTGATCCACGATTTAGACCCTCTGGTATTTTTGCCGGAGGTAATGACAGTCTTTTGCTCGAAGAAAATATATTTGATGGCAATGGTTGGAACCCTGATGTGGACGAAGCCTGTGCGACGGTCTATAACCACAATATGTATTTGGCCAGTAATAAAAAAACGATTGTTAGAGCGAATATTTCATTAAGGGCTTCGAGTATTGGTTTGAAGTTAACGGCCAATAAAGGCTTTCATAGCTCTGATGACTTATTAATTGATAATAATTTATTTGTAGAGGGTGAAATTGGTATCAGTATAGGTGGTAATACTAATACTGAGCATCGCTTTGGTAATTCAACTATACAAAATAACGTGTTTACTGATGTTGGGCGAAACCCTCCAACAAAGCGAGAGTTATCTTGGTATATTCAGGTTATAGATAATGATAATACCTCGATTAATAATAATTTATTTTTAAATTCCCCAGAATTTTCAGGTACGTTTGGTATTAGTTTTAGCGGTGGCTCTAATCGCTCGGTCACGGTAGAAAATAATTATTTTTATAATTTGTACAGGCGAAATATTTTATTTGATAATAATCCAGCATGGTCAGATATATTTATTCGCCAGAATACAATGATTGGTACCAGTAATCAGTCTTGCCTTATTGAGCATCGAGGCGATTTTAATAACATCAACTATTCTGAGAATACTTATCAAAGTAGTGCATCAGACAATGATTGGTTTTGCTATGATAACTCATCTAATTCACTCGGCGCATGGATGGCAGAAGCTGGTGAAAGTAATGCATTATTAGCAACGACTAGCCCCGTTGACCCGGGGCGCAATCTTGAGCGTTATTCCAGAGAGTTAGGTTTGGGGGCTACATTAAATGATTTTTCTGATGAGCTCAGAAAGCAGTCTCGCTTAACTTACAACCCGGCGTTATCAACTAATGCTATCAATGATTATATTCGTGCAGGGTATGGGCAATAATATTTAATTTGGTTTTTGTATATATGGGGTGGCGGTGTTTGAGCTCACCCTATAATTTTTATTATTTATCAAATAATAAGGCTGCGCGACGCTCAAACTTCTCAAGTGTTTCTGTCCAGCCCCAATTATGACGATCACGTAATTCTTCACTTGGAAAACGCTGGTGTAATAAGGTTAGTTTTGTGCCCTTTTGCGTTGGCTCAAAATTCAGTGTTACCAATGTCTCTTCATTTGCGCCATCGGTAGGTGGTTCCCATATCCAGGTGAAGATCAGTGTGGTATAGCGCTGAATAGTCTTATAGACCCCGTTGAGTTTGTTTGCCTCTCCATCAGTAGCATTAAATTCCATATGGTAAGAACCACCTTCTATAGGGTTCACTTCGACGCTGGAAACATTGATTTCATCGGTAGGGCCCATCCATTGCATTAATTGATCTGGTTTTAGCCATGCATCAAAGACTTGTTCTGGTGAGTAAGCAAATTCTTTTTCTATCGTTAATTCAATAACACCTTCTGCGGTTAATTCTGCTGTCATTTTTTATTCCTTCTATTTTGTAGTTAAATGAGCAATTAATTATTTAATTAAAAGTAATGTGAGATCTTTTATGATTAAGAGTGATAAACCCTCAACAAAATAATTACCTACATTTCCAAATGAATAACTTCGGCGACTTCGATGCTTCCACCAATATTTAAATGAGGACAAGACTTAGCTTTATTTAGTGCATCATCCATGTCTTTTGCGCTAAATACACTGTAGCCACAGGTTGGGTTGCTGCCACCATTATCGATGATGCTACCATCGCTCATTACCGTTTTTGACATGCCTACGGGATTGCCGGCATCTACCGTACCGTCTTTTAGTGTTTCCATCCATAGCTTCCAGTTTTGCAGAACCTCTGCGCGTTCAGATTCGCTTTCAGGATGATTGCCGCCGTGATAAATAAATGCATATTCGCTCATGATTTTCTCCTGTTTAATAGAAATATATAATTCAAATTTGAAAAACTATTCATTATCTGATTGATTATTGTTATCCAAAAAATGTTCTAGTGCGTTCAGCCTCTTATCCCAGAATTTCTGATAGCGTTGCACCCATGCCATTACTTCTTCGAGCATGTCAGGTTGTAATTGAAGATAATGAGTTCTTCCTTGTTTATTGCGCTTTAACAAGCCGCCCCTTTCGAGTATGGCTAAATGCTTTGTCATTTGAGCCGCTGATAGTCCAAATGGCTCAGACACATCGGCAACGGAATGTTCCCCTTGTGACAGGGTATCCAGTACAGCTCTCCTTACCGGGTGAGACAGGGCAAAGAAAGCGTCGTCTATTTGTTCATCTCTATAATATACCATATGGTGTAATATAAAATAAAATCGTAACTAATGTCAATTATTATGTTGAGTTTAAGATAAGTTAGAGGGAAGGAGCCCTCGACACATTATGTGCCTGAGGGATGATGTGCCTGAGGGCAGGTAGAGTAGGTGGGGTATATCTCAGGCCATTTTGAATTCAGAGAGTTTGTCTCTTAATTTGACGGCCATTGTTGTTAAGTGATTCATTTGTTCCGTTGTGGTATTGGCATTTTCCAATGTTGATTCAGACTGGCTTTCAATTTTTACAATAGTACGGTTCATTTCTTCGCTAACAGTGCTTTGTTCATCAGTGGCTACTGCAATTTGCTGTGTTAGCTCATTAATATTATCCACTGATGATATGATTCGTTTTAGGGCTTGCGTCATCTCTTCCGATTGTGAAACGCAATTCTCTGAATGATCTTTACTCTTATTCATGGTTTCTACAGAAGCTTGTGTTGTTTCTTGCAGGGTAGTGATAAGTTTATGAATTTCACTGGTTGCTTCTTGTGTTCTTTGTGCCAATGTTCTTACTTCATCGGCTACTACGGCAAAGCCTCTTCCCTGCTCGCCAGCACGAGCGGCCTCAATTGCAGCATTCAGTGCTAATAAATTAGTTTGTTCTGCAATGTTGCTAATAGTATCAGCTATTCCTCCGATGGATTCGGACGCTTCTGCAAGTTGACCGACATTTTCTGTTGCGTGATTAATTTGTTTTGCTAGAGAATAAGTGAGTTGAATAGAATTTTCGACCAACTCGTTACTCTTATTGGCTTCTGATTGAGTTTCATTCGCTGATTGAGCGGCTGATTGAGTGTTGTCAGCAACTTCCTGAACCGTCATTGTCATCTCATTCATGGCAGTTGCTGCTTGTATAATTTCGCCACGTTGCTCATCCATTCTATTGCGGCTATCGGTTGCATTGCGCTCAAGTTCAATTAATTGTTTGTGTAGCTCGTTATCCAGCTCTTGAATTTCCTGATTCACCTGCGCGAACGAATTAATCATCGCGTCGAAAGATTGTGCTGCAGATGCAATCTCATCACCGCCTTTAAACCCTATATTAATTCCCAGGTTTTTAGTCTCAGCAATTTCACTGGCAATGCTTTTAAATGTTGCAATACGGCTAATAATTTTCTTGTCCACCATAAAGTAAGCAACGACACCGTTGATCAGTGCAAGCAAGCCAAAAAATAAGGCCATCATACGTAGATTGGCAATATCGTTTCTACTTTCTTTTTCAAACAGTTGTACTGCTGCATTCATTTCTTTGAGAATAGTGACTGACATTTCGACGATAGGTTTGAGTTCTTCTGGCGTTATCCCTTTTTTGATTGCGGATAAAGAAGACCCGAATGATTGCCAGAGAGTAGAGACTTTTTGTAGTTGTTGTTTGATGTCTTTGTTTTGGGTCGCAGGAATACCAAGTGTACTGTCGCCTTCAATAAGTGCAAGTAAGCTCTTATCAAATAGTTCTTTGGTCGAGGCAAGAGACTTGGTTTGATCGTACCCTGAAAGAGTAAATAACGCTTCTTTTGTCATTTTTTGTGTCAGCATCCGCTGTCTGCCCGCCAAATTAATGACGGTGCCACCGCTCTTAGCGCTTTCTATCCATAGGTTGAGACCTATAATTCCTGAGAATATCAGGCCAATAAAGGCACCTATTAGGATTAACAAACGCAATTTAATACTCATATCGGGCTCTCTAAGCTAACAATAAAATGACATCTCTTAAAGTGTAGTTCATAAATAGTAGGGTTGAGCTTTCGATCTCAATATGATGTGATATTTCTTAAGGGGACTTGGCGGGCTGTTGCCCTATTTTTAGAGATAAAATGGCGGCAATGACAATAAAGATGGCCGAAATGATTAGGCAGGCGGCTAAGCCATATAGTTGAAAAACCAGCCCGGATAATAAAGTTCCAATTAACCTGCCCATGGCATTTGCCATATAGTAAAAGCCAACATCCATCGAAACACCATCACGGCTGGCATGGCTAACAATTAAATAGCTGTGTAGAGATGAGTTAATGGCAAATAAGAACCCAAATAGACCTAAACCAACGATAAGCACTGTTTCCGTATAAAGGCCTGTTTGTAAACCCAAAAAAATTAAACACGGTGTGGTTAATAGCAGTAAAGCCCATGAAAATGCTGCATTACTCCCTGTTGTTTTATTTTTTTGTTGGCCGGTAAAGTAAGGCGCTATAGATTGCACAATGCCATAGCCAATAATCCATAAAGCTAAAAAACTGCCGATACTGATGTGGTGCCACTGTAGCGTTGTGGCAAGGTATACCGGCAATGCGACGACAAACCAGACATCTCGTGCGCCAAATAAAAAAAGTCGTGCGGCAGATAAGTAATTAATCGCATGGCTTTTGGAAAGTAGCTCTTTAAATTTAGGTTTTACAGTGGATTTTCCCAATTCTTTTTTGAGTGTAAATAAGCTAAAAGCGCCTACTAATGTTAAGCCAATAGCCATCGCACCGACGGCACCTTTAAACCCCAATAGGCTCAGTAGCGCACCACCCATAAAAAAGCCTACACCTTTAAGTGTGTTTTTAGAGCCAGTCAGTAGTGCTACCCATCGATAAAGAGTGCTTTGTTTACTATCAGGAATAAGCAGTTTGATCGAGCTTTTGGCGCTCATCTTATTTAAATCTTTTGCAATGCCTGAGAGCGCTTGTGCTAGCATTACCCATGCTACAGAAAGGTACTCTATTGGTACTAATAGCATTGATAATGCGAGGACCTGTAAGATTAGTCCAGCATTCATGGTTGTATTTAGGCCAATTCTTGCGCCGATCCAGCCGCCAATAAGGTTTGTTATAACACCAAAAAATTCATAGAAAATAAATAAAAGAGCAATATCTAAAGGGCTATAACCTAGTTGATGAAAGTGCAATACGACAAGCATACGCAAGGCGCCGTCTGTCAGTGTAAAGGCCCAATAATTCCCTGTAACAATTAGATATTGTCGAATACTTGGCGAAAGAGAAGAAAGCATAATCTGTTATTCTTTAAACAAGGTCTTGTGTGCCGATCCAATGCATTAACTCGGCTGTACGATTGGCATAGCCCCACTCATTATCGTACCAAGCGTAGAGTTTTACTTGAGTGTCATTGATGACCATCGTTGATAGTGCGTCAATAATGCTGGAACGTGGATCGGTTTTGTAATCGATCGATACCAGTGGGCGTTCCTCGTAACCGAGAATTCCTTTTAATTCATTTTGCGCAGCTGTGCTTAATAAGGTATTCACTTCTTCTTTAGATGTTGCTTTTTCTACTTCAAACACACAATCTGTTAATGAAGCATTGGCTAATGGCACGCGAACAGCATGGCCATTAAGTTTGCCCTTTAGTTC
Source organism: Cellvibrionaceae bacterium (assembly GCA_050633825.1). Classification (GTDB taxonomy): domain Bacteria; phylum Pseudomonadota; class Gammaproteobacteria; order Pseudomonadales; family Cellvibrionaceae; genus CANLBN01. The sequence continues at coordinate 22,228 of JBOEHG010000050.1, read as the reverse complement.
AGGAAAAATATGGGTGATAGCCGTTGCTGATCCTGTTGTTGTAGGGATTAAGCTCATACCGCAGGCTCGTGCTCGTCGTAGATCTTTATGGGGTGCATCAAGAATGGTTTGTGTATTGGTAATATCGTGAATCGTCGTCATAGAGCCGTGTTTAATACCTAATTGCTCATGAATCACTTTAACAATGGGCGCTAAGCAATTTGTGGTGCAAGATGCTGCAGTCACAATAGAGTGTTTTTCGGGAGAATAGAGCGCTTGGTTTACGCCCATCACAATATTCAATATGCCTTCTTCTTTGACCGGGGCGGTAACAACAACCCGTTTTACCCCTTGCTTAAGGTAGGCTTCTAATAAGGTTTTAGACTTCATAACACCGGATGCTTCTATCACCACATCACATTGAGACCAATCGGTCTCATCAATAGTGCTATTTTGAGAGCAAGTTATACGATGGTTATCAATAATGACTTCTTTGCCTTCGGCTCTAGCATCATGATGCCAGCGCCCATGGACCGAATCAAAGTTGAGTAAGTGCGCTAGGGTATTAGCATCGCCGGCTGGGTCATTGATTTGTATGAATTCGATATCTTCCCAGTCCCATGCGGCACGAAAGGAAAGTCTCCCCATACGACCAAACCCATTGATTCCTACTTTTATGGCCATTATGTCTCCAAATGTCAAAATACTGATATGAGACAATAATGCTACAAAAATATGACAGATTAATTAAGGCTTGCGACTGATTTTATTTATAGTCAATCAATTGCTGGAGTGGAGCATGGAGGGTGAGTCAATTTTTGGGGTTTTCGGGGAAAGTATTAAGGATTAGTGAAGGTTCCATTTTTCTATGCGTGCTTTGATATCTTCTGCATCTAAGGGTTTAACCATGCAATCTTTCATGCCGCTCTTCATGCATTGAATGACCTGATCTTTGCTGGAAAGGGTTGCTGTCAAGGCGATGATTGCAGCATCTGCTGACTTGTGATTCATAGATTTGATGATCTGAGCCGTTTTATAACCATCGAGTTCTGGCATTTCTAAATCCATAAAGATCAGTTCATAGGTATTAGCGGCACATAGCTCTACGGCTCTTTTTCCTGAATCTGCTTTGTCTACCGAAACACCTAGGCATTCAACGACTGCAGCGGACATTTCCAGGTTGGTATTATCATCATCGACTACAAGAACATTTATATCGGGAACTGACACTTACGTCTCCTTAATGATCACTACTGATTTGCGTGCGATGGAATAAAGCTGTTGATACGAGCTAAACCCACTTCTATTACTATAGCTGACAGGGAGAGAGCGTATTGTTTTTTTTCGGTTTAATTAGGAATAAAACCGTGGGGTTTACGGTATATCTATTATAAAAGTAATGGGCTTTAGAGGGGTGGTTTCACCCTCCTAAGAAAGTGTTCCATATTTTCAGTCTAAGCCATTATAAATGAGGGTGATCCATTTGTTTGTTTTAAAAAGCCCATCAGACCACTCTGCATCCAGTGTTTTCAATGGGTTCATGGTAAGAGCTTGTTCTAATGACTTTCCGTCTTTCTTTAGTGCACTGAGACGCTTGTATGCTACATCCAGCATATCGCGAAAATCAGATAAATCTTTTTTAGTTGCCATTGGGCCATGGCCTGGGATGATTTTGGTGTCATCATTCGCTAATTTAAGCAATATTTCTGATGCCGTGAGCATGCCTTTTAATGACCCGCCATGTTCTACATCGATAAAGGGATAGAAGCCATTAAAGAATAAATCCCCAGTATGAAGGATATTGTCTTTTTGAAAGAAAATGATACTGTCTCCATCAGTATGAGCATTAGCGATATGTTGTAAATCAATCGTATCATTATTAAGGTGGAATCTTAGCTCTTGTGTAAATGTGATAACGGGAAGTGCTGCCTTTGGTTGAGGAGGTGCTTTCATATTAAAGGCGCTAATAAAGTTTTCTTCGCTTAATCGCTGGCGAACATTAGCATGAGCAACAATGATGGAGCCTTTCTTTCCAAGATTCTCATTGCCGCCAGTATGGTCTCCATGCCAATGAGTGTTAATAACAAATTTAGGTGTATCTCCACCTGCTTTTTTGATGATGTTGAGGATGGCGTCTGTCATCGGTGCAAACTTATCATCTATTAGAAAGGTGCCATCTTCTCCTATAGAAACGGCAATGTTTCCGCCTTTGCCTGTAATCAGGTGAATATTGTCAGAGAGTTTCTGGCTCTTTAATTCTGCTTTTTTGTGTCCGTCAGCAATGGCGAGTGAATTGCTGCAGCAAAATAGAAAAAATATCGATATAAATTTGATGGATATAGGCATTGAGTTACCTTAAATAGAGTCAGTTGAATAGCGTTTAAGGGGAATAGGGTCAGGTAAACGATTATTATTGGTGTATGCTAATAATAAGGGACAAAGTATAAAGCTTCTCGCCATAAAACTATCAATTCAATTTATGCTAATGTGAACTTGTGCGCAATACGGCGCTATGAATAGCTAGATGTTATGGTTGTTGTCATCTAAAAAAGCCTTTAGGTGATTTTTATAGCAATTAAATGTGCTATTTTATGATTAGGGTCTGAGGCTTAAGGGCCACTTTGATATAATATCAATCAAAGACAAGGTGTTGTTTTATTCTAATTATATTAAAACGCTCATTTGTGAACAGTTTTCGAGCATCATAAGCCGATGTTTTATGGTTTTGTTAAAGAAGTAAAGGTTATAGCGTGTCCTATCAGTCAGTCAAAATAGCAAAGATGTTGCCCAACTTTGCCACCATCTTCGTTCATGCCTTAGGTATTGCTTTCCCTTTGACCTATGGCATTTATCATCTTCTTTTTGATACGGTTTTTATTGGCAGTTTGTGTTTGGTTGCTGCGTTTAGTGCTATTTGTTCTCTTGCATGTATCTTATCTAAAAAAGACAACGGTTACTTTTTTCACCTCTATGTTATTTCTTTGGGTGCGGCAATTTTATTGACTAGTTATTATTATGGGTATCGAGGACTTGTTTTTGTCTTTCCCTATACGGCGAGCTTGTTCTATTTAATGGGTTTTAGAGTCGCTTTAATTGGTGGAATTGTTATATCGTTTCTCTGTCTTATTGCTGCGCTTAATGTTGTTGAATATGAAGTTGTATTGAGGTATTCCGCTGCATTATTAATTGCTATTGGCTTTTCAGCTTGTTATGCCTATGTTATGCAAGAGCAGCGAAGTAGTTTAGAGTATGATGCCCATTACGATGATTTGACAGGTATTACTAATAGGCGATATTTTAGTAGTTGGTTGGCTTCTTTATTTAATGAAGAATATAAAAGATTTAAAAATATTACACTCTTTTATTTAGATATTGATGATTTTAAATACATTAATGATACCTATGGCCATGCAGCTGGGGACGATTTATTAAAGTCATTTAGTGAAAGAATTATTAATCTTGTGCGGCAAGATGACCTAATTACGGCGACAAGTAAAATATATAATTTTGCCCGTTTGGCTGGTGATGAGTTTGTTCTCGCAATTATTGATTTGGATGATGTTGATACCGCTAAAAAAATTGCAAAACGGTTGCTTGAAAAAACAGCGATTTCATTTTATGTGGGCGGAGAAAAACTCAATATTAATATTAGTGTAGGCGTTGCTTTTTCTGAAGATAAAATGAGTGTAGATGCTTTATTACATAATGCAGATGTTGCGATGTACCGAGCTAAAAAAAGTGGTAAAAATACCTTTTATCTTTATGATGAAAGCTTGCTAAAAGAAATTGTACGTCGTAAAGATATTGAAGAAAGTATTACTAGTGCATTGAGTAATGAAAGCTTTGAATTGGTTTATATGCCTATTTACGATATTTCTGAAAAACAAGCTATTTCAGGTTTTGAGGTTTTACTTAGGTGTGATGAAAACTATCTTCATTTATCTGAATTGGAGCAGTTTATTTCTGTTGCTGAAGCGAGTGGGCTGATTAAAGATATTGACCATTGGGTTGTAGAGAATGCCTTTAAAAAACTCGTGACCATAGATGAAAAATCACCTCTCGCTGATATTTGGTGTGCTATTAATATATCTTCTGCAGAACTATTGGATTCAAAATTTATAGAAAAAGTTAAATTGTTATTAACAGAGTACAATATTGACCCAAGCAGAATTCATTTGGAAATTACTGAAACAAAATTAGTTCCCTATGAAAATACCATTATAAAACGTTTGGAGAAATTAAAGTCTTTAGGGTTTCATCTGGCTTTAGATGATTACGGAACAGGCTATACAGGTTTTTCTCAGCTGCTTAATTTCCCCGGCAATTACATTAAAATTGATCGAAGTTTTATTTCAGAAATCGGTGTTCAAAGCAATAAATATAATAAGATGATAGATATTATTATGTCGATCGCAAAAATTTGTCAGTTGCAAGTCATCGCTGAAGGTGTTGAAACAAAAGAGCAGTTGGATTACCTGTCAGCTTTGGGTTGCCAATATGCGCAAGGTTATTATTTTTCAAAACCCTTGTCTTGGGAGTTGTTAACTGAAAAGCTCCATGATGACCTTAAGAACCATTAATTTTATTTTCTCTTAAGTAAATCAAGTATTGATATAGTTATTCAGGCAGAGGAATAAATTCCTCTTCATCCCCCACAACAGTAGGAAACTGATTGCCTCTCCAGTCGTCTTTTGCTTTCTCTATACGCTCTTTTCGACTGGAAACAAAATTCCAGTCAATGTAGCGTTCTCTCATTGATTCGCCACCTATTATTGCTATTTTGCATTCTTCCAATGCCGTTAGAGCGATGCCGATCCTTTTCTTAAAAACGGCCATTGTATATTCTGATAATGTTGCGCTGCCCGTTGTTAAGCTGCCTTTTGCAATATATACAGCACGCTCTTCATCGTTAGGTATGGTGATTGTTTGTCCTGGTTGTAAATGCGCTTCGGCATAAAAGGTGCGAGCAAATGTCTTAACGGGAGAAATGACACCATAAATAGAACCCATCATCACCCGGATAGGCACGTCGTCAATAATAACAGTAGGTATACTGTCACTCGGGTAATGATGAAATTCAGGTTCCATTTCTTCATTTTTTTCCGGCAATGCCAACCAAAGTTGTAAGGCATGTAAGCGCTGACCTGTATTTTTAACTTCATCGGAAGTGCGTTCAGAATGAGTGATTCCTCTCCCAGCCACCATTAAATTAATATCGCCAGGCTTAATGGTTTGTAAGCTGCCTATCGAATCTCGATGCAGAATCTCGCCTTCAAATAGGTAAGTTACAGTGGCTAAGTTGATATGAGGGTGAGGTCGTACATTGATGCCATCTCCAGAAGCAAACTCTGCAGGGCCCATATGATCAAAGAAAATCCATGGGCCTACCATTCTTTTTGGGGCGACAGGAAGAACTCGTCTTACGGAGAACCCTCCAAGGTCTTTTAATCTAGGTTCGATGACTAATTCAATTAAATTGCAAGCTTCACTAATGGTGCAATCGGCATGAGTATTATTATCAGTATTGCTCATGGCGCATATCTCATCTTATGAAATTGATTGTATTATATCCAAGGGTAGCTATATGGCAATCAATTCATTGGTAAATAGATTAGTCAGTAATGCTTGTGATGTAAAAGCCAAGGCTTTTACACTAATTCTTACTCTTCGCTATATATTTCATAATAGACATTTATTCTAAGGTATGAGTGGTTAAAAATTCTAAAAGTATGGTTGGTTATTTCTTTAATTTATATCCTGCCGGCTTTTTTATTATTTGAAGCTTGTACATTGAATATCTAATGCTTTTGACCTATAGCTAATAGGATAGGGTAATTATTTGCTATTTAGGAGGGCTTTTAGATGAAAGGTGCGGTTTTTATTGCATTCAATCAAATGGTTGAAGAGCAGGTCGGGGTTGATGTATGGGAGCGATTGCTAGATGAGGTAAACCCTGCGTCTGGCGGTATTTATATTTCTATAGAAGATTTTCCTGATGAAGAGTTGTTTGCGTTGGTTGGGAAATTATCAGAAATATCAGGACAGCCAGTCCCAGTATTAGTAGAGAGCTTTGGCTGCTTTTTATTTGATTTTTTAAATAATAAATACCCTCTATTTTCTGAAAGCGAAAAAGACTTCTTCTCTTTTTTAGAGAGTATTGATGGCGTTATTCATAAAGAGGTTAGAAAGCTTTATGATAATGCCAACTTGCCTGAGTTGGAGTGTGATCGAGAGTCTAATAGTATTATGGTCATGCGTTATCGTTCCCCAAGAAAGCTATGCACATTAGCTGAAGGGTTAATACGAGGTGCGGCTAAATACTATAGTGTGGAATATTCTCTCGATCACCTGACTTGTCAACATAAGGATGATCAATGTTGTACTTTTAGAATTGAATTAAAGTAATGGATAATATTGATTATAAAGCGGCTTATGAGCGCCAGAAAAAAGCCCGTGAAAAGGTTGAGGGGATAATTGAAGAGCGCTCCCGCGAACTTTATGATATTAACACCAAGCTTACGTCTGCATATGAAGAGCTTAAAAGTCAGAAATTGCAGATGATTCATCAAGAAAAATTAGCGTCGGTAGGCCAGCTGTCAGCGGGTATTGCTCATGAGATTAATAACCCTGTCGGGTTTATTAAAGGCAACTTGGGCTCGCTTAAGCGTTATACAAAAGAAATAAAAAATATGATGGAAGCATATCAAAAGTTAACGCGTGAAATGCTCGGTGCCTCTGAGTTATTTGCTGAAAAAGTGGCTGATATCGCTAAAGCTGAAAAGGAAGCAGATATTGACTTTATTTTAGAGGATTTCGATAGCTTAATTGATGAATCCATAGAGGGCACTCATCGCATCGGTGAAATTATTCAGGGCCTTAAAAATTTCTCGCGAATTGATAGTGACAAAAAGGAAGTGTTACTGGTTAATGACTGTATAAGAAATACTATAAAGCTAGTTGAAAACGAAGTTAAGTATAAAGCTGAACTTAAGTTAGACCTTGCCGACGTAAAAAAAACAATGGGCTACCCTGGTGGGTTAAGTCAAGTGATCTTAAACTTAATTGTTAATGCAGGTCATTCAATAGATGAATTTGGATTGATTGCTATATCAACAAAAATGCTAGATCAAATGATCGTTATTCAGATAGAAGATAATGGCTGTGGAATGGATGACACGGTTGCTAATAAAATATTTGACCCTTTCTATACAACGAAGGAAGTAGGTGTTGGAACTGGTTTGGGCCTTTCTATCTCAATGGGCGTTATTAAAAAGCATGGTGGGGAAATCTCAGTGGTAAGTGAGTTAGGTAAAGGGACATGCTTTACGATATCCTTGCCTGTTATTGGCGGCGAAGCCCGTCTTGCCTAAAACCATTTTAGACTCACGCAGAAGTCATTCGAGGTTAATCAGAAGTACCTTTAATAACAATCCAACAATAAAAACTTCAGAGGATCTGGTTCATCATAAGCTTGTTAGTTATATAGATGATAAACATTTAGATTCTATAGTTAAAAATAGTAGCCCTTATCTTTTGTTGGGGGAGCTGTTGCTGGAGTTGGTTGATTTTAATAGAGTTTTTTAAACGATTAAACTTTATTTGATCATGTGTATTTTTACACACCCATTGGTTTTTTTTGTCTATTGTGTGATATCTAAGATGCGAATAGAATGTACTTACTGATTGGAAAGGACAAGCAGGTAAGCGCTAAGGACGACAAAGGTAAGGATTGCCTAAGGAGCTAGATAGGATACATATAAGCAAGGATGCTTTTCTTTTCATCATTTCTGCATCAATTTACTTTCTAACTGTCTTCTATATAATCCTTTATATATTGTAAAGGTTGAATGAATTTTGTCAGATTTTATCGCTGCTATTTCTTGGGCACCTAAAATAGGTGATCCGTCCTTTATGGGATGGTTTACAGTCTTTACATATTTTTGTGCGTTTATAATCAGTTTAAAAGTATGCTCTATCAGTAAATATATCTTTGCTAGAAAGAGGCAGCGCCAAGTTCAGTTATGGTATGTTATTACTGGATTAATGTTTTTTTTGTGTATTAATAAGCAGCTTGACCTTCAGTCACTCTTTACTGATGTTTTTAGGGAGATATTTAGAGCAACAGGCCTTTATGAAAAAAGAAAGGAGTATCAGGAACTCTTTATTATAGGGATTTTAATTGCCGGGATTTTAGTATCTCTAGCTATATTTATTGAGTTATATCAAGTAATTAGGAAACACTTGTTGGCTGTTATAGGTATTATATTTCTTATGGTATTTATTTTTATTAGAGCCGCTTCGTTTCACGATGTTGATAGTATTATTGGTTATCGCTTCTTCGGCATAAAAATGAATTGGGTTTTAGAGCTCTCAGGAATAGCTTTGATTCTAATAAATGGTATCACGCTGATTAAAAGGAAAGAGAAAATCCGCCGTAAAAAAAAGCGCTATCAGCGGCCTAAAGAAGAAGCTTAGCTATTATCCAGCCTTTCTGCACTCTCCAATCGATTTTATATGCTTTAATCCGGCTCTAAGTAGCTTGATCTGTTTTGGAAAGCTGAGATGGGGAGGTGCAAGAGGCTTGATTTTTTGTGGGTGAAACCATGTTCCGCTGACGAGGTAGATTAGGTATCCCGATTCAAGTTCTGTGAGTGTATTTGCGTCTATAAATTGCCAGTTCATGTTCTTACCTATTCTCCTCTTTACCTATTTGGCTCATACAATATCAGCGACTGTTGATAATTGTGCCAAAGTCGCATCATGCAAGCTGTAGGATATTGCCTACACCACCTGTAGGAATTAAGCATCCTTCTTTCAATATATTATTGGCGTTAATTACATCTTTTGAAATCCCCAATAATAGTGACCAGTTTGTATCATTTAAATCTGTGCGCCTTCTTTACTAAAGGTTATTAATATTGAAAGTGCAAATTTTGAACAATTTGGTGGCGCTCGCATTTTAGAATTGTTGTTTTTTTGAGCAGCTCCTAATGCTAACTGTTATTTACTTTTACTGTAGCCCTCAATAATTGACGCACAATTACAGTGCTTACATTGCCGTTAACCTTTTCATTTCTGTAATGAAGCCCCTGGGGTATGGATCGGCAAGGTTTACATTGTTAGGTGCCTTGACATGTATTTGGGTTTATGGGAATGTTCGCGCACTAGTTTCAAGGAAGAAGTCCTTCTCCCTAGATCTCTTCCCTATGCTGAAGCTTGATTTCGGTATTCCAGTTTTATTCGTCACTAAGCATTGAGTTTTGTTTGTAAGCTTTACCCTTCTTGTTCGTTACTGTCTGTGTAGGTGCTTTTAGCAGTATGCGGGAAGAAAAAAGGCTCTAAACCTCGTATTGCTATTTAAGAATAATGAGTAAAGAAGATCTGTATGGAGATTATAAAAATTAATACTTCGTTTGAGGGTAAGCCTTTGTTGTTAAGGTTTGTGTGTGCATTTATCATTTTGTTGATATCTGCGTCATGCCAATCATACGATGGCGAGTCAAAAACAACCCTCTCCGAAACTCTCTCAGATATTAGTAAAGAGCGAGTTGCTTACGCAGGTTTTGCTCTTATGGGTAGCACTGAGAGCTTTAGTTCACGTTATAAATATAGTGTGAGTTTTGAAAAATCAATTAATAAAACATTATTTGAGTCAGTGCGAGGACTACAACCCAAATATTATAATCTTATTACAGATAAAATTATTGATGCGGATAAAGGGAGTTCCATAGCTTTAGCTTTTGCTTTGGAGCATGAGAAAATCCTTGTTGAGAAGATTTCAAATTTCTATAAGTTGTCGGTATCGTTTACTGCTCAGGCGTTAGTGATCGATTTCGATAGTTCTGAAGGCGCAATTATAGCAAGTTACCCTGTTATATTACCTCAACAAACCTATGTTGAAATTTTTGAAGGGCGGAAACCAAAAGACCAAGAAATAGCAAATATTGTTAAGCAGTACTTTTTAGGTGGTTTGACCCATATTGACCAATCAACTCAGAAAGAAGTGGCGTTTGGAAGTCTTGTTAAGCAGTTTAAAGCAGTCATTAAAAATGCCCCCATTAAAGCAAAATATGCACAAGAAATTGGTATAGGTAAGGTTGATTTTAAAGAAGAGGTTAAGAAAATACTTCCGGAGTCATATAGGAATAATACTCAAGATTTCGGGCAAGCATTAGGGCAGTATTTGGCTGCAAGGTTGTCGGAAAATCAAGGCGTATCCGTTGTGCCACAAAATATAGATAATTCGAGTGCTCAAATGGCGCTTCGTTTTACAGGTAGTAAAAGTGCCCAGTTTTTAAGTTTGCCAAAGCCGGATTATTTATTGAATATGAACGTTCGGGCTATTGTATCTAAGGTCAGTAAAAAAACCAGCATTAGCCAACTTAACAGTTACTTGTCGGTTGTAAAATTTACGTTAAATTATAATGTAGGTTCAGAATCAGAAGCCATATTTTCTAGAAATTTTGTTGACGGTCATTTTAAATCTATTCCCAAGACAATGGTTTTTGATGATTGGTATGCCAAAGAGTCGAGTATTTACTTTCTTATTGATCGGTTTTCTAAAAATATTGATAACCCTAAAAAAAATTCGGGTTGGGCTAGTATTCAAGAGTTTGATCGAAGTGATTATAAACAACTAAAAAAACTAAATGAGGTTTTAGAAAAATGCCGATGAAAAAATGTTTTGGTTTTCTCATTATGCTAAGCGTAATAGCCTTTTGTAATGTGGGTTTCGCAGAGAGTACGCGAGCCGTAGGGCAAGTGACAATTGATATTAAATCTAAAAAGCCAAGTTCTACAGAAATTCGTTCAGCGAAAAATCAAGCTGCGGTGAAAGCGTTGGAAAAATTTATTCAAGCAGATATGCCAAAGCTGCGTTTATACGATCAATGCTTACGTCCCAATATTCTCGAAAGAATTAACGAATTTGTGAATGAATCTTACGTTGTTAATGAGAGCGTCGATAAAAAAGCACGACAATATAAGGTGACACTGCGTATCGATATAAATGTTGCAAGGCTGGATAACGCTTTAGAGTCGGAGTGTAAAGGTAGTGGCGGCGCCAAAGCACGTATTAGCTTTGTCTTTTTCGCAAGGCAGAAATTAGCTGACGGCAGCTATAAAATTCCGGATGGCAATAAATTTATCAGCACAAAGGTTAGGCAAGTTTTCTTGAATAATACCTTTAAAGTTGTCAGCAATAATCGTCTTGAGCGTGCGGATAGACGTTACAAGAAGAAAAGTATGGAGACTGCTTACTTGCAAACCGGTGATATTGACTGGTTGGTTGTTGAAGAGGCTGTTTTAAGAGTGGGTAGTGACTACTTTTCTTTTGGTGCTTTTGATATTCGTCCAACAACGGTTGATAAAGTGAGTGGTTTACGCCGTGCCTCAGTTGTTGTGTCTGCTGAATTAATGGATTTAGGGGATGAATCTTCACTGGGGGTTGCTGGGCCGGTACAAGCTGTTGCCTTGGGTGCAACGGATGATGAGGCGATTACTAATGCGCTCATTACCGCATCTGAAAAACTGGCAAATGCCATCGTTTCGCAGCTAAATGCTCAGCGGAAACACTGATTAAAACTATCTTCATAGTATTTGAGAGCATGTAAATGACATGGTTTTACAATTAAACGCATAATATAAACACTAAAAATAGGGGTAAAAATATGAAAAGTAGTTCTTATGGGTGCGCATATAGCATTCTTTTTTTATTGATTGTTGCCACTTTGAGTGCTTGTGGTTCTCTTGGCACAAGCGATCAATCTGATACATCGACTACAGCGGCCAGTGCTAATCAAAACAAAGCTGAAGAAAGTACAGGAAGCAAATTTAAATTGCCAAAATGGCCATTTGGTAGCAATAAGACTGAAGTGGATTCAACTTCTAAATCTGCGAGTTCGGATAAAACTGAAAAGGTTGTTAGTAGTGATAGCAAAAGAGATGTCAAACAAAATGCTAAGCAAACAGTAGAGCAGCCAAAAGGTGGGCAGCTAGACGATATAGATACACTGGTCGATGAGCAAGAGAAAGTAATTATTTCTTATCGAACATCTTTGATCTATATGGCTAGAGCACAGTCACAAATGGCAATAGCGCTTGAATTAAAAGAAGAAGCTGAGCTCATGGAAGCAGAAGCAAAGGCCTTGGAGGCGGATGCTAATAGTAATTCTTCTGGGACAGGATCATTTAAAAAATATTCTGCGGTATCAAAGACAACGAATGCCGCCATTGTAAAAAAACTCGAGGAAAGCAAAGAAATTAAACGTTCAGAGCGCCAAGAGTTTATTAAGGCATTAGATTCATTTGTTGCAACAACTACTCATCTAAATCAGTTTTATGTTGAAACTCAGCCATTCTTTGATTCAACAGTAGCCTTTTTACAAAAAAATGCCACGACTAAAGGCGGATGGCTTGGGAAAATTTCTATATTACAGCCGTTGATTACCGGTGCAAGAAAAAAGTTGGGAACAGGCCTTTTTGTTCTTCGGTCTGCTCCTCCAACAGGTTTTGACTATATGAAAACAGGTAAGCGATTCTTAGATTTTTTAAAATCGAATAATATTGAAGTCCCTAAAGATGCCGACCAAGAGATTGCTAAAGTGGCCATCCCTAATTGGAAACTCCTATAACATTGTTAAGGTGTAATCATGAAATTTATTTGTCTATTGATCGCTTGCCTGTTTTTTGCGGGTTGTTCAACAACATCGAACCAGCAGTTGGGCGATACTCCTGGTACAGGCTATACGGTCATCTTTGATGGTTTTACGCCGAATACCGTTTTTGAGTTTGAAGATACCTTAACCCGCTTTTCTGAATATCGAACCCATAAACTTGTTTACGCGAGTGAGAGGAGTGGTGAGCATCTATATACAATGGCGCTTACGCCCTCTCAAATGAGAGATAGCTTGAGAACTATAGCTGAGAGGTTAGAGCTTAACGTACTGATCCGCTACATGGATGGTCAAAAATTTGAACTTAAGAAGGTGCGCTAGAGTTCACTGAAAAATGGCTCTAATCGACCCATAGTTAGAGATAAACCGATATAACAAACTGAGGAGTGGTTTTAATGAAATTCTTAACAAAAGCAGTGTTGCTGACAATTTATGCGCTAGGGTGTGCTGTGGTATTAGCCCCACTATCTGCACTGGCTGCAGATAAACCTAATATCCTAGTGATGAATATGGATTCTGACAAAGATACAGTGCCTAGAAATAACCGTGTTTCCAAACGTGTTCAATCTGCAATCGTTAACCAGCTTAGTGATCAAGGTTTGGATGTTTATGACGAGACAGCAGTTACCTTGGATAATTTTAAGCAAGGTCGGCAACGCAGGCCTGATGCGGAATTGATTGATATTTCTAAATCTATCCAGCGACCACCAATGGATGTGGCTATATTCTATTCAATCTATGCAAGTGCCAAAGCATTACCATACACCACTAAGATATCGACCCGGATAGAAGGGCGTATTTTTAATGTAAAAACAGGCCAGCGTTTGGGTAATTTTGAAGTTGATAGCCCGCGTGAGTGGACAGCAGAGCCCAAGTGTTCTCGTGAGTGTATTCTTGAGGCAATTGGCGATGCAGGCAAAATTTTAGCAGATGATTTGGGTGCTGTTTTAACGGAAAAACTGGTTTGGTTGGTTGACCCTGATAATGATGGAACAGGTGACCATAATAGCGCGTTACCTAATGCTTATACCATTATCTTTAGCAACTTTACTGAAGATGAAGTCGCAGAAGTTGAAGAGTTTATGCTTAATTTCTCAGGCTATAAAACACACCGTCCTGTCTATATCAGCAAGCGCCGTGCAGAATTTTGGTATGAGACCAGCCTGCGTTCTGCGGTGATGAACGGTAACATTAAAAGAATGTTGGACCATCTTGATTTAAATAGCCGTGTTCAGTTTTCAGGTAACACTTTTACTATTCAGCGAATTACGCTGAGAGGTGAAAGTCGAGAACGATCTTCCTTTAATAAAGATTGGTAATCAATAATAAAATAAGGGCCGCTGACGTGGCTCTTTTAGTAACAGGGTAGTGAAATAGGAAATAAGACTATGTCTGGTATGGCTATTAAGAAAATAATAAAGCTATTTGTGCCAATATTAGCTACAGCATCGATAGTGCAGGCAATACCAATGGTAAGTGCGCAATCCATTGATGAAATTGAAGTGGTTGTACCCGGAGAGTTCCTTGTTGAGATGGAATCTTCTTCCGCTCAAAATGGCTTAGGTTCCTATTTGTCATCTGCCTCTGTCGACGCATCGGTCAACACTTTGCCTAATTCAACGCTAAGCACTATTAAAGTACCGTTAGAGCAGCGGGGATGGGTTAACTTTAATGAGTATTTGGAGTTAATCGAAAAAGCGCCAGGTGTTGCCAGCGTGCAGCCTAATTATATTTTAAGTACCACAACGGGCTTCTCTAGTAATGATGCATTGGCTTCGAAACAATGGCAATTAGACAGTATTAATGCCCATAAAGCTTGGTCAGTGAGTGCAGATGCGTCACAAGTGACAGTTGCTATCATTGACGATGCCGTTATGATCGAGCATGAAGATATACGTGATAATGTTTGGATTAATACGGATGAAATTCCAAATAACGGTGTAGATGATGACCGCAACGGTTATATCGATGATGTCAAAGGTTGGAATTTTGGTAGAAAAAATAACAACCCTTCACCGGTGGGGCCAAATTGTGCGCATGGTACGCATGTGGCTGGTTTGGCGGGTGCTGTTGGCGGTAACGGCAAAGGTGTTACCGGGATAGCACCTAAAGTGAAAATTATGCCCTTGGCCATTGGTCGCCCTAAGGGTTGTGGTTTAGATTCTAACGGAATAATTCAGGCAATTTATTATGCGATAGATAATGGCGCTAATATTATTAATATGAGTTTGGGCGGTCCCGTAGGGGATGAGCAAACTAAAAAAGCTCTACAAGCGGCCGTCGATAAAAATATTTTGGTGATTATTTCTGCTGGAAACGAAGGTCTATCCAATGATGTAGAAGATCTTCCAGGCGGTGCTGCTATGCGCTTTGTGCTTCTCCTTAAAGGTGAAAAATTAATCGCTAAAGCTTCGGCGCCAAGTTATCCCGCAACATTCTCGAGGGTCATCCCTGGGGTGTTGTCTATTGCTAATTTAGCAGATAAAAATAACAACCTAAACCTCCTTACTCGTTCATATTCATGGACTCATGAGTTGGTAAACCCAAGGTTTAGTAGGCGAGGAAAGATAGAATTCGATAGAGTGGCCCCATTACCTAAAGGAAAGTTTAAAATTGGAAGTAGTTACGGAGCGAGAAGTGTTCAAATAGGGACTCCAGGAACGGATGTTTTGAGTACATACCCTTATGATGCCAATGGTGCTATTTCCAATCAGTATAAGCTATTAACAGGAACATCCATGGCTGCTCCTATTACAGCGGGCGCAGCAGCAATTATTTGGGCCAATTTCCCAGATATGACCAATTTACAGATTAAAGAACGTTTGCTGAAAGGTGCTACTGTAAATACTCAATTTGCCAATCGAATTGAGGGTAATCGACAGCTGGATTTATATCAGGCTCTATGTGGAGATATGTTTAGCCGTAAAGCGGCAGGTTGCACTACTGCTGGTGTGACGCCGCCGCCAGCAACTCCGGCGCCCGAACCGCCTGCGCAGGTGAAGCCTGCACCTGCGAAACCAGCTCCAGCTCCGACAAAGCCTGCGCCTAAACCACCTGAAAAGAAAGTGCCACCTAAAAACCATACTGATCAGTTAAATGATTGGCTAAGAAGTTAAGGAAATAGCATGTTAATAAGATGTCAGCCGAGTACCAGTCTATTTGTATTACTTGTTGTTTTGCCCTTTCTACTTTACGGTTGTGGTACTCAGCCGCAGCAATCCGCTGTAGAGAAACAGCAAAATGAGCAATTGGCAGAAATAGTTATTGCTGAGAAAAACGAGCTTCTGGTATCTTTTGATCCATCTATGGATATCGAAGAATATAAAAAGGCATGGGCTATTTTTGACGCTAAAATTGAATTGCTAGGGCCTAAAAAAAATGGCCTCTTATCTGTAGTATTCTCTGAAAAATTCGATTTGTCAGCAGTCCAAGCCAATATTGCTGCAACAAAAGGGGTTGTCAGTGTTCAGCCTAACTATCGATTAGACCCTTTAAATAGTAAAAATTTAAATCAACTTAAGTAGATGCGAATAAAAGTAGAGAGCTTTAGTTGAAAAGCTGAATTATCGCTCTAAAAACCCTATAGCTATAGATGTATCACTAAATAGGGGTTGAGAGATGATAGTTTTTTATAGAAAGCAGGCTCATTTTATCGTCTTTACATTGTTTTTTGTTTTAGCTTTGCCTTCGATGGCGCATGATCCGTATCGAGAAGACAGTCAGTGGGTTGATATGATTATTAGGGAATCGCTGGTTTTAAATTATCCACCTGAGTTGGCTTTAGCCGTGGCTAAGGTAGGTTCTAATTTTAAGCATGTAAATAGGGGGCGAAAAGCGAGAATCGGGCTTATGCAAATCCCCTCTGAAGCTGGATTGCGCTATGGTGCTCCAGACTACTGCTTATACGATGCAGCTATAAATGTTCGTAGTGCAATAAAGTATTTAACCGATTTGGAAGCTGATCTTGGTGACCTTAGTAAGGCGCTTACACATTATCGATATGACCTCAAGTTTATCAGTAAGAGTAGAAATAGTGCCTACTCTTTTGAAAAAAAACATTATTTCAGTCAGAAAGTTTTATCCTATTTTTTAAAATATCAAAAAAAATCGGCAATACAAGAGAGAATAGAAAAAATTAGTAAATCTAAAAATATTAATAAAGATACAAGCCTAAAATGTAAAGAGAAAACCTCCGTAATACCTATGTCACAGATTGAAAATTTACAAAATAAAAAGCAACAAATAAAAAGTCGCTATGAACTGATAAGGATGTGGGAGTCGATATATGATTAATTCGGCTCAAGATCAGTATGCTTATGAAAATGCATCACTTGCCCTGTATGGTGTAAGCCAAGAAATTTCTAATCTTGTTAATTCTGTCTGTATGGCAGAAGCATCCGATGGTTCTCCAAAGTATTCAGATTCAGATTGTCGAGAATTTAGGCGTAGAGTACTTTGCAGGGACCTTGCTATGCCTATATGGTGGTTGTCAAATTTGATTGTCGTGATCAATAGGGACGGGAAAGATCGCTTTGTCGACTTTTTTTGGGGAGAAGATAAGCCTGACGTTAATTCAATTCAAGTTATTGTCGAAAAAGAAGATATTTTTGAGAGGTTGAATTTCACTGACGTAAAAGGATTTTCTGTTAACTACTCTGATAGTACTTTCTTTTTTAACTATTCATATATATCACTGCTAACTATTCTTGCTAATTTTATTTGTATGGTAGATGCTGATTTTTTTAGAAAAATAAATGAATTTGAAGATGAATTTTCTAAAAAAACAGTTGATAAATTAGCAAAAAATATAAAAAAATCATTAGATACATATTTAGATGATAATTTAAAATCACAGCAAGAGTTTAAAAAATGCAAGACTTTGCTTTTTTGGTGTAGAGACCAAAATATTAATGTGCTAAATGGTGCCGTTGATCTGAATGATGCTTCATTGGATTTTTGGCGTTACGCCATTGAAAATAAAGTAAAAGATTTTAAGCTTTATAAATCAACTGCATACGGTTTGTTAAATTTATACAGTATTTTGAAAAATGGCCCAGAAGAAAATATTTTAGATGCCGCCTTGTCTTTGGGCGATGATTATGAAAATGGAGAAATCGATATTGATAGGGTGGATGGCTATATTGATTTTATTGAAGCGGAAGATAACTTTTTTAA
Source organism: Cellvibrionaceae bacterium (assembly GCA_050633825.1). Lineage (GTDB taxonomy): Bacteria > Pseudomonadota > Gammaproteobacteria > Pseudomonadales > Cellvibrionaceae > CANLBN01. Next base: position 4,400 of record JBOEHG010000050.1, on the reverse strand, counting down.
TGCTTTGTTTGAAGGGGAATTGTCTGAGATAAAGTTCATTTCAAAAAAAGAAGATAAAAATTTGTTATCCTTGCTTTTCGATTATTTTTATTGCCAAGATAAATTTTTCAAAAGTGTTTTACGATTGGATGTTTTTGGCTCTTCTCAAGTTGTTGCAACTCAATATCATAGAAAGAAAAATTTCTCAATGATGAGAAATGTCTTATCTGAGGAATCTTTGGGTGGCTACGAAGCATTTAAGGTAAATTTAACTTCCCTTAAAGAGGATTTAGAAAAAACAAAAAATGCTGTCATTTATATTTTGTATAAAGCGAAAGCTCCTGAGGCAATTGTTGAATTTTCTTTCAAGTTATCTTTGGATGCCAATTGTCAATTTAAAGAAGAAGTAAAAAAATATTCCTCAGAAGATAAAATGGATAATATTTACAATGCATTTTATGACAATTCAGAAAAAATCATTATGAAAAATAATGAGTTTATGAATGCTTATAGGTTGATAAAAAAGGATTTTTCAGATGTTAATAGAAGGGGGTTTAAAGATCCTGATGTGGCTTCTCGGGTGAATGTTTATATTGAGGGTTTGGCTTCTTTAAATAAAATTTTAAATATGTTGAGCGTCTATTTGCGGCCTTTCGATGATTGTGAAAGAATCGCGGCGGCAGATGAAAGTGATAGAAGGTTTTTCCTGTTGATGTTCGATAAAATTTATGGTGAATGTTATGAATGATAAGTCGGATGGTTCTTCTGGCCCTTCAATAGAGGAAAGGTTTTTTTTGAAAAATGCCGTTAATGTATTTAATCGATTTGATCATTCCGATAAGGTAATGACCTTTGATGATGTTTACCGTTATGTTGTCGGGCGTAATGAAAATATTGATATGGAAAAATTAGCTGAAAATCCAATTCTGATGGGGCACTATCATTACGTTTTAAAGACTAAAGGGCGTTTTTTCTCTCCAAAAGTTGTTGCTGCAAAAACCAGTGGTGAAAAAATAGAGCGAGGTGGAGATGGGTTTTCAGTAAAAATAATACCCTCGAATTCAAAGGAAGGCCTTTTATATGCCATTGTAGAATTAAAAGATAAGTCTTTTGAAGCTAAAGGAAAAAGAATTGTACTTCATGTTTATAAAGAGGTTCAGTCGTGTTGTAAGATTTTTCCGCCTTTCCATGATAATAAAACGCATTTACTGATTGAAAGTGATGATAGTTTTATCGCATTGCTTTCTGATGATATGTCAGAAATCAGTATTGTTATTGAATAATATTATAATAGAGTCTCTATGACGTATCATGTTTTTATAGCGACAACACAAGGGCCTGTGGCGATACAATCTATCACTAAGGAGGAGTATGGAGTTCCTTCTGTTATGTGTATAGACGGTGGCAGTAAATCTACCGGCGTTACAAATCATTACTATGATTTTGTCAATAAGGGTACAGGTTTGATAGCAAAAAAATATGGATATGATGCCTTTAGGCTTGATGTTGAAAAGGATATTCATAGCGGATTCAGTTGGCAATTACCTGTTTTAATCGCGCATCAATTATTTTCTATGGATGTTTTGGGGGGCGGCTCTCCTAATGCAGATGATATGGTTATTATATCAACGGGTAGTATAAAAATAACAGATGAGGTGATAGGGGTCGATGGGATAGAAAAAAAGATATTTTCACTGTTGTGTTTTCTTAAAAAATTACGTGATGAAAATATTCAGTTTAAATTAGTCTTTCCTAAAGAAAATGAAGAAGAGGTTTCTCAGTCGATTAAAAGATATGATGATGAAGGTATTTTTTGCGGTTCATGTTATTTTTATAAGAATGCTTTAGATCTTGTTCGCCTAAGCAATGTTCAAAAAAAATCAGATAAAAATAAACCTTATAGTAAGGCAGTCAATAAGAAGTACATTAACTTTTACCGGTACGGTTTATTTTTTTTATTTTTAGCGTTTCTTGCTTTTTTCATCCCGCATTTTTACGCGTCTAAAACACCGGCATTGGCCGATATTGGTGAGTCGGACGAAAAAAATCCTCAAGTAAAAAATAAACTTACATTGACGCTTGAGGCTAAATATAAAAATGATGGGGGCTCTTGTAATTCAGATAAGTTGAAACGTCTTTCAGTAAGATCAAATGATAAAAATCATATTCCGCCCTTAAAAAATTATCGTAATCTCTGTGCCTTGGCGGTAACCGAGGTCAACGTTCAATCTTCCAAAATACATATTATCGGTATCGATCTCTCAACGGGCGGCGCGATTCCTATTTATGCCATGAATAATTACTGGTCTATCGCAAAACCTAAAAACAACAATGACAAATCTTATGTCATTGTTGTTTTTGAATCCGGTGTTGAAGATCGATCTATTAACGATATTCTTGGCCAGACTAAGAAAGAAGCTCTGCAGTCGGGTGTGATCTCAGAAAGTAATTTGAAAACTATAGTTAAATCACTTGAGCTAAGTCCCCGCCTCTTTTTTCATCAATTAATCTATTAGTTATTAACAGATAAACTTCAACGACTAAAAAGCAGAGATAAGCGATAACGTTATTGCTATTTTTTGCAAATAGTCTGCATTTCTAAACAATGTTGCCCATCAGTGGCGATATTTTGGCTCTAATCATTCCATAAGTATCAGTGACGACTTAACAAAGCCTGTTTTCCTGTTGGTATTGAGTTGTACGTCTGTCAAAAAATATAAATTCCAAAATACTGAAACCAAGGAGAAATTTTATGAAACCAATGAGTTATCTATCAGTCTTGTCTACTGCGGTATTGCTTTCGGCCTGTGGCGGCGGGAGTAGCGGTGGTGACGATGCCAATACAGGTAATCCAACAACTGAGCGCACGGCGGCAGGTAGCCTTGTCGTTCCAGAAACCACGGTGGCTCGAAATGAGCGTGTATTAAGATCACCCCTAGAGCTAATGAGGGCGTGCCCAGATGTTCCCGCAGGTTATCGTTCCCTAGATTCTGCATCAGTTGAATTTTTAGATTCGACGGGGGCTGTCTTATCAACGACAACTACTGGTAGCTGTGGTGAATTTTCAGCGACTGTATCGGATGACGTTGTGTCTGTTCGGGCTACGAGTACTAGTTATCGCGACCTAGTTACAGACGTGACGGTGTTTACCGGCGGCGTACCTGGTGTCGCGTCAACGATATCCTCTACCGCTAACTATGAAATTGCATCCATACAATTATCCGGTGCTAATGGCGATACGGTTGCATTTTCCGTGACCGACTCTGAAACCAATACAGCGGTTATCGGTATACCTCAAGATGCTTTTGCTATCGATATTAATGCTAATCCGGCGCCTATTGTTGATGTGTCTACCGCTTCTCAAACGGCTGAACCTGCTTCTGTTGCATTAGTTTTAGATGCCAGTGGCTCAATGTCAGCCTCTGTTTCTGATGAGAATGGCGATCTACTGCTAGACCCTAACGGCATTGTCTATACCCGTAATCGAATTTCATCTTTGGCCGCGCACACCTACTTGGATAGCATGCCAACAACTGATGAAACGGCAATGGTTTTATTTGGATCAGATGTCCATTTTATTGATGATACAAAAATTGCAGACTCATTGAGCCTTACTGATGAAAATGGGGGTAGTGCTTCCTATACTTTTAGTACGGATGGCTATACCGGCAATGCTGAAGATTTACGCTTTATTGTGGATGCCTACAACCGTTCATCACAGCTTTATTCAAGTTTTAATGTTGATCCTCGCCACCCGGAAACGCCTAACTTAAACATTACAAACGGTTATAGTTTTGGTGGTGGAACATCACTGTACGATGCCATTGAATCGGGTTTAGTCAATACCGATAGTCGTAGTGCTAATCGTAAAATCGTTATTGCCATGAGTGATGGCCAAAACAATAGTAGCCTCCTAACAGAAGATCAGGTCATCGCTTCAGCTGTCGCTAAAGCAATTCCAGTGTACACGATTGCATTCGGTGCAGGTGATCCAGTGGCTATGGAAAATATTGCCTTAGGTACCAATGCAAGCTTTTATCAAATTGAAGATGCTGATCTTGCCGGTATTTTTCAGACCATCCAAACCGGTATTATTTTCCAATATTTAGCAAGCTACAACGGTACCGCTAATTTTGGTGATACCTTAACCGTGACATTAAATTATAACGGTTTAAGCACTACTCGTGATCTCACTATTTAAAGCCTTTGATACTCTCGGCATGAGATAAATCGTGTCGAGGGTATTTTTTATAATTAAATGAATTTTATGCTATATACGGAGAAAAACATGAAGACACAATACAAAAAAAATCTCTTATTAGTACCTATCTTTTTATCATTAATCGTATCTGCATGTGGTGGTGGATCAAGTGGTTCAGGTGATAATACTGGCACTGGCACTGGCACTGGCACTGGCACTG
>JBOEHG010000049.1:0-9786 GCA_050633825.1 Cellvibrionaceae bacterium | reverse complement strand
AATGTCAAAGCCGGAGGCTTTGTTCAAGGTGGTAGTACGATTACACAGCAGTTGGTTAAAAATTTTTACTTAACCCATAAGCGCAGTTTGTGGCGAAAAATTCAAGAAGCGGTAATGGCCGTTTTATTAGATATTCACTACAGTAAATCTGAGATCCTTGAAGCCTATATTAATGAAGTGTATTTAGGGCAAAGTGGGCCACGCGCCATTCACGGCTTTGGTTTAGCAGCACAACATTATTTTAACCAGCCCATAGAAACCTTAAAGTCTCATCAAATTGCCTTGCTGGTTGGTACGGTTAAGGGCGCTTCATTTTATAATCCATGGCGTTACCCAGAACGATCCAAAGAGCGGCGTGACTTGGTGTTAAACCTAATGGCGAACAGTGAATTAATAAGCCAAAAAGAATTAACCACCGCTTTGCGAAAACCTTTGGGTGTTTCGCTGAATTCGCAACGTCAGCAAGGTGACTACCCTGCTTTTTTAGATTTGGTAAAACGACAACTACAACGGGATTATAAGGCCGAAGATTTACAAAGCGAAGGTCTCCGAATTTTTACCAGTATGTCCACTGAGGTTCAAAAGCAAGCAGAAACTTCTGTTAGTCAGCAATTAAAGCGATTAAATAAACAAGCACAAAATACCCTGCAGTCAGCGGCTATTATTACTGCCGTAGGTAGCGGAGAAATTCTTGCCGTTGTCGGTGATCGCAATCCACGTTTTAGTGGTTTTAATCGGGCCTTGGATGCAGAGCGACAAATTGGTTCTTTGGTGAAACCCTTTGTATTTTTAACTGCTCTTATGCAGCCACAACAATACCAATTAAGCACCGTTATCGATGATAGTTCTATTACCATGGCCTTAGAAAACGGAGACCAATGGAAGCCCAAGAACTTTACCGAAGAATCCCATGGTGAAGTACTTTTATATCAGGCCTTAGCTTTTTCTTATAATCAGGCAACAGCTCGCTTAGGTTCTGAATTGGGGGTGAAGCAAGTAGTAAAAACGTTGAAGCAGGCGGGTTTAGAAAAAACTGTTGATGCATTTCCTTCATTATTATTAGGTGCCTTAGCACTAACGCCACTAGAAGTGAGCCACCTTTATCATACTTTAGCGGCCGATGGTGTTTATACGCCGTTGCGCGCTATACGCTCAGTACTGGACGCGGATAACCAGCCTTTACAACGTTATGCACTCACTAGTGAACCTCGTTTTTCATCAGAGGAGAGCCACTTAGCGCATTTTGCATTACAGTCGGTTATGCGTATTGGTACTGGTCGCCGTGCTTATTCGGTATTGCCACCTTCGCTGGCTATTGCTGGAAAAACGGGAACAACCAATGAACAGCGAGACAGTTGGTTTGCAGGTTATAGTGGTGACCATTTAGGTGTGGTATGGGTCGGTAATGATGAGAACAAAGCCACACGCTTAACGGGTAGCAGTGGTGCTTTAAGAATTTGGAGTGATATATTTAAAGGCATTAATACACGGAGTATTTCCCAGACTACCCCAGACAATATCGAATATTATTGGATTGATAGCAAGAATGGTTTACGCAGTGCCGAAGGGTGTGAGGGTGCTCAGTTAGTCCCTTTTATCGCTGGTTCTCAGCCAGAAGCAGTGACAGATTGTGACCGCATTGGGCCTTCAGTGGGTAACTGGTTAAGAAAGTTATTTCGTTAACAATCCATTTCATTAACAAATATACGCATGAAAATTAGAGAGAAGAAACAATAATATGAATAAAATAAATCAACATTTACTTATTAGTTTATTCATTACCATCATCACAGGGTGCGCATCAACGACAGGTCCCGTGACCGTGCGTGAATCAGCGCCGGCATCAGCCACTCAAACGCAGTCACTACCAGATTATTCCAGCAGCAATGAGCAAGAAAACTCACAACAAAAAATAGCACTTGCACAACCCGTTGTTCCGGATAGCCAACAAAAAAATACAATTCCATTAGTAGAGCGCTTGGTTACGCAATCCAACAACGCCTTGAACCTAAAAAATTATTCGTCAGCCATCAATTTGGCCGAGCGGGGTTTGCGTATTGACCGTAAAGAAGCACGCTTGTATTTGGCATTAGCTGAAGGGTATCAAGGTTTACAAAACAAAAAGCAATCGGTTTACTTTGCCAAGCAAGGCTTGAGGTATGCAAGCAACAAGGAAGGCAATACCTATAAACAATTGCGTTTATTGTCCCAATAATACTCAAAGAAAAAGAGTGTAAAGCATTTGCGCCCCTGTGCAAAAATACACAGAGGGTGTTCAAAATAACACAAATGTATTGAAATATACTCGCCTGTGATCATTATCACAAAAGCGCCAGTTTCTTAGTTTTTTGGACAGTGATCGATCAAAAATACCCCTTTTTCTTGATTAACTTATGGTAGGATAAGTCCTCTGTGGTATAACTCGATACCCAGCAGTTGAATATATACGACACAAAAAGGAAGAAGGAGAAGGACGATGGGTAAGCCCTCAGGCCGTCTAGGCGATATTGGCTCCAATCACGGTGCATGGCACCCTAGCCCGATTACATCCGGTAGTGGTGACGTCAAAGTGAACGGCATACCCGCCGCACGGGTTGGTGATTCACTGGCCCCCCATGTCAAACCTAAAAGTAAACCTCACGGCCGCAGCATCGCAGCAGGCTCCTCTACAGTGTTTATCAATGGTAAACCGGCTGCCCGTGTGGGTGATGCTATTTCCTGTGGCGGTAAAGTGGCCACAGGCTCTGGTAATGTCTTTATCGGTGATGCGCCAAGCTTATTGTCACCGACTGATGTCTCCATTGATTTAGACCACAAAAAACAAAAGGGAGGCGACTCTCAGTACAATATCGACCCCGCGAAGCAAAAACCGATGGGCCCCTCTGACAAAGTCATGATTGGTGAACCCACACCAGAAGCTATCGTTGAACAGCCGCCAGAACTAAAACCTGCCACTATTCGTTTAGCCATTAACCCAGCAAAAAATATGTTTGGTGCGGATAAATTTATTCTTTCCAGTACCGATGGCAGCATCAGCGTGACTAAAACAGTGGCTGATGACTTAATCCCCGGCGATGACTTTCTCGATCTTAAGTTTGATGACCTCGACACCAGTCTTAACTACAAACTAGAACACGTCGATGGCAGTTCAGGCGACACCTATACCTATTTCGAAGATTTCAGTTACGGTGCCATTGGTGTACAAAGCCCACCAGCAGACGACGATGACGAAGTGGAAGACGCGGAATAAAGAACAAGTACAAGGATTGAAAGGATAACAGCGAATATGTCAGCTAATAGTCTGCAAACGACCAAACAAGTGGGGCAAGCCCCCGCGGATGATACTCCAATGCTATGCCTCGCTCCCCGAGGTTTAGCTATCTACCCCGTGCGCTATGCCGTGGTGCCCAATAATGACTTCTTTAAAGGTGTCAATTTACCCGGGCATATGGGTAACAAGTTTGATGTTAATTTGCAAAGCCACAAATATGCCTTACGCCAACTGCGGGAAGGCTTTATCTATGTTTATTATCACAATCATCCGGTCAAGAAAAACAAAAAGTGGGATATCTACCAAGTCAGAGAAAATGGCAAACTCAATGAGCTCAGTGTCAGTGCTTTTAGGAGCGAACAAAGAGAAATCAAATCTGTCTGTGCGGGCTTAACCCACTTTTTTATCGAAAAGCCTGCAGAAAACGAAAAAGTTGACTTCGCTTTTTCAGAGCATCATTGGTCAGATGACACCCTAAAATTAATGGAGGGTGATGGCGCTACTCGCGATAAGCGTATGCAAACCCTGCGCCCAGAAAAATGGGTCAATAACCCTAACTTTCCTCATGGTTTAACGCTGACAGAAGATAACCTCAAAAAAGTATTTGAGTTCAGTGAAGAGTATGAAGCCTACAACAACTTTCATCCCGATATGATTGAGGATAAAACAATCAGTGATGATAAGGGTGTACACGACCCTGCTGTTCTTGAACTTTGTTCCAGCACTCAAGTATTTAAAATGAGTTCTGATGATGTGGAAGAAACAGTTCAAGAGATCAATATCACGCCCAACAACCCAAAAAATCAACCCATGATACTAGGCCTGTGGGATGCTGTTGGTGTAGTGCGTGATCTCGGTGGTTACGCTATGGATGCAGCCGGTTGGCTCAATAAATACCAAGAGCAGTGGGGCGTGCACCTCAATGCCATTAACAATATTCGTATAGCAAAAAGTGCAATGGAGGCCGTTGCCAAAGAAAAACAAAAACAGCGCATAAAAAACGACAGCGTATTAAACATTTACAAAACGGAAGAACGACAGTTTCAAAATAACTTGGACTACCTATCAAAACAAATGCAACAACATGCACCCGGAACGTCAGCGTACAACGACGCCAAAACGGAATACGAGGTGTACCAGCAACTACTCGCACAACTTAAAAACAAACAACAACGGCGCACCAAACAAATTACACCTGCGCAGGCAGACACCACAGATCAAAACTACATTGCCCCAAGTTGGAAAAAATATCAGGACGAGCTAACTGAAAACGAAAGCCAGATGGAGGCGCGGGAGAAAGCCGCTGAAAGTATTGTCGACCAAGTCGGGCCTATTGTTAACAAGCGCATTAAAGATATGGTCTTGTGGCTGGAATCTGACTACCTGACTAATGCCCTGACGGAATATCACCAGCAATCGAGAATCGACGGCCTGTTTTTTGAAGATCTGATGGGCGACTGGTTTTTCTGTATGAATAGCTGTGACGCCGGCACCAACAAACTGGATGCCTGGGTAAAGGCTGCTGACTTGGATGATAAAAACCTCTTTTGGCGTGCTATTGCGAGCAACCAGGTCGAAGGTAAAGATCTATTAACCCCCATCCTTGCCAAAATCAAAAGTGCTGCCGCAATAACAGCAAATGATAGCGCCGAAGGTATCGATAAAGAATTCCATAGCCGTTTTCTGGATATTGCCAAATTTAATGCTGACTCTCTTGATCTTGCCGAAGGAATGGCCAAGGAGGGTATAAAAATCCCCACCTTTGGCGTAGATAAAATTTACAGTGCACTGGGCAGTCGTTTAATTACTCCCATTCTCAAACTGGGCGTTGATACTCCAGCGAGTATCATTATTAGCCGGGTATACAAGTCCAAACTGACGATTGCTGAAGACAGCGCAAAGGCAAGCCATCAGCGTACAGTAGATACAATGAGTCAGCGTTATGATAATTTAGAAAAGGGCCTTAACCGAGGCATCGTCCATAACCAGCAACAGGCAGGCACAGCCAGTCAGTCTCGTTACTCGAATGTAAAAATGCTGACCAGAGTGTACCAAGGCAATATTGTCCGTGAAAAAAACCAGTTACGGTTATTACTACGTGGCAAAGAGCCGGCATTCACACAAGTCAAAGCCTCCCATGCCCATCTGATGGAAGAAATTCGCACCGAAAACTTCAAGCTACAACAGGAAGTCAAAGGTCAAGTAAAGGAAATTGCCTCCCCAAGTAACGCATTAAGCATCCTAATTCTCGCCATGCAAGTGGCCAGCCTTCAGCAACTTTTGAAAGTTATTGAAGAAAAAGGGTTGGATGTCGAGCTGCAAGCCAAGCTTATGGTTGCCCTAACGGGTACCGGCGCCACTATGGCCGGATTTATCGGTGGTTTTATCAATAATGAATCCCCTTGGAGTAATCGATTCCGGGCCGGTGGCGGTGCCTTATCGGTCGTTAGTGGGGGGATTTCTGCAATATTGGATGTCGGTGAAGGAACTAAACATTTTGCCAAGGGCAATACTGCTTTAGGTTATACATTTTTCTTTAAAGCGGGTCTAAATACAGTAGCTACAACCTCTGCCGGTGCCAGCGTCTATGCCCTTATCAATAAAAATTGGGAGAATGCCGCTGCCACCAGGGTTTTAAATAATCGTATAGGTCAGGCCATTGCGGTCCGCTTTGGGATTGACTTATTGGCCACAGGCACCTTGGCCCGTGTATTGATGACCATTAATATTTGGTTATCCTTGGCTATTTTTGCCATTGATTTAGCGATCTTTTTCTTTTCCGATGATGACCTTCAAGATTGGCTGCAACGCACCCCTTTTGCTAAAAAGCCTTCCAGTAAAAAATTTACCAAGGTAGCCGACCAGCAAAAAGACTTTGAAAATACCATTAGCGGGATTTTTGGCCTAAAAATTCTGGAAAAAGAACTGGAGAGAGATACCCAATTACACCGGCTAAAACTCGAAGAACGGCAACTACGCCAACAGGATAAATATTACCAGGAGCAGCATAGTCTTGGCTTCACCCCTGACGATATTGCCAACGATAAACAATACCAACGTAACCTCAGCAAACTACAGCAAAAACAACAGGCTATTGACAAGCGCATACAGGAAATCACTGAGGACGTTAAACGGTATAATAACCAGTGATACAATAAATCAATAATAACTGAATAGCCACAAGGCATAGGCATCCATGTTTGATCCCGAATTAATCAAAGGTACGATTACCCATTTAAAAACCCTAAAAGGCAGGCACAACTTTGTGATGTCTGGTGGCGCTCAGGCCGCCACTGGTGCCGCCGCTGCCGGTGCAGCTGTCGTTGGCAGTTTTTTTAGCAGCTCCCTATTGGCCACCTCCGCCCTAGCCTTAAATGAAAGTGCGGTCTTTTTTACCTGTGATGTCAATGGCATCAAACTGAGCGGCTGTTTTAATACATTGAATATTGCTGAAGGGGAAGAAGTCGAGTTAGTGGCCGACTTTAACGAAGATCATACTGAAGGCGTGGTCTACGCGATTCGTAAGCCTCAACAACGCTGCCTCTGGGTTGCGCCAACAATGGAAGTAGGCCATGGTATCGCTAAAAATAACGCACTATTTTTTCCATTAGTATTTTTACAATATGTTTTACCTCTTGTTTTTATAGTTTTATTTGTAGGGTCGAGCTTTCCTTTTAATGCAGAAATTTATTTTAAAGAATCTGTAATAGGGACTCTACTTACTGGGGTAGTTTCTTATTGCGTAATTGCCTTTGGCATGTACGTTACTTTTGCTCCTAAAGCCAAACAGGCGACCAAGGTGATTGCGGCTTTGGGTTTTAAAGATCCGGCGAATACGGGTTTAGGCTTAGTTGACTTAAAGGCCAAAGAACAGTGGGAAAAGGAACATGGTAAACCCTTCCCTAAAGAACAATATGATGACTATGCACTGTTTTATTAAATGGACTCTTTTTTATTTTTCCCATGTTTAAGCCAGAGCTTATTAAAGGCACGATTACCCATTTACAAACCCTAAAAGGCAGGCACAACTTTGTTATGTCTGGTGGCGCTCAGGCAGCTACCGGAGCCGCTGCCGCTGGTGCCGCTGTCGTCGGCAGTTTTTTTAGCAGCTCCCTATTGGCTACTTCTGCCCTAGCCTTAAATGAAAGTGCGGTCTTTTTTACCTGTGATGTCAATGGCATCAAACTGAGCGGCTGTTTTAATACATTGAATATTGCTGAAGGGGAAGAAGTCGAGTTAGTGGCCGACTTTAACGAAGATCATACTGAAGGCGTGGTCTACGCGATTCGTAAGCCTCAACAACGCTGCCTCTGGGTTGCGCCAACAATGGAAGTAGGACATGGTGTAGCTAAAAATAACGCTCTTTTCTTCCCGTTAATATTTCTAAAGTACCTTCTTCCGATTGCTTTTATACTTGGACTTATTTTTTTTACTCTAGCAGGGAGTTTAAAACAAACATGGGAGGCTTTTCCTTATTTACTATTTACTGCCCTAGGGGCTGGAGTATTGGCGTACTGTGTCATAGCTTTGGGAATGTACGTTACTTTTGCTCCTAAAGCCAAACAGGCCACAAAGGTGATTGCGGCTTTAGGCTTTAAAGATCCGGCGAATACGGGTTTAGGCTTGGTAGATCTAAAGGCTAAAGAACAGTGGGAAAAGGAACATGGCAAACCTTTCCCGAAAGAGCAATATGATGACTATGCACTGTTTTATTAAATGGACTCTTTTTTATTTTTCTCATGTTTAAGCCAGAGTTAATTAAAGGCACGGTAACACACTTAAAAACATTGGAAGGTAAACACAACTTTGTGATGTCCGGTGCCGCCCAAGCCGCGACCGGGGCCGCCGCCGCTGGTGCTGCGGTGGTGGGCAGTTTTTTTAGCAGTTCACTCTTGGCGCGTTCTGCCTTATCCCTAAAAGAAGATGCGGTCTTTTTTACCTGCGAAGTCAATGGGCTTCAGCTTAGCGGTTGTTTTAATACACTTAACCTTAAAGAGGGTGAAGAAGTCGAGTTGGTGGTAGAAACTAACCATAGCCAGCGGGAAGGTGTTATTTATGCTATTCGCAAACCTCAACAGCGTTGTCTCTGGGTAGTGCCGCTAATGGAGGCGGGGCATGGTGTAGTGCAACGCACCGCCTTGTTATTTCCTTTGTTTATTTTAAAATATTTTTTGCCAGTTATAGCAGTTATTTTTTTCTTCGTGTTTGGGTTTAATTTAAGCGATAAAAGTCTTTGGATAGAGTTCATTATTAATGTCGGGGGTGGAGGAGCATTAGTTTATGTAATTGGAGTCATTAGTATTTATTTGGCTACAGTGCCTAAGTCAAAACAAGCCACCCAAGTGATTGCCGCCTTGGGTTTTAAGGACGCGGCCAATATTGGTTTAGGAACGGTTAGCTTTGAGGCCAAGAAAAAATGGGAAGCAGAAAGCGGTAAACCCTTTCCTAGTGAGCAGTATGATGAGTTTGCTCTGTTTTATTAACCGGAATCTATACGCTTACCCGGTCGACTATTTGAGCCGTAAAGGCTATTATTCTGTTTTTTTAGTGGCCTATTCGCTTGTTATTAAATCGAATTATGGTCAAAAATCAGTAAATACCGGATAATCTGGCCTAAATAGCCAGTGGGCTATGACAATAATAAAAATGATGTATAGGTAGCGTTAATGTTTAGTGAAGTCGGCTTTTTTACAAAAATCAGGCATTTTTGGGAAGCAATCCAGTTTATCCTTGAGCACCGCAAACAAGGTAAAGGCATGATTTATCATGCCGAGCGCTATAACTCACCTGGAAAATACGATGCAGACTATTTTTTGGTCAATGACCATGGCCTTAATTCGGTACGGTTTTTTTATGAGGATGATGTGGAGTTAAACTCATCTGAAGGGCTGGATTTTCTAAAAACAGCAACAATGCCACTGCCTTTTAAGCAGTTTGGCGCCTTTGATGGCTATTTGCCGGATGTTTTCGCCACCTTTGAAGATTATCTGTTTATTTCTGACACTGTTAAGCAGGATGTCGAAGCCTTAAATATTAAGGGTTTATCCTTTTATCCGGCCAAGTTTAATTGTAAGGATGATGTTTGTCTGGAAGGCTATTATATTTGCATTTTTAAATATAAACCGCCTTATTATAATACGGACACCGTTCAATATGGCCGCTTGGATGAATCAGAAAGCGATTCCAGTGAGGTGTTGGAGCGTTTTAGTTTAAATGAAAATGCCTTAAATAAAGTGGATGAAAAGCAGCGTTTACTATTTCAGTTAGATCTTGAAAATACTGTGCTTTGTCATCGATCGGTGGCGGCTATTTTTGATCAGCAATTTTATCCAATAGAACCGTTGAGTTTAAAATGGTTAGACTAGTTTTATCAAGGTGTCACTTTATATCGTGCATTCAGAATAATTATTGACACTAAAGCGTGGTGTACAGATAGCCAAAAAAATTAAATCATTGCTGCCTGTATTCCTTATTTTTTGTGGGCAGTTTTCAGGAATAATCACCACATCATTTTG
>JBOEHG010000048.1:0-7721 GCA_050633825.1 Cellvibrionaceae bacterium | reverse complement strand
CAGATATTGCATCAACCGCAGGGGTTAGTTTTACCATTAATCATATTGCTGCTGTTGTACTACCTGCTGTCCTAGGTTTTATCTGGTTATATAGCCCGAGTATTGTCTTCTTTTTCGGCGCAGCTTTAGCCGTGATTTCTTTGTTGTTATCACAATTGATCCCTGATCGACCGGTATTGGGTAGTGAAACACGCCTAGTTAAATCGGCAAATGTGATATAGAGGCCTTTGTATAGATAAAGCTACCTATTGAGTTGGTGAAATGGTTAAGTAACTATGACTGTATTAGAAATGTATACTGAATTCAGGAGTGATTTTCCCGAAATAAGTAAAAAGGCAGATAAGGATTTTATTGATCGTTTTGACGAGCTGGATCCCACTTTGGCATATTTATGGTTTGAAAGTTTAGCAAATGCTTTTAATATGGAAATGAGTAATCAGGTCGAGCCTAAAAAGTATCAAAACTGCTTTGATTATTTTTGCAGGAACTATATTGATGGAAGTAAAACGGTTAAAGATTGTATTGATGTTGCATTAACCGAAAATTTGTTTTGGAGGGTATCTAAAGAACATGCTGGTCCTTATTGGAAAATGCTACCCGAAACTATTAAGGAGCTTTATGTTAGTTTTCATGGGCGTATTCCAGCCTAAAAAATATAGTTGCTCGAAATAATAAGGGCTATTAGTTATAGAAAAATAAACAAAGAAAAGGAGAGTGTTATGTCCGTGACCGCGATAGTGATTGTTGTCATTCTGGTTGCTTTACTGCTGTATGTTATTGGTATTTACAACCGTTTGGTGAGTTTAAAAAACCGATATCAAAATGGTTTTGCTCAAATTGAGGTGCAATTAAAGCGCCGCTACGATTTGATTCCCAACCTCGTTGAGACAGCCAAGGCTTATTTAAAGCATGAGCGTGATACTTTGGAGGCGGTTATTAATGCTCGCAATCAAGCAATGGCAGGTTTACAAAAAGCAGCTGATGACCCTTCCAGTCAGTCAGCTATGTCAATGCTCAGTCAAGCCGAAGGAATGTTGGGGTCGGCTTTAGGTAAACTCAATATTGTGGTTGAGGCTTACCCTGACCTTAAAGCAAATCAAAATATGATGCAGGTTTCAGAGGAGCTGACAACGACGGAAAATAAAGTCGCCTTTGCAAGGCAAGCATTTAATGATTCCGTTATGCAATATAATGAATACCGACAAAGTTTTCCGCCGGTTTTATTAGCTGCATCATTTGGTCACCCTAGCGATGCCTCTTTATTGGAGTTTGCTGACTCCGAAGCCATTCAGGAAGCACCAAAAGTCAGTTTTTAGTCTTTTCGTCGATCATGAATTTTTTCGAACACCAAGAGCAGGCACGTAAACAGACAGGGCGCTTACTTGCTTTATTTATCACTGCGCTGGCGGGCTTAGTCTTGCTAACGGCATTTCTCTTTGCGAGCATTGCTTATGTTTTTGGTCTGTATACTGCTCAGTCTGAAGGATATGAGTCAGGACAGTCACTTTGGCAAATCGCGGCAGTGGTTTTTGATTGGCAATACCTCGGTTCTATCAGCTTAGCGGTACTTGCTATTGTTGGTTTAGCCGCATTGTTTCGTATTTCTCAGCTTAAGTTGGGAGGGCAGTCAATTGCGGAGCAAATGGGCGGCCGCCTGATAAATGTTAATCCTCGCACAGCGTCTGAAAGACAATTGCTCAATATTGTTGAGGAAATGTCCATTGCATCTGGTAGTCCTGTACCCTCTGTCTATATTATTGATGAGCCTGGCATTAATGCTTTTGCAGCAGGTTATCAGCCAGCCGATGCGGTTATTGGTGTAACTCAAGGCGCTATTGATCGCCTTAATCGTCATGAGCTGCAAGGTGTAATTGCCCATGAGTTTAGTCACATTTTTAATGGCGATATGCGGCTCAACCTGCGATTAATTGGATTGATTTACGGGATTATGGTGATCGCTATTGCCGGACGTTACCTTCTTGAAGGCGGGCGCTATTCCAATAAAGACCGTCGTGCGGCCATTAGTATTGGTTTGGTGCTAATGTTATTGGGTTATCTCGGCATTTTCTTTGGCAATATTATTAAATCAGCTATTTCACGGCAGCGTGAATTTTTAGCTGATGCGTCAGCGGTGCAGTTTACCCGAAGCCAGATGGGTATTTCTGGCGCATTAAGAAAAATAGGGGGGATGTCTAAGCAATCACTGTGGCAAAATCACGATGCCAACGAAGTGAGTCATATGCTGTTTTCCCAGGGCTTGCACTTTCGCTTTTTTAGTCAATTAATGGCAACACATCCTCCGCTCGATATTCGCATTAAGCGTATGTACCCACAATGGGATGGAAAATTTATTGCACCTAAAGTGCCTTCTAATATTCAGCCCTATAAAGAAGCTGATTCATCAATAAGTGTTTTGGGCGATTCTGCTGCGTTGTACAGCGGATTAGTAGATTCTATTGATCAATCAGGAGTGTTAACTGATCAAACAATGCAGATTGCAGCAGATCAATTATCAGTATTGCGTTCAAGTGCAGAGAAGCTTGTGCAGCAGGTGCATGAGCCCTATACAGCACGGGCATTAGTATATGTAATGTTATTCGATTCCAATCTGCAGGTACGTGCCCAACAATGGAAAAGCTTACAGACTAACCAAGCCCCAGAGTTATTAAAACAAATAACGTGGGTTGAATCAGAGATAGCAGCATTACAAGGTAAGCAGCCACTGATATTGCTCGATATGAGCTTGCCGGTACTCAAATTGTTAACCGATGATCAATATTTGAATTTTAAACAACAGATGTTGCGTTTAATCAAAATTGATAAAAAAATTGAACTACGCGAATGGGCACTATTTTATCTGGTAGATTATTATTGCCGTCCAACTCAGCTCAATCGATTGCAAGAGGTATCATTAAAACAACGCAAACCTGCATTGGCACAATTGTTATCTGCACTGGCTAATGTTGGTTCTCCTAGCAGAGAAGATGCAAAAGAGAGTTTTCACTCAGCAATTAAAGAGCAATTGCCCTTTTCATTACGTTGGTATTCCTTGCAAGAATTAACAATCCAATCTTTAACGCAATCCTTACGGCAAATTAGACACTTGAAGCCATTAGAAAAACCGAAATTCTTAAAAACTTGCGTCAATATAGTGCAATATGATGGTAGAGTTGATGTGGCTGAATTTGAGATAATTAGCTGCATTGCTCAAGCTTTAGGTTGCCCACTTCCTTATAATCTTATTGCTAAACATTAGTCATATTAGACCTTTTGGAATCTTGAACTATTGTGCTTTAACTGAGTCAATAAAGTAGCAGGTTTTTATCTGTTAGGTTTTCTAGCAAGGGGGTATGTTTTTGCCCCTTTAATTGTTACAGCTAGTGACTATTTCATATGTTAAAAGTTAATGTACAAAAATTTATTCACAAAAGGTATTTTATTATGACCAAAAATAGATCCGTTTTACTAACAAAAGTAACCAAAACACTGGCATTAAGCCTACCAGTTGTTGCTTTGAGTGGTTTTTTACCCGGTGCTGATTTTACTGTAAGCAAAGCTGCTGCAGAAAGCGAAGGTGAAGGTTATGGTTATTCGAGCAAAGCGAAAGCAGAAGCTAAGTCGAAATATAAGTACAGTTCGGAAGCTAAATCTGAAGCTAAGTCTGAAGCGAAGGGTAAGGCAGAAGCCAAGGCTGAAGCAGAAGCTGAAGGTAAGAAAAAGTATTGATCAATACCTTAAGCTAAAACGATAAAGGGGCATTATAATTATTTATAATGCCCCTTTCTTTTTGTCTGATTAATATGTGTCAAATAACAAGTTGTATTAAATAAAAAATTTCTCATTTGTTGTTGCTGAGGTTTCATTGTGTGAAAAGACTTTGTCTTTTATCATTTCTTCTATTGCTTTATTCAAATGGTCGGCAGCCTTTCCTTGTTGTCCTATTTGTACTGTTAAACCATTTACATCATTAACCCAATAAGCCAACTTTTTTGGTGATAATCTATTATGTTTAAATATCTCTTTCCAGCATGCTGAAAGTGTCTCTGCTGTTGTTAATTTTTCAATTGCATTGTTATCGCCTTCGCTTAATAGAATAATTCCATCTATATGAATGACATCATCACTGATAGTTTTTTGAAGCTGTAGTGTATAAAAATCATTTCCTTTTTGTGTTGAAACACTTGAGTTTTTAAATTCTTCGGTGTCTAGCATATCTTCAGATAGCCTTAGCGGCAAATTGCTTGGCACAACCATGCCGTTTTGTTGATCTAATAACACTGAATCACTGATTAATGTATAGCCTTCCTCTTTGCTAAGTTGATGTGATACATCATTGAAGTGGTTAGGCCGATTGTCGGCGATTAAAAAATAATGATTTTCTTTTTTCAGTAAAGACATATTTAATAAGTCTCTGTTCTGATTTTTTAGTAAGCTATGTTCAGTAAATATCTTGAGAATTTCATGAGCTAATTCGGATAGCTTGAGATGTTCAGCTATGATTTGTAGGCCAGAGCTGAGTTGATAGCCAAAATTTGACTGAACAATATTGACGATAAATTCATCTCTTTCTTTATCTTGATCGTCAGTTTTGCTAAATTGATTGTTGTTAAATAAAGGCTTTAAGTGTCTTTCTGCTGTTGCGCAAGCAATATTAAGTATGATGACGGTGCTGCCAATAATAATATATTTGGGTTCAATAGTTTTTTTAATAGCATTATCTGTGTGTTGGCTAAGGTGTTGCTGATGTTTATTGTCTTGTGGGTTATCAAACAAGCCAGCATGTGCCCAGTCCGATAATACATCCCACACTTGTATTAGTATTGATTGTCTAAAGGCTTCAATACTGACCTCTTTTGGCTTTGTAATGACTTGTTCTAGTTCTTCTGCAATTTTATTGGGAGAAGACCCCTCAGCATTTTTAAGCCAAATCCAGAGTGCAGTATCGTTTGGTAAAATAAAATGACCTGCCTCGCCATCTTGTTGTTGGGTATAAATGGCAAGAGAGTCTTCAAATAAGTATTCACTGTTCTGATTGGGTTGTAAATTCAACGCGGATATATCAACAGGGGTGTTATCAGGGAGACAGCTAATGTCGTGATAACGGGGAATAGGGAAGCAATGTAAATACTGGTTTGCTGTTTTTGCTGGGAACAGACACTCAAAGTTCCCTGAGTGTTGTTGTTCGTAAATAGTTTGCTCTTTGAGAGAGCGCTTTTGATGTGAGGGTTCGTTAAGTCCTAGCAGTTTGACCAAATCAACAATCAGCTGCCTTTTGATTGAAACTTCATCATCTGCCCCTGCATCAGGATTAGCATAGGTATCTAGGGAAGGGCTGAGATTACATTCCAGAATCCATGGTTTTAAATCGTTATCGACCATGCAGTCAAGACCAATTAATTCGTAACAGCCTTGTGTGTCGGCGTCTACGGTTTGGCTCTGGCTGCGCATTTTTTCGCGTGCAGCGATTACTGTTAAAGTGATTAAATCTTTTAAGGAGTCAAATAGAGCCTCATCATCATGACCTTGGGATTGCAACCAGTGGCGATATTTTTCAAATGAAAAGAATGTTACCGGCGTTTCTGCTTCGGTATTTTCTTCATTAATATCGGGGTTGGTTAAATGGCGATAGGGATTATCTAAATCCTCTTCAGAGTAAGTTTCTGAAGCTAGCTTGGCAAAACCCTCTTGATACCAATAAAAACGTAGAGGTTCTACGGACGTAATTAATACATAAAAGCGTAATACGTATTTATGATTTTCATATAGGTGTGGATCTGAAATATACTTTTGGATAATCCATTCAGGGTCTAAGGGGACCGCTGAGGGGTGTTTTACCACCTCAATACCGCGCCCTCTAGACAGGTTTCTTGGTTTTTGTATCCATAATTGTTGGGGGTTTTTTGCTGCTACCGCCTGATATTTAAAATAATCTTCTGGCATAGAAAAGGTTTCTGGAAAAAAGCTGTAGCGCTTCTCCTGATCGGCAGGCAGGGCATGTTGCCGACTTTCCATTAAGGTTTCATAAAGATAACTTTTTATCGTCAGAGAGTTATTACCCGGTATATGATTAATCGTTTTTTGTGGCGTGAGCTGCTCAAAAGTGTCTCTTTCTGGCATTCCAGTAAACCAGCATGTATCCCATTGATCTTCACTACCTTGTTGCCATAAATTGGAGTCGAGGGCTTCCACAAAAAATGTGTCTTGCTTGGAGGCAGTGTCTTGGCCTAGCCAATAGTAGCGTTGATCTTTTTTCATGCAGTAATATGCTCTCTATCATTCAATAGCTAATCTGACTGTCATGTCGCTGAAAAGTTTTATAAGCAATAGAACAAAATATATGCAATTTGATGAGCTTGGTTTAAACCACTGATTCCATGTTATTTTTTATGCTTTTTTCCATGCTGCTAATGGTGCGTAATTAATTGAGACGAAAATCTCCGATACGCTGTTAAATCTAGGCAAATATCGTTACAATTCGCGCCCGTTTATACGCGGTTAGCTGTTCCTACCAGTCTTGAGGGTTTACCATTATGTCATCTGTCAAAAAAGTCGTTCTAGCCTATTCAGGCGGTCTCGATACTTCTGTAATCGTGAAGTGGCTTCAAGAAACCTACCACTGTGAAGTTGTGACCTTTACTGCTGATTTAGGTCAAGGTGAAGAAGTGGAACCCGCAAGAGCGAAAGCAGAAGCCTTGGGCGTTAAAGAAATTTATATTGATGACCTTCGTGAAGAGTTCGTTCGAGATTATGTTTACCCAATGTTTCGTGCAAACACAATTTACGAAGGTGAGTACCTGCTGGGTACTTCTATCGCTAGACCCCTTATTTCCAAGCGCATGATTGAAATTGCCAATGAAACCGGTGCTGATGCTATTGCGCACGGTGCAACCGGTAAAGGTAATGATCAAGTTCGTTTTGAGTTAGGGGCTTATGCTTTGAAACCCGGCGTTCAAGTGATTGCACCATGGCGTGAATGGGATTTGACCTCCAGAGAAACATTAATGGCCTATTGTGAAGAGCACAATATTCCCGTCGACTTTTCCAGTAGTAAAAAGAAATCACCTTATTCTATGGATGCTAACCTACTTCATATTTCCTATGAAGGTGGCATTCTTGAAGATCCTTGGGCCGAAGCTGAAGATGATATGTGGCGTTGGAGTGTTTCCCCTGAAGAAGCGCCGGATGAAGCGACTTATCTAGAGCTGTCTTATGAGAAGGGCGATATCGTTGCCATTAATGGTGAAACAATGTCGCCAGCGACCGTTTTGGCCTACTTAAATAAAGTGGGTGGTGAAAATGGTGTTGGTCGTTTGGATATTGTTGAAAACCGTTATGTAGGTATGAAGTCACGAGGCTGTTATGAAACACCGGGTGGCACGATTATGCTTAAAGCTCATCGTGCCATTGAATCATTAACCCTTGATAGAGAAGTGGCTCATTTAAAAGACGAATTAATGCCAAAGTATGCTGATCTGATTTATAACGGTTATTGGTGGAGCCCCGAGAGGCTAATGCTGCAAAAAGCTATTGATGAGTCCCAGCAATATGTTAATGGTGACGTTCGCCTTAAATTATATAAAGGTTCGGTCAGCGTATCGGGCAGGCGTTCAAAAGACACTCTTTTTGATGAAAAAATAGCCACATTTGAAGATGATGCTGGTGCTTATGATCAGCAGGATGCAGAAGGTTTTATTAAGTTGAATGCGTTACGTATGCGTATT
>JBOEHG010000047.1:0-41883 GCA_050633825.1 Cellvibrionaceae bacterium | reverse complement strand
CGGTCGCACCCGCATCGGTATAGCTATCACCCTCAGCAATAGTCACACTGCTTGCACCGGTTACGGTGATTGTCGGTGGTGTGGTATCTGGCGGCAAGTTCACGATCACAGTTCGGGTGGCAGTCGCGGTATTACCCGCTGCATCCGTTGCCGTGTAGGTTATGATATAAGTCCCTGCGGCATTAGTATTTACTGAGCCACTGCTGCTCACAGCAACAGCGCCATCTCGTGCATCAATAGCGGTTGCACCGGCATCAGTATAACTATCGCCTTCCGTCAGTGTAATACTGGCGGCACCATTGAGGGTAATCACCGGCGGGGTCGTATCCGGAGGTAAATTGACTATAATGGTTCGAATGGCCGTACTAGTATTGCCTGCCGCATCACTGGCGGTATAGGTAATGGTATAAGTGCCGGCTGTGCTGGTATTGACGACACCACTGCTACTGACCGCAACCGCTCCATCTTCATTATCATTAGCCGTCGCGCCCGCATCGGTATAACTGTCACCTTGTGTGAGCGTGATTGAGGCTGAACCATTTAGGGTGATCACCGGGGGAATCGTATCCGGGACAACCTCAGCAACGACATTCACCGTACGGGTTGTTGTCGCCGTATTACCTGCCGCATCGGCAGCGGTGTAAGTAACACTATAAGTACCCACAACATTGGTATTCACATTACCGCTTATATTGACAGCGACACTACCATCACGAGCGTCGATAGCGGTTGCACCCGGTTCGAGATAAGCATTGCCTTCGGTAACACTGACGCTACTGGCCCCATTTAAGGTGATTGCCGGAGGGGTTGTATCCGCAGGCAGGGTAACAATGACTGTACGGGTGGCAGTGCTGCTATTGCCTGCCGCATCACTGGCACTGTAGGTGATAGTATAAGTACCTTGTGCGCTGGTATTCACAACACCCGTGCTGCTCACGGCCACACTACCATCACGATCATCAGTGGCGGTCGCACCAGCATCGTTATAATTACTGCCCAAAACCAGTGTAATCGTACTGGCTCCATTAAGAGTAATAACCGGTGGCGTGATATCCGCAGGTAGAACAACATTGACTGTGCGTGTCGTTGTACTGGTGTTTCCAGCACTATCGGTAGCGGTATAGGTGATACTGTAAACACCTACGGTATTGGTATCAATTGCCCCACTGATGTTGACAGTCACAGTGCCATCAACACCGTCAATGGCGGTAGCTCCCGCTTCGTTATAGGTATCTCCCTGATTAAGTGTGAGTGGATTTGCACCATTCAGGGTAATCACCGGTGCAAGAGTATCCACAAACTGTGTCCGCAGGCGGTAGGTTGCGCTGAAGTCACCCACCGTTAAGGTGCTGTAGGTGTCCGTTTCAGATGTAGCCGCAGAGGTTTGACGAATGCGTACAACATCACCAGCACGCACCGTGCCAGCTTCGTCGGTAAACTGAAAGGGTCCCGTCTCGCCAATGGCGTATTCACCGCCACTAATACTGATATTCGCATCCGTATTGATTTCACTGACACTAATGGCATTGGATGTCTGCTCGGTATTAAGCGGTAAATCAAGCACTGGCTGGAAGGCAAACGGGTTGACTTCGGTATCGATATCTTCAGTGGTAACGGTATAGCTATCAGTAACACCGCCAATGGTAACCGTAGCGGTCACGGCGCTTTCGGGGCTGCTTGGTGTAGTGACACGTAATTGAATACTTTGCCCTTCGGAAACGGTACCGGCAACAGCAGTAAAGTCGGTTTCAGTAAAATTGCCATCCCCTACAGCGTAGGTGCCACCTTCGATACTGATGGGAGTATCGGTATTGATACCGGGAATCGCTAGAATATTGGAGCTTACCGCTGTGTTTAGTGGTGCATTGTCACTGTCGATAAAATCAAAACTGTCCGGGCGGGTATCAGCTGCTTCTGTCTCAATACTAAAACTAGCCGTTTCGCCACCCACCGTTATTTGTACTGTACGAGTACGTTCGGGAGTGGTAGGACTAAGTACTTGTATCCTTAAGTTTTGGCCATTTTCGATAGCACCGGCAGCACTGGTAAAAGGCTGATCATCAATAGCATAAAACCCGTTGGTAATATCAATGGGGGTGCGGTTATCAATACCTGTGATAGTGACCGTGTCAGAGGTAATCAGTTGACCACGGGCTACTCCTGTTTGGGTAGCAAAGGTAATGGGATCGGGGTCAGTATCAGGCTGAGGAAGACTATCCTGCCCTCCCAGCGCCAGAAAAAGATCCAGTATTGGTTGACCATCTACACGATCGTCTATGGTTCGGATACGTTCTGTTGCCGCGCTAGCGCTAAGGGTACTCGAAGCACCCGTCAGACGATCATGAATTTGTTGAGGGCTAAAGCCCGGCTCGGCGGACCATAGTACTGCTGCACTACCCGCCACCAAAGGTGCCGCATAGCTGGTGCCACTTTTAGCTGCATAGCTGTTACCCACACTGGCGGTATAAATATCTTTACCCGGCGCAAAGATATCTACATGGCGGGTATTGGAACACAGACTATTGTTATCCCACTCCGCCAAGCCATTATTAATATCAGTGGCACCCACAACCAGTAAACCGGATTGAATATCGGCGCCATTACTGCATTGGAGATTGCTATTGCTGGTAGTGTTATAAGCAGCTGGATAAACATTTTCAACCGAACAGCTCTGTCCTTGGGTGGCGTTACCCGCAGCAGCGACAACCAAGCGACCACTGCCAATGGCTCCACAAATGGCTTCATGAATTTGCTGATTAGGATCAATAGCCGTAACGGCACTGATATTGATGACTTTGACATTGTCCTCTGCCAGACTCAATGTAATCAATTCACTCATTTTGTACTGGCTACCGCCCTGCCCCAAAAAATTGTAGGGGTACAAAGTGGTATTCCAGGCAACGCCGGCAAAATCGGTGTTATCCAGATTATTGGCACCAATTAAACCAGCAACACCCGTACCGTGATCAATCAAATCCTGATTGTAAATCGCACCATCACAGTCGAGTTCCGGATGATTACAATCGACCCCAAAATCAATGACAGCCACGCCTTGTTGCTCATCACCGGCACCGCCCAATGCCCACGCTTGTTGCGCACGAATACGTTCCAGATACCATTGACATTCCTGACCATCACAATCAAAAGCTTCACTGGCAGGAAGGTCAAGTACCTGAGCATTGACCGTGGCGGAAGCGACTCGTGAGTCACCAGTGGTATCGGCTGGATTTTCAGGGTTTATCCACAGTGCATCGATGGCGGTATAGACGCCTTCGGCGGTGCCATCCCCTTCAATCTCAATCAGGTATTGTCGTAGTGCAGGTATACAGCCAACAACTCTGGCATTTAGGTTCTCACCCGCAGGGTTGATAATATCTGTCAGTAAATCCAAATCTGGGGCAACATCATTGGCGACGGTTACTAATACCTCATTGGCAAAAATCAGCGCTTCACTGGGTAAACGATCGGCAACTAACTGTTGGGCATTGGATGGGCGGGCACGTACTGGACAGCCACTCACCCAGAGAGTACTGGAAGAAGAGCTAACGGTATCACCGGCATTATCGGCACTGACTTGATATCGTTTTTCGACCGCATCAACACTGCCAATTGTTAAGGTACCCGTAAAGACACGATCACCTAAATGCACATCAGCACCGTTACCATCATCCAGCAACTGAGCAACATTGGTTGCAATCACATTGCCGTCTTGGTCGACTTCGTCGAGAAACAAGCGGTCAGGATACGCAGTTCCACTGACCACAGAGATAAAAGTTACAGATGAAAGTTCGCCAGACAAGGGTAATACTGCCGGCTTAGCTGAAGGTGTACCTAATTCCAAGGTTTCTACAGCTGGAGTAGTAGCAATGTTACCTCCACCATTATTATCGCCGTCATCATCACCACCGCCTCCACCGCCGCAACTGATTAGCACAAGCGACATTAGCACAAGCAATACGGGGCGAACTTGTATGGACTTAACCAGCGATAAAATAGGATTGAAAATAAATGAAAGAGATAAGATATGAAGGGTAATTTGAAGTCTACTCAGCGAAAGTACCGCCTGAAATCCTTTTACTAATGTGCTCATAATCGCCTAATCCCTCATGCTTGTTGTGTATCTATAGCTGGCTATTCCCTAGGCGCTAATACCTGAAGTGCATATAATTTTGATTATTATATGTTCAAGGAATATCAATTTTTGGCAATATAGAGGACTTGAGTGGCTGGCGCTATTCTCAAAGTAGTGATTCGTGACTCGCCTCACACTATTTATTATTTAAAATAAAGGCTAATTAAAAAAGCAGATTTTTACTCGATAACAGATAACGCATATAAAAAAAGAGCAGCTCAACGGCTGCTCTTTTCCAGATAAATCTTAAAATAAACGTTTAAGTTACAGGGTTACCAATATTACCATTTACAATCGGATTAAAAGCAACATACCGATCTAGCTCGCCTGTAGCCCCTAACTGATTACCAAACATATCCACAAAACCACCAACTTCACCGTGAAGCGCCATATAATTGAGTGCAACAGCATCAACCAGTAGGTTGACATTATTTGCCATAGGAGAGGAAGAGGTTTCAACGTTACCACTGGGGCGGAAGTGGCCGATCTGTTGATGCCGGAACTGCTCATCTTCTGTACCACCCAACAATTGGGGTTTCCCGCCAGGATTATAAACCATAAACCAAGAACAAGCGGTCTGCTGATTGTCACTGGTCCATTCACCTTTATCTCTACCTTCAACGGTATCGTCAATCATACCATTACTGGATAAGGAACCGTCACTAAACACGTAAACCATCACAGGTTTTTGTTGACGGTGTGCATACTGTAAAACGGCACCAATAGCCCGGCCCGCACGAAAGTCTCTTGTTTCACCGCGAGCACGTCGGCCTCCATGATAATCATAACCGCCCATAGTAATAGTCCCTGCACCAGCCCAGCCATCAATCACCAGTTTCATAATGGCAGCCGTTTTGCGAAACTCTCGA
Organism: Cellvibrionaceae bacterium; assembly: GCA_050633825.1. Taxonomy (GTDB): domain Bacteria; phylum Pseudomonadota; class Gammaproteobacteria; order Pseudomonadales; family Cellvibrionaceae; genus CANLBN01. Next base: position 36,882 of record JBOEHG010000047.1, on the reverse strand, counting down.
TCTTCATAGTCTTCCGCAGAGAAAATACTATCAGCCTCGCCAACAATAATGTCATCTGTATCAGGGTTTACTGAATCCTTGTCACGCTCTGCATTGGATGCGGCCTTTAAATAACCACATTCAACTAACTGCCCCACTAGATCATTAGTTGTAAGGCCGGCACCGCTTACTCTGTCCATTTTTACTTTAGATAGATGATAAACGGATTCCATTACCGCTTCGGTATCAACTCGTCCAAGCAAGTTAATTAATTCACCGGTATCCACCAAGCTGGTCGCATCACTGGCTCGATCAATTTTAGTTGGGCGGACACCTAAATTTATATTGGCCATAGGTGCCATAGAGTTACCACCAGAGTCACTGGAACGAGAGCCAATTAATGCCAACAATTCACCATTAGCACCAATTTTATTAATCGAGTACATGGGGTTATGGGGATTATTGCCAGTATCATTCTCTGAACGGGCAGGAATTACCGCACCATTAATCAGTCCTCTGGCATCAGCCTCTACCTTTTCCAGCATTCCCCTTAAGTAAGGACTATCGCTGTGAAACTTTAAACCAAAGCTTTCATCAATAAAATCTCCCGTCGATGAGTCTGGCGTCATATTGGCTGGCAAACCTAAACGTTGATAACCCGATGTATCGAGAGTATCAAGTTGCCCATTGGGGCCACCAACCAAAACACTGGAGCCGGCAAAGTTAGCACCACCCGCCAAATCAAAGCAGATAAACGGGATTTTGGCATCTTCACTACTAAATGCCCCGCATTGGTTTCTCAATATCCCATCCAGCTCATCTGAAAGCGCGTGAGCTTTGTTGCCCGCCATTAAACCTGCAAGCGACCCACCCATAGCGAGCCCAGTACCAAAAGAAAAGCCTTGAGATACAAATTCACGCCGAGTGACTGGGCGCTTATGGTCGGGATGCATTAATGGCATATCGACATCTTTTATATAAGTATTCTTCTTCATTTGCTACATCCCAATACTATTGAATTAACATCATGCCACTGCTGTATGCAGTCGCACAGGTTGCTACAGCAATCTCTTTAACACGATCACCGGGAACAGGGCTATTTTTTATGGAACAGGTATGACTGCTACAACTATTCAAAAGGTTAGTTACCAAAGTATCCAACTCTTGCTCTGCGGCAGCCGGTGTTGGCTGATCATCACTGGCACTGGCATTACTTGCTAACAAGCGATTTAGTAATGGAGCAAAGAAAGCACTTCTACCGGCCGTATTAAAAGCGTTATTCGGCGTTGCACCAAAATCAAAACCACTGAAATACGTACTGCCACTACCTAATGGCGCTTCCTGCTCGATCAACACATTACAGTACTGAACCGCCAGTTGCACAACCGCCATTTGTTGCGCAGCTGGCAAGCCACCACTGATATCTTCATTCACTGGAAGCTGTTTTCTAACACCTTCACTATTTACATCACCAGGCGTACCTGCAAACGCTACACTGACCGTACCGTTAGTCTTATCAATACCCGTTAATGCGGAAAGTGTTTCGTTAATTTCATCAAAGGTTTTAATACCAACCTCTTCCTGCTCCAATGCAACCGGGATAGGTTCTTGCGCAGAGAAAGTCCCTTCAACAAAAATGTTTTCTTCATCACCCAAACGTTCAAAAGTTAGGAAGAATTCATCACTTGCAGGACCTTGGTCAACTGCGATAACGGTCCCTACATTTGACAGTATCTGTCGGCCTTCACCAGCATCAACTGCTGCCTGAGTAACATCAAGGTCTTTAAGGGTTGAATACGCCTGGCCCACGGTTGCCTCTTGGCCATTCACACCGATACGTATACCTTCAACACGGAAGGTACTGATATTGGCGTCAGGCTCTAATGAAACAAAGAAAGGTTCACTAAACAAGTAGCCATAATCATCAAGCTGCTCTACCTGCATAACAATATAGCTACGTGGAATATTGACATGCTCAGAGATAGAGAACAGCAAATAAAACTTCTGTCCAACACCAATATCAAAATTGGTCTTGATCTGAGTTTCAGAAAGCGCGACATCGTGTATGGCTAGTAGGCGAATACTTCCCATCCACGGATATTCATTGGTGACTTCATTACCCACAACAAAGGCATAATTTCTGTCCCAGTTATTAAAGTTACCCGCTGGTGATGGATCGACTTCACTGACAAGCTCACCATTGACATAAACAGAACGACCACCGGTTGCACTGTAAGTCACAGCCACATGCTGCAGCGTCGCTTGCAAAATATCATCCTGAACAAGATCAATTGCATCACTGTCATCACCAGGAGAACCTCCCGATAAAGCCCAATATTCATAGTCACCCGCTGATTGACCAAAGAGGAAATTACGATCTGCATTCGAACTGGAATAGGCAGCAATACGCGCAGGCTGATCATCGGTACCTTGATCGGTATTCAATGGAACAACCCAGGCTTCAATCGTGTACTCATTACTAATAGTTAAGCGATCATATAATTTAGCGCTACTATTGGTGCGTCCTTGTAATTTGGCATTGCTGCCATTAATTCTTACACCGCCAGCTGCTAACCATTCAACGTCACCGACAATGGTTAAATCCAATGCCGGGTCAATACCACTAACATCAAATGCTCGACCGCCAGAACCTGCGGTAAAGCTCCATTTGGCAATCACATTGCTTTCAACACGGCCTGCACCAACACTAGCCGTTAGCCCATCATCCAGTGTTAAGGCTCGACTTGTCACCAGTTGGTCATTAACAACTGTCAGGGGGATAGCGTCAGAGAAAGTTTGAATTGCATTTCTCATTGTGGTTGCATCAGCCTGACAGTTCCCGCTCCAGCAATTATGTGACTCCTGAAGACGAGCCACAAGGCGAGAGGTATCTGGTGACTCAAGGTTCATTCGCGAACGCGCTGCAGAATAAGACTCATTTAAATCCGCAAGAATATCATCGGCATCGGTCAAGGCCATGCTGGTTGCCAAGCCGCCCAAGTAAGGCTGTTGTTGCAAACCTGAATCAGCCGCATGGCAGGTACCGCAGTACTCATTCAGTAACGGATAAACCGTGCTTTGGAAATCAGTACCCGAACCATCATCGGCAGAAGCAGGAAATTGTTTACTCTGCCCTACATCTTTCAGTGTTGGGTCAGTTAAGTTAAGCGCTTCAAGGAATGTAGTCGCTGCACTGCCACCAACCCACTGCTGAATCCAACCGGTAATTAAAGTGCCACAAACATTGGCGCTACTTAACCAACAGTTATGCCCTTCCAATACCTTCGTCACTAATCGAGAGGCACTTGGGTTGTCGCGGTCGACCAAGTTCACAGAAATAGCATGTGCTAAATTAATATTACCTGTATCCATAAAGGCAGGGTCACCTGCCCCGCCATCAACATGGCAACCACCACAGCGTGACTCCAATGCTAACTGAGCCCACAAAGTCGTTCGAAAACGTTGCGTATCTTCATCATCAGGTGCAGGGCCATTATATGAAATAAGATTACCCGCACCCGAACCATTGGTTGCAGCACCAGTAAGTACTTCGACAAAGGCATTAATCGCCTCTAAATCTTCGGGATCGATATCATTAGGTGACATTGCCAAGAATGCAGCAACGCTATCGATATCAATAGATGTGTTCGCACTCAAAAAAGTGTCTGTATCATCTACATCATCACCATCCAATGCACTTAAGTCATTGCGTACTTTACTATATAGGTTATCTTGATCTTGCTCAGAAGTAGTGCTAACCGCACCACCACCCGAGCCACCACATGCAGCCAAAAACGACACCATCAGAATTAAAGAAAGAAGCTTAAAAAAAGACATAGACAAACGACTTAATAACAACATCTTAAGCTCCTTTACAGTAATCTGCAGTTTCGGCAAACAACTGCTTAAGTCGATAGCCATTGGATTCAAAATTACCCGTGAGGGTATTTAGTTGCCCCAGATCCTGAGCATCAACAGGGTCTCTCAAGCAAACAGTTTTAAACACTTTTTGCACCTGACATTGCGCAAACACTTTACTATGAGCCAATTCACGACCCAGGCTTTCAGCACCCTCGCCCTTACCATCTACAGGCGCACCACCTGCATAATTCCAACCCAGCACTGAGTTAGGGCCTGCTCGCCAATAATTTTCCCAACTGTTATCAGGCGTTACATACCCTGCAGCAAAGGTATTATTATTATTGTAGTATTTGCTTTGGACTCGTTGAATATTCGGCCCATCATCAGCTTCCATAACTGGCAAATTCGTTATTTCATCAAGCTCCACATCACCAACATCGTTATAAACAAGCTGATGTGTAGTGCCATCACCTTCAGGATTTTCATAATCATAATAAGCAAAGGCTTGCGCTAGCGGGTCCATGCCACTATGACAGGAAATACAGTTATTCAAGAAAACTCGGCTATCACCACCTGGGCTACGGCTCACATCTTGGCGAATACGATCCGGGGAACGACTGGTATCCTGTACCTGCTCCAGATCACGACACATATGATTAAGCATGGTAAAACGCAGCATGGCACGATTGGTACCATCTATAAAAAAAGCTTTGGCAGCAGCATGTGTGGTCATCACCCCAGCCACAGCCTCCAGAGGCAGACCTGTTACAGCAGTCTGAGCTTGCAGCTCTATAGTGTCATAATGATTATTTCTTTCTATAAATTCGTAATGATCAACTATGTCATCATTTTCATCGTCGTATGTCCTAACAGTACTATATGCAGGCGCATCTGGGTGTGTAGACACGCCAATTAAATTACTATAGAGAATCCCTCTAAAATCTAGATCGTCTTCGATAAAGCCAATCACTGTCGCACTGTAATCATTAAAAGGGACAAAGACATCTTGATCACGATTCGTCCAAGGGGCAACCCAGTTTTTAATGGTTGCACCATAAAAACCCTGATGCTCCATAGCAATATAGGCTGCGCCAACACCGCCACTTAAGCCATCAGAATTAGAATCCGTGCCACCAATCTCTGTTTCCATTTGCTGCAGCACAGACTGTGTCGCAGGGGAAACAACTTCGGTTGATGGCAGTGCGCCCGTTAAACGTTCATGGATTTTTTTTGCCTGCTCGGTTGGACCCGAATGGACTTCTGCGACACCCAGCACCAAGGATAAACCCAGCATTGCTGTCACACTCTTTAGGGGAAGACGTCTAGTCATTTTAATTTACCAGCCCGATTGTGTTTTTATTGTTTATACTCTAGCCAATAACTAGCAAGGTTTCTGACGACAGTTTCACAGAACAAAAATACCTAGGTCACAATTTATGCAAGAAGTAGGAATTCGTGACTGAATCAACGGAAAAAAAGCCAAAATAGCCCATAATTTCCTCATGAACTTAATTTTAGGTAGTAAGCCATGTCTGCTTTTATAACTAATCGCGTTATAACGCCTCTAGCAACACTCACTCGATACCTAGTGGTTTGTGTTATATCGATACTAATAAGCGCCTGTGGCGGTGGCGCGGGAATAGGCGGTGGAGGCGATTCTGACGGGGGCTCTGACCCTCTATTGATTGAGACAGGGATTGCTTATGTCAAACGACCTGTTCCAGTAGATGAGGATGGAGAACCTGTTAGCTTTAATATCCTCACACCCGCAGCATTTAATGGTGGCGCCAGACTTTACCTTAGAGAGCAAAATACAAGATCCGCTGATGAAATAGCCATTAGTGATGCCGCTTTTGGTGCTGGCGCACTTTACGACGTTAAAGATGTGGAAGTTTCTTATGATGGTAGCAAATTACTTTTTTCAATGCGCGCACCTGAGGTTGAAGGTGAAGATGAACCCACATGGAACCTCTGGGAATATGATGTTATTTCCAACACCTTAGAGCCAGTTATTAAGGTGAGTGACAATGCAGAAAGAGGGCACGATATTGGCCCCGCCTACCTACCTGACGGCAGAATTGTTTTTTCATCAACCCGGCAAGTAAGAAGCAGGGCCATTTTACTGAGCGAACTCTCGGGAGGAGGCTATGCTGCCACTACAGCAGATAGAGATGGCGACAACCTCAGCGATGAAATCTTTAATCTCCATATCATAGACCCCATTAACGACGCCAATGGCAATAGAATTGAACAAATCACCTTTGGCCAAGATCATGAGTTACAGCCCACCGTTTTAAGTGATGGTCGCATCGCCTACCTTCGCCATAACACCAGCGATAATAGAGATAATATTACCCTTTACACCATCAATATTGATGGGAGTAATGCACGCCTTTTATATGGTTATCACAACCAAACCACCGGGAATACCGCAGGTATCGATACAACCTTTGTCGACTTTCGCGAAGTATCCGATGGATCATTAGGAGCAATTTTACGACAAAGAGACTCTGCAACGCTTGGAGGGGATATTGTTAGAGTCAAAATCAATGATTTTATCGATATTAATCAACCGACCAATGATAATAGCGGCGATACCAGTGCAGGCCACAGTTCAGTCACCATTGGCACAGTCAATTTGGGCGGCGACATATCTACCCATGGTTATTTTAATTCAGCCTATGCTTACCCGGGCAATCCTTCGCGCTACCTTGTCAGTTGGAATTTATGTCGCTTACAAGACCCTGACACACTACAAATCATTTCCTGTAATGCCGCCAATATTAATGACCCCAATCTAGAGCCAGCACCGCCGTTCTACCAGCTTATCAACTATGACACATCAACAGGGACACAAGATTATGTTGATTTGGGCACAGAAGGTGAAATGTTCTCAGATGTTGTTATTGTCGATGCTCGGCAATCGCCCGGATTTTCGACAGCAAACCCGGGCATTATCGATTCATTGGAAAGCAATGAGCTCGGTTTGCTACATATTCGCAGTGTCTATGACTTTAATGGTAGCCCCGTAAATCTTAACGATGGCTCCACCCTTGATACAGCATCATTAGCCGACCCCGCACAAACTTCAGCAGATGCAAGGCCGGCTCGTTTTATCCGCTTGGTAAAAGCCGTGAGCATCCCCGAAGACTTTGATCGTAATAACAACGCTTTTGGCCTTGGTGGCTCAGAACAAAACCGGGGTATGCGACAGATACTCGGTTATGCGCCCATTGAGCCCGATGGTTCAGTTAAAGCAGAGGTACCCTCTGATGTTGCCTTTTACTTTGATATTTTAAATGCCGATGGAGAACGCATTGATCTATTAGATGGCGACAACAATAGAACCCGCCCCATCCATCGCCATTGGTTGTATTTAAAAGGCGGAGAAACCTTTGAGTGTACTGGCTGCCATACCGATGACAGCGAAACACCCCATGGGCGCTTGGATGCAGAAGCGCCCAGCATCAACCAAGGCGGTATACAGGACACCCCTTTCCCTAACACTGAGCTTATTTTTGTTGACGAAGGGGACACCATGGCAGAAGTAGCCTACAAAAACCCTAACCCTTCTATTAGCAAGGGGCTCTCAACCGGCCTTGTTTATACGGATTATTGGACAGACGATAGCGGATCACTCGTCAAGAATGATGACTACGGACTCACATACAACGGAGCAGGCTCCAGCTTTGCCCCTCTCACAACAACAGCTCCTGTTAGCACTGACTGCCAAAATGATTGGAATAGCTCATGCCGCACAATCATCAATTATGTCGACCATATTCAGCCACTGTGGGAAACTAATCGCCCAGGAGGCTCGTGTATATCCTGTCATACCAGAGGAACCATGGCCGCTCCCGCTGCACCCGGTGGTCAATTGGGGCTTATTAGTTTGGAGTTTGAAGACACGCCCGCACTACCCACACCAACCGATGAATATTACAGCTCTTATGAAGAGTTATTTACCTTAAACCGGCTACCCTTTTTAATTGGGCCGAATGGGGAAAGGCTTACTATTTATACATATGCGGTCGATAACAATGGCGCAGCCTTTAATTACGTGGATGAGACTGGTGCTGAGATTATTGATCCACTGACAATGCAACCCATTAGAGCTATCCGTGAAGCTCAATTGGGTGATACCAACCTTAGGGTGCAAGAATTTTCAGGGAATGATCCGGTCTTTTATCTTGATATTGACGGTAACCCTATTGATCCATTTAATAATATTCCAAATATTGTTGATACACCTATACCTAGGACACTAGTATTAGATAATCAATTTCTGCCATCACCCCCTGTGATGTCAAACCAAGGAGCATCAAGCAGCCGTTTCTTTAATGCATTAATTGACAATGGTAATCTTGTCGATCATAGCGATATGATGAGCCCAAATGAATTACGTTTATTGCGGGAGTGGCTTGATATTGGGGCCCAATACTACAATAATCCCTTAGACAGTCGAATCGCAAACTAATAAAAAGCAAACAAGGATTATCCCGCCCGATGTATTTAACCTTCATACCAAAGAGAATGGACTCTCTTTATAAGATGCTTCATTGCCTGCTGATACTTGTGTGCTTATCTTTTAATCATGGCGCCCAAGCCAAAAAGAAAGATGAACTCCAAGTCATTGTCACTACCACTTTTATCAATGTACATACCGGCCCTGGTCGTGGCTTCCCTGTCTTTCATGTACTTGAGAAGGGGGAAACCATTACCCTGATAAAGAGTAAAACGGATTGGGTTAAAATCAGTACAGCAAAAGAGATTATTGGCTGGGTAAACCGGCGCTCTCTTGATGATACCGTGGGTATTAATGGTGAACTGGTCAAATTAGGTATCCCCGATAGAGAAGACTACAGCCAGCGACGCTGGGAAGTTGGATTTTCTTTAGGTGAATTCGAAGACGTTGAAAGTCTTGGTGTCCACGGTGCTTATCGTTTTACCAACAATCTCAGTGCTGAATTACGCTTTAATCAAGCTTCAGGCAGCCGCTCAAACAGCAAACTCATTTCTTGGGGCTTGGTACATCAACCTTTCCCTGAATGGAAAATTTCACCCTTTTTTACTATCGCTAACGGTGAAGTAACCATTGAGCCCAACAGTAATGTATCAACCATTCAAGATTTAGACGACGATTTCTTCCTTGTGGGAATTGGCGCGTATTATTATTACTCACATCGGTTTATGATCCGCTTTGAATATAATAACTACACAACGCTCCCTGATCGCGATAGCAACGAAGATGTAGATGAATGGAAATTGGGGTTAAGCGCATTTTTTTAATGCTATGCTTAATAGAACAAATGAGAAGTAGAATCACCATAACGAGAAGCGCTCAACAAGAGAACCAGAGAGAAATTTGATGCATCGACCACTACAGTTTTTATTGATTATATTTATTAGTACATTGCTTTTCAGTAAAGCAAGTCACGCCCAATCCTCTAACGAGAGCGACAACCCTGTACTGGATAAAATTATTACACCTGATATTGAACGCCGCACTATCACTGAAGATCAACTCGACAGTGAAGATTGGGAAATCGGCATCTATAATGGCATATTCAGCATTGAAGATTTTGGCACCAATGGCGTTACTGGCCTAAGAGCCGCTTACCATATGAGTGAAAAATTTACTCTCGAGCTCAATTATGCAGCAACAGAAGCAAAACAATCGAGCATTGAAGTTCTTGGTGGCGGTTTACCCTTAGCCACCCCAGATCAACGTGAACTTACTTATTACAATGTTTCTGTTGTTTATAATGTGTTACCCGGCGAAGTCTTTATTGGCAAAAAAACATCATTCAACAATACACTATATATTTTGGCTGGCGCAGGTAATACAACCTTTTTTGAGAATGATTACTTTACCGTCAGCATCGGCATAGGTACCCGTTTCTATTTAACAGATTATTTAGCGATACATGCAACTGTTAAAAATCATATGTTTGACTTTGATGTTATCAAGGACAAAACAACGAACAACTTAGAGGCAACACTTGGCCTCTCGTTTTATTTTTAATTTTATTTTATATACACAACTGAATGAAAATTTTTAATCCAAAGGTATCAACCTGGAGGCAGAGTATGAAATTATTATTAATCTTTATTATTAGCTGTACTGCCACATTAACAGCTCACGCCAAAGACATCAGCGGAAAGATGCCTGACTTCACACTGGAAAGTAATCATGACAAAAACATTCGCTTAGAGGAATTGCGTGGACAAGTGGTTATGATGAACTTTTGGGCAACTTGGTGCGGGCCATGCCGACAAGAAATGCCTGCTCTTGAAGCCTTATATAAACGCTATAGCAAAGCAGGCTTCACGATACTAGGCATTAACATTGAGAACAGTAATAATGCTGCAAAAAAATCTGAAATTGAGCGCTTCGTAAAAGAAAAAGAATTAAGCTTTCCTATTTTGTACGATAATCAAAAGCAAGTCACCACAACGCTTGAAAAACAATTCTTAGGTAAAAATATGGGCATGCCAACAACAGTTTTTCTGGATCGCAGTGGTAATGCTCGTTTTTTACATGAAGCATACAAGCCTGGAGATGAAGCCAAGTATAAAAAAATGATTAAAGCCCTGTTGCGTGAATAGGCAATTGTGCAAACAATTTTTGAGAGAAAGCTTATGAAAACTTTTTTTGTTGTCATGATCGTATTAGTTGCCTCGGGTTGCACTCGCATTGAACCCTGGGTAAAAGCTCATGAACGAGAATTATTATCGGACCCTCTTATGTCATTTGAAAGAGATGCTATCAGCACCAAATACATCAACCATGTCTATGAAGCGAGAGAAGCCGCTCGTGGTGCTGAAGGAAGTGCTGGAGGCGGCTGTGGCTGTAACTAAGTGGCTACCAACACTATTGTTATGGATAACAGCTAGCGCAGCTTATGCCGCTATTCTGCCAGAACAAAGAGCCGACATCCTTTATCACAGCTATGATGGCGGTGGCGTTACGATTGACGGCCCTTCTGTTTTAGTCAGAAAAAATATAAATGAAAAGTTTTCTTTTTCTGCTAACTACTATGTCGATATGGTCACCAGTGCTTCTATTGACGTTCTGGTTCGATCTGAAGCAAGCTCATATACAGAAGAGCGTACGGAAACCAGCATTGGTGTCGACTACCTAAATGATCGTACCATTATGGGGATTACCCTTGCCAATAGCTCTGAAAATGATTATGAAGCCAATACTTTTGCATTTTCACTAAGTCAGGAATTTTTTGGTGATCTATCGACTTTAACAATGGCCTTTATTCTAGGGGATGATACTGTTAGATCCAGCGAAACAGATGATTTCGAATCAACCCTTGACCGCAAGCGTTATAGTATAGGTTTTTCCCAGATTTTAAGTAAAAAGTTAATTGCCTCCTTTAGCTATGAAACCGTTATCGACGAGGGGTTTTTAAGAAATCCTTACCGCAGTGTTCGCGGAACATTAAACGGAACTACTGGCTTTATTACACCAGGACAACAAAGAGCAAATGGGCTATGTGAAAATGATGATTTATCTCAAGCAGCGGTAGGCAGTGAATGTTACCCAGAAACAAGGAATAGTGAATCTTTTGCAGTACGTGGCATTTACTCATTAACCCCTCGCTCAAGTATAAGAGCAGAATATCGAGTATTTAGTGATAGCTGGGGAGTTGAATCCGATAATATTGAATTGCGTTACTCAAGACGCTTCGGTAACCGTTGGCTGATTGAACTTAGAGCCCGGCAATACAACCAAGACAAAGGCGCAGACTTTTATCGAGACTTTATTAATTTTGGCTCAACGGGCACTGTTAGGCCCACTTTCTTTGCACGAGATAAAGAACTTAGCCAATATTCATCGCAACAACTTGGCTTAGGTATAAGCTATACCTTTAAAAGTCGTAATGAATTCCTGAATAACAGTACCTTGAGCTTTCATTGGGATCATATAACATTTGACTATGATGACTTCCGTGATTTTACCGAACAGGCTAACGGCTTTGCTCCAGGGGAAGAACCACTTTACAGTCTAGATGCCGATGTTATACGGGTATTCTTTTCTGCTTATTTTTAAGCAGAAAAGACAACAAACATAAATAACATAAACGCTAATGAGAACTGAGCATATGTCCCAAAGGCAACCACTGTCGAGTTCACCTTGCTTACTCCTTTAGCAACTTATCGCGCTTTATGCTTGAACAGTTATTCGTGCAGTGTATTAGATATGAAGAAATCACTAAGATAACTTCCCTTGTTTGTGTAATTATTGATAATCCTTTCACAATTTTGAGGATCTTTATGGGGCAAGTCAACCAAGAAAATAAGACATAGTTAACAGCTTATAATTGTTTAACGTTTTCACCATTCTAACCTCAGCCCTACATGCACAACAGAAAAGGCTTATCAAAAAATCGATAGAAATACACTTTAGGGGTTTATTGTGGGAAGAAGTCGAAGGTGTAGTTAACTGTTGTGCGAGCAACTTTGGCAACACCAAAGTTAATAAAGCGAATGCGGGCCAGTAATTTTTTCTCCAAATCCGGGTCATCTAATTCACTGGTCACGATAGTTGCGGATGATACTTGTCCGCTCGGTTCAATAATCAACTTAACAATAAAGCGGCCTTCAAGGGATGGGTTTTTACGTAAGGCCCGTTGATAGGTTGTATCGATTGCAGCTTTATTACGATCAATAGATTTTCGTATAGCCTCTTCACTACGAGAAACAATTTGACGACCGTCAGCACCGGTTCCACGTTTTCTTGCATCTGCTGCACGTTTTTGATCCGCAAGACTACTATTTACTTTTGTGGTTTCTCGACCAGATAAAGCCCTGCCACCAGTATCACGGCTAAGAGCAGCGGTATTAATACCCCCACTACTGGCTTTAGAACGGCTAGTAATGACAGAGCGATCTAACCTTTTGGCTTCAGCAGCACCTCGGGCAAGATTATTATTCGTCTTGGTATCGACGTTTAAGTCACGCATATCGGCAAGCGCATCCTGAAACTGAGTGATTTCCTGAGCGGCTTGCTGCCTTGCCTTTTGTACCTTTTGTGCTTGCGTCACTTTCGGTTTTGGTTTCGGCTTATCTTGCACGACTTTTTTAGGCGGCTGTTTTACCGGCTTTGGCTCAGGCTTCTTAGGTTTCGGCTTGGGCTTAGGTTTTGGCTCAGGTTTTTTAGGCTCTGGCTTTTTCTTCGGCTTAGGCTTCGGTTTTGGCTTAGGTTTCGGCGGTGGTGGCAACTCTTTTTTCTCAAGAATAACTCTCGCCAACTCTGGAGGGAGTGTTTCTTTTTGATCACGAGTCTTTTCTGGAACAGGATAAAAATAAGTCACAATCGATAAAACCACAAAGGCTATTGCAAACTTTTTGAGAATTTTTTTAAATGACTGATCTTCTTCCTCAGTGCTATACCAAGGCAGTAATAGGTTAGGACCTGACAGTTTATAATAACTCAACTATCCGCTCCCCCCGTTCCCGAAACAGGGACTGCTTCACTACTTTGAGAAGCGACTTGATTCACCGCCAGTGATATATCACGATAATCTGTCGTCGCACAGGTGGTCATTATGCGTTTCAACAACTGATAAGGAACCGCTTGGTCTCCCATAATGGTAACTGCGCGGCCTTTTTCTTTTTCAAGCTCATTTGCAGGGCGACGTGATGCCTGCCGATTAAGTTCTTTTTCTAACTCGGCGATAGTCACATCAGGGCGAGATAAAATATCACTGACTTTTGCAATAGGGTAATTGCCCACCAAAATATCTTCATTATTGACTTTAATAATGAGTGTTGTATCCGGTTTTTGACTCGCAACGGATTCAGGTAATTTAATGGACTTCTCCGATGAAAGTACTTCAACATCGGAAGAGTTAATCAAGAGAAAGAAAACCAGTATCGTAAAAATATCCATTAAAGAAACTAGATTCAACTTTGGCATTGAACCCATACGACGGTGATGCTTGGCCATACGCTTAGCCCGAAGAGACGACTTCACTTTCTGCCTCCACGGCCTTTAACTGGCGCATCACCTAGGGAAATAACAGGGAATAACTCTGCATCAACCACATCGGTTACCACAACCGCCTTAAAAGAACGCACGGTATCAATGGTGGAAATCAAGGCCTGATAATCGGTACTGGGTTGTGACAAGATCAGCGCATCACGTTTTTCAATACCTTTCTCTCGTAAATTCCGTTTTACTTCTTGCAAGGTTAACGAAAGCAAATTGAAGTCATACTCGTTTTCTTTTTTCAATATGCGCTTCACTTGAAAACCCGCCGGATAATTCACGCCTATACCGTCGTCATACAAAACCACTTCCAGCTTCTCAATAAGGTCGGGTTGTTGTTGCGTAGAATCCGCTAAATCAGGCAGTTTTAAATCAACCACCGTAATACGTGAGAAGACCATCATCACCAACAACACCGGAACCAAGATAATCATCAGGTTCAGAAATGAAGTAATTTCTAATTCGGCTTCAGCTTTTTTATGACGACGCTTAAATCGCATACACTAATCGCTCCAGTAAATCGTATTCAGCGATTATTTATCAGACGAGCGCGTTTGAGAGGAGGCAGCGCCAGTCCCTCTAGACATCATATTGAGGCATTTAACAGATGCCATTTCTAAACCATCAATGATATCCGTCGTTTTATTTTGCAAGATAGCGTGGAGGAAGAGCAAAGGAATAGCCGCAATCAAACCAAAGGCGGTGGTATTCATTGCGATTGAAATACTACTGGAAAGCTGAGTCGCCTTTTCAGCAGGGTCAGCATTCGCCACTGATTCAAAGGCCGCGATCAAACCAATAATCGTTCCCAACAGACCTAACAACGTCGCAATATTGGCCAAAGTCGCTAAATAAGGAGTACGTCGCTCTAAACGAGGCATGGCTTCAAGCACACCCTCTTCCATCGCCAGCTCAATATCGTCACGGCGTGGGGATTGCGTCATGCGGGCAACGCCAGCGGCAATAACACGGGCAATAGGAGCGCGTGAATTTTGACCAAAATTAACGACATCTTTGTAGTTCTTCTTTTTCAGCAGCGGCAAAATACGGTTAAACGCAAGCTTATTTGAGGTTTTCGCATAAGTTAAAAACAGAAAACGCTCTAGTGCTATTGCCAGGCCGATAAAAAGAACAATTGCAATGGGCACCATAAAGGGGCCACCATTTTTAAAGAATTCGATAATCGTATTGACTGTATCCATAGTGTTCTCACTCCACCTCTGTATTTCGTTTTAACCAGCAGCTTCTTCCTTGAGTAAGCTGCTAGTAATATATTAAAACATAAACGCTTTAATTTTAGCTTAAAGACTCAGTCTATGTTTACTATTCTGTTATTTCTCTCGTAAATTTGTGACTTTGGTAACTGACATAGGGCCTGATTACGCTAGTTATCCAAGGGCAATAAATCATTATCGTAATAACGTAATCGCCGTTGCTGCTCTAAACGCTCAATCGGCGTAAATGTCCTTTCAAAGACATTCGCTGAATGAGGCACCAAGGGGTCTACTTGTCCAGGCCCAGGCGGCGTCGCCCAAGGAATAATATAAAGTATTTTTGGCAGCTCCTTATTGCCCTGCACTGTTGTGCCGAGATTAATTGTACCCAACTCACCACCTTGCCCTCCATCTTGCGCCTGAGACAAAGAACATAAAGCACACCATAAGAACAGGGAAAGCAATGTTCGCATCATTTCTTAGTCCTCCGCTCTAAATCCTTAACCCAACCATTGAGGCGTTTATCACCACGATTAATGGCTTGCGCCTGCTTATAAGAAGCTAAAGCCTCAGGTAAACGACCAAGGTATAGCTCATACAGAATACCAAGGTTTTTATGCAATACAGCGTCACCGGGCCATATTTGCAGCGCCTGCTTATACAGCGTTTCTGATTCTTTGAAACTGCCTTGTTCGCGGTAAATAATCGCCAGATAGTTATAGGCATCAGATTTATAGAGTGCTTTTCCATCAATTAGCGACTCAAGTTTAGTGACAGCCTGTTCGGTTTTATTGGCCTGCCAGTAAACCCAACCCAAACTTGCCTTTAGACTTAATATTCTTGGATAGCTTGATTGCATTTGCAGCAATAATGACTCCGCAGTAGCCCAATCTTTTTGCTCAACAGCCACTAATACCTGTTGATATTGAGCTGAAGCCGCATCAGGAATATCAACGGGCCTTGCTTTAGGATTGATATTGCCGGATTGTTGTGTCGGTGCAGAACCACAAGCACTGAGCAATAATAGCAAAGCGAAGACGGCATAATATTTCTTAATAGAGAGCACGAATAACCCCCTGCTGTTCAGGCTTGTTATATTGACCCGGGGCTAACTTAGCCAAAGAGGTATAGCTGCGCTTGACCCAATCATCATATAAATTAGTTTGCGCTCGCTGAATATTAGATTTGTGCAGCTCGATTGCTTTTTCTTCAAATGGATAAATTTGTTCTTCTAGCAACACTTCATATTGATCCAATGCAAGTGCGCTCAAACCTTTGGGTCGATCTGATTTTAATAAATCACTACTGAGACGAACGTAGACTTCACCGAGATAATAATTAGCTTCTGTTACAAAATCAGCAACACTGTAATCAATCACACGCTGATACGAAGCAACAGCGGTTGATAGAGCGGCTTTTTTGCGCTTTAAGCTATTTTTTAATGGCAGTGTTAAGCGAATACCGGCAAAACGTTTGTAATCTTTGCCCGCCTGATAATTCTGTGCCTGCGCTGCAAGGTAACGAGAACGATCTGTTTTCGCTGAACCCGCACGATCATGTGTCACAATAAGTTGCTTCAACCAATATTCATATTGCCCAATATTTTTTTGCGAGCGGTATAGGTTAGCCAATTTATTCATCGCTTCAACGCGGTCATCCAAGGGTTGCGGGTAGCGCTGAATATATTGCTGATAGTTTTTAATCGCTCGCGCACTCTGACCCGATTTTTCATACAACTCAGCACCCAATAATAGTGACTGGCGACGTAACACAGGATCATCACTCACTGATGCCATTGCGGTTAACTCATTACCCGCCAATTCCCAACGTTGAGTTTCCTGATAAATCACCACCATTTTCGCATACAAGGTTTTCGTTAATGCATTGTTAGGATAACGGCGGCGGAAATTTAAAAAGATCGCTTCAGCTTGATCCCAACGTTTTAATTCTATTAATTGGTTACCAGCATCATACTGAGCGGTAATGGCAATACTGCTGTCTGGTGCAACATCTTGAACACGCAGCAATTGTGTCACTGCCGCTTGCGCTTTATCTTGTGCTAATAAAGTCTCAGCATATTTATAGATACTCGCTGCTTGGCGATTGACAATGGATTGTCGATCTGGACTATTTGCTGCGGTTAACACTAATGCTTGCCCATAAGCTTGATCGGAACCGGGATAATTAGCTAAATCAAATTCACTTTGCCCTATCACTAATAAAGCACTACGACGCAATTGCACATCCGCTTGCGGCTTCCACTCTACGACTCGTTTAGCCGCTAATATGGCCTCTGGCTGACGGCCTGCTTCTAACAGTTTTTCAGCCGCGGCATTCAACACGCCAACAGCACGAGCATCACTGGCATATTTATCGGCAAAAGCAAGTGATTGATCAATAATATTTTTTTGCCATACCTGCCGTTCAGCATCGGTTTGTTTTTGTGCTAATAACTTTTGTGCCATTAATACTGCAGAGTAACCGGCTTCAGCACCTTGCGCTTTTTTTGCTTCAGGCAATTTATAATCATAAGCCAGCAACTTATAAGTATCATAAGCACGGCTTAATTCTCCTGCTTCACTTAAGGCTTCTGCCATTAAGAAATACATATCAGCTGTTTTAATATTATCGGGGAAAGTACGAATAAATTGATCGTACCATTTGGCCGCTTTTAGGAAAGCAGGTTTGGGATCACTGGACGCAAGCAGTACATTACTATTTTTACGCTTGGATAAATTCTTTAATAATGTTTGTCCATTAGAATGCTCATACTTGGCCAATTCTTCTAAATATACGATTAAGTTTTTCGACAGGGCCTCACGCACTGGCTGCGGCTTAGCTTTCCAATATTCACTATCGATGCCGTAATTATCAACGTATTCTTCTTTTGCGGGAATCAATAGGCTAGGGAAATTACCTTTTTCATAAACATCAATAATATACCCACTAAACAGTGGCGCCCCATCAGACAAAGGGTTGTCTAATACATATTGTCTGTAAGCATTGGCACTATCACGATAACGCTTTTTAGAAAAATATAACTGACCTAGAGCACGATACAATTTAGGAATATAAGGGCGCTCTGTTTTATCGGCGAAGGTTTCAGATAAAGTCTTGGGGCCTTCTAAATAAGAAAACGATAAACTGATAACACGCAATGTATCATCAATTAAACCTTGCTGGCTTTTAGGAATACTTTTAATCGGTGCTTCTGTACCGTAAAGGTGGTCAAGCACTTTAATAAAAGCAGTAATGGCTTCTTCATAACGTATATTTTTAAACTGCGACCAACCATGCATATAAATCGCATTTTGATAATACGGCGTAAAAGTACCTTGATCGATCACTTCTTGATAGAGTTGTTCAGACACCTCGTAATCTTCATTACTAAAAGCTTGCTCTGCTCGTCTAAACTTGGCTTCTGGTGAATAGGCCGAATCCGCATAATCTGTTGTTAACACTTCAAGTTCTTCATCTGCTGACTCTACACGACCATCCAAGGCATAAGCTTTAGATAGTTGATAAAGCATTTGATCAAGTTCTTTACTGTGTTTATCAACGTCCCCACCTTCAGCGATAGTTTGCCGCTGCAAGGCAATCAATTCACGGTAACGCTGAATAGCTTCATCAAAGAAGCGGCCCGGTCTATCAGAGGCCAACATATTTTCTTCGCTGCGCAACATTAAAATATCGGCTAAACGGATCAATATAGTTCGACGTGTCCCCGGGTCTTTTGCAACACTTAAAGCTTTTTGATAATACTCTTCCACTTGATCAAGAGTAATATCTTCTTGTATTTTATTATTGTCTACGACTACTTTAACCGGTGGAATATCAGATAATGTAGGACCAACAAGTTGCTTTCTATTTTTTTCAACAGATGAGCAAGCTGCCAGCAAGGACGAACCTAAGACAATACTACCGAATAAAAAACCTGAACGATAATTCATTCCTTAGACCTCTCCTTGGCGCTCTCAGCCTTAGATCTATCAAGGTACTGATTATCGTACAGTTGAGCAACGGCCAAGCGCGCTTCACCTAAATAAAACTGCACCCGCTGTCGTTGCAAAGCTAAGGTCGCATAAATTTGTGAACGTAATTCTTCTTCAAGACCGGCCATCACCACATTGTTATTTTCAAGCCAGCCATCGACTCTTAACGAATAAGCTTCAATCTGTGTTTGAGCCCTTGCAATATCGGGTGCATCGACAAGCAAACTATTAATTTTTTGATTTGCCCCTGTTGATGATGCCAAAGCCTTATCCACTGCTTTAATTTTTGATTCAAATTGCCAAAGGCGATCATCAAAATCCAAAGTGGCAGACCATAACAACATGCCGCGATAGCGCTGAATCCAATCAGACTCTTCTTCTATAAATTCACCCGCTGCTGATAAACGCTCAATATTTTTCTCACCGCTTGCAACCATGTCAAGAAGGTCTTTCCTCTCTTCATCAAGCAAGAGAAAAACATTTTCTTGTTGTTTTGCTTCTGACAAAACTGAAGCCAATTGATCACGCTGAATTTTTAGTTCAGCCAATTGACTCTGCATTCCTTGATAACCTTCCGGCTGCTGCTGTTTTCGGAAAGTCGTTAAGCGGTATTCCATCAAATCGTCATAAGCATCTAAATTAGTTTTCCATGCTTCGAGACGGCGACTAATATTTTGTAAATCAACTAAGGTTTGTACGGTATTTTGGAAGCGATTATAGGAATACAAAGGCAATAAATAACGGGAAGGTGATTTAACCAAGGTATTTTTTTCGGGTGACAACCAACTATAACTGGTTTCAGGGTTATCCAGATCTAACAATTCAACAATGGATTGCGCCTGTACCTCTGACCCCGTCTCATCGATATGTTTTAGTTCATCACTATAAATTTGTTCCGCATAAGCATAACGCTCTAAGGCTTTCGCTGTATCGCCCAATTGCAGGTACGCATAAGGGATGGCAAGCAAGGCTTCCTGAACAGCGTCATCTGCCAAGGGCTTCTCACTCAACAATAACCAAGGCGCTAGCGCAGCTTGATAATCGCCCAAACGGGCTTTTGCCCAACCATAACCTAACAATGCATCGTTAGCGAGTGGTGCGTTTTGCCTGACGTTTTCAAATTCTGCAGCCGCCTTCTTATAGTTTTCATCCTGAAAATAACCATAGCCCGCTGCGGTATAGGCTTTATCATAAAGTGAAAACTGCTCTCTATGAAATGTACTATTTTTGGATAAACGTTCACGGGCCACTTTTGAAAAGAAGTCTTGCGCCTCTTCCATACGCTCAAGGCGTGCATAAATAGCACCGATATTAAAATTAAGATAAGGCCGCCAGTATTGAAACTGACTTTTCGACGTCGCTTTAGAAGAGGCTGCCGCTAACCTTTGTTCAGCTTCATCGTATTTCTGATCCGTCAACAACAACTGAATTTCCATCACTTCTATTTCATCGACTAACTCAGGTGATGGATCAGAAATATTAGTAAGGCTTTCTCTTACCGCTTCATACTCACCTCGCTGATAACGAATCTTTGAAAGATAAAACCACGCGGCATTACGCACATCTAAAGGCTTACTTTCATCTAATAAGCGATCAAATATAGTGCCTGCTCGTTTATCCATACCGAAAGCAAGATTAATACTGCCTTCGATTAACTCCGGATTATCTTTATGCCCTTGAATACCACCACGCTCTTTCGCAACCATTAATTCACTGAGGGCATCGAAATGTTTGCCTTGAAAGTAATCGTAGAGCACAACACCATAACGCAGGTCAGCCACAGAACTTAATGGTTTTTCGGCCTGTGCAGATACCGCCGTAAGCGCTACAGATAAAGACAGAAAGATAAAAGGAAATTTATCGCGAAAAAAGTGCATTATCAGAGTGCCCTAAGGTAATTCCCACTCTTTAATATCAAAAACAGGCTGCAACTTTTGCGTAGAATCCACTATTTTTAACTCCAACAAGGCAGGCTCACTGGTTTTCTCAAAGGTCAGTTTGGCTGCACGTTTATAGTCTCGCCCAGCCGGTCCTTTACCGGTAAAAAATGCACTGATTTCATGCTGGCCAGACTTTACGTTACCAACATAAATACGCTGTATACCACCTCGAAAAAGCGCACTGACTTGCCTTTCAGTATAGAGGTGGCTGCCAATGACTTTGTCATCGATCTTGACCTTTACCGCATCTAACTGGAAAAACTCACCTACATCCATGGAGACAAATACGGCAACCTGAGTATTTCCGGGAAATAATAGCTCTTCTTCTAGTAATAAAAGATCTCGATTCAGGTTTAGCGCCGCTTGCTTTAAATCCTCAACCTGCTGGCTAATAGGTTCTGCATCATCAGTTTGCGCTGTAGAAAGGCTGGTAAACAGTGTCAATACAACCAATAAACAGGCGCAAAAAGCCCGATGTAATAAGCGAATCATTCAGAATATCCTCCGGGTCACTGTCATCCACTACTATTGAACCAAGACAACGGTGACTTTATATAATTAACCCATACTGTCGTATCGGCGTACTGTGGTTAGTAAGTACAAGTTACAAACACAGCTATTAACCTTGACCACTTAATCTTCTCTTATATAAAGGTCTATCAAGTGGCTTTTTGTGTCGTATTCTCTGTCGTCTCAGCAAAATAGCTTTATTGAGATCCATACACACTAGCATAGCTGGCTATTATTTTTTTTCTGGTAAGTGGCACACAATTTATCATCTTTCCGGGGGTAATAAGCCCTTACTATAGTGTACCTTACCCTGACTATCGATAATAATGGCATCTAAGCCTGATAAACGATCAATCAGCGCTAAACCCTTCTCAACACCCATCACAAAAACACTGGTTGACAGAGGATCCGTATCCAAACCGTTTTCACCCAAAATAGTGACACTGGCGACACCTTTAGCAGAAGCCCCTGAACGCGGGTTGATAATATGATGTACTCGCTCCCCGGTTTGCGGGTCGATAAAGAAGCGCTCATAGTCACCAGAAGTGGACACGGCGGTATTATCCAAAGGCAATGTAATGGCGATACTGTCCTGCTGGCGCGGATTTTCGATGCCCACCAACCAAGGGCGACCGACTCGATCACCTAATAAACGACTATCCCCTCCGGCACTGAAAGAAGCATGGCGAATACCATAGCGCTGCAATATGGCAATCGCCTGATCAGCAGCATAGCCCTTAGCAATACCACCCAAATCAATCACTACACCTGGGTGCTTAAAAAAAACCTTATTCTTCTCGAGCACGACTAAGCGATAATCAATGGCGACCTTTTTTTGCTCTCTCTGAGCCTGATTGGGCTGCTTTTTCTGTCGATAATCATAAAGATGACCAACACTTGCATAAGTAATATCAAAGGCACCTTCTGTTAACTCACTCACCTTGGATGCGGTGGTAAGCAATAGCTTCATCTCATCTGAAACTGGCTGGGGCGTCGTTGCGGCTAAACGATTGAGTCGGGATAGCTCACTGCTTTCGATATAAGGGCTATAGGTCTGATCAATGCGCTGCATTTCCACCATAACAGCCGCGATCGATTTTTTGGCCGCAATGTCATCTTCACTCCAAACCGTGATGCTGATTTTAGTACCCATGGCACTATGCTCTTCCGTATGCCAACCTGCATGGACAGCAAAAGAGACAAGCAAAAAAAGAAGCGGGAAGCAGAATCTAAACAATCTTTTATTCATTGATCTCAATCCGGTAACTACCATCACCGAGAGGTTCACCAATAAATTGTAAAATAGGTTGTAAGCCATCAGCACCAAGCCCCGGGCGAATGGTCCCGCTGACCTGAAGTGAAGGTTTATTACTCGCCAATTGAGTCACTACCGTATTCAAATCCAAATTAACTGGCGGTCTTGCTTGCGCACTATCAACACTATTCCATTGAGAGACAAGCCCACCATTACCATCATCATTAGCCTGTGCCTGAATATCACCTAATGAGATCCATTGATTGCCGTTATACAAGGCCGCCCGCTGCCATAATAAGTTCGCATCGGTATCACCCAGCTGCTGACTCTTTTGCCAAACAGCCTGCTTGATATAAGCATCGACATTGCCTTCTAAATCAACATTAAAATAAGGTGAAACGTTCGCAATCGGTAGAGAGGCATCAACATTTTTTAAGGTAGCTGCACCACCCAGCACGCCATAACAAGCCTGACCTTTTATAGATTGATCCGGTGTTTTTGTCGAAAAATTAATACAGGGATGAAGAGCAAGTAAAGATAAGCCTTGTAAACCCCACTGCAATTCACCTAAAGGAAACGTGTGCCCGCGATCAACCCACTGGGTATAAGACGCTTGACCATTCCATAGGGAACCACTGACACCGGACACCTGAAAGCCCGGTGCCGCCTGCTGAACACCATAAATAACCCAACTGGCAGGAATGGCTCGCAAAACAAGAAAGAGCGTTACCAGTAAAGCAATCGTTAACCAATAACGTTTTTTTAAAAGAAACATAGCGTTAAATTTTTACCTAAGATATAAGAACGATTTTACAATATTTGTGCTACTGACTAACGCGCACATTGACCATTAATCGGCCAGAGGCTTTTGCTGGCGTTAACGATAAATCAATCACCGTCACATTATGACGATATTCTAAATCATAAAGCCATTGAGCAAGAGAGGGGTAGGCTGCATTTTCTAAACGTAAACGCGCATCTTTGTTGGCACCAGGCTGAAATCCTCGCATAACCAATTCATTTTCACGCAAGCTACTGTCAATCAACACCGATAAACTTTTATTGGAACGTTTATTACCGCCAGATTGTTTTTTTGCTTTAAT
This sequence comes from Cellvibrionaceae bacterium, assembly GCA_050633825.1. Lineage (GTDB taxonomy): Bacteria > Pseudomonadota > Gammaproteobacteria > Pseudomonadales > Cellvibrionaceae > CANLBN01. The sequence continues at coordinate 13,022 of JBOEHG010000047.1, read as the reverse complement.
ACGGGCAGCAAGCTCTTTCACTTCCAACACCAGACTTTCGCTTTGCGCCAGTTTTTTACGTTCACTATCGTGCCAACTCATTACCGGATCAATCAATAACATAAAAAATAAAAATACCGCAAACAAAGTACCAACAATGGCAATAATCATTTGCTCTCGTGGCTCATACCCTTCCCACCAAGTGATTAACTTATCCATTTCTTGCTCCCTTTAAACCGATACGCAGGCGCGCTTGAAAACCTTCATTAGCTGCACTTGAATTTTGCAATTCAGCCGTTACACCCTGTTGCTCTAATTGCTGTCTAAATTGTTCGATACCGTTAAACGAATCGGCTTTTATATTAATACGCAGCGTTTGTTCGCGATGATTATAGTTAAGTGTCGTTAAATCTATTTTCAACTTATCCATTACTGGTGCCACTTTTGATAATAAAAAAACACTTTGACTAGACTGAGCACTTGTTGCACCTGAACCCAATACTGATTTTAAGCGCCGAACAGGATCAGTTAAGGGGCCTCGTGGAATGACTTCGCGGTATGCAGTGGTAATTTCTTGTTGATATTTGGCCTGCTGCTGTTTAATTAAATAAATATCGGCAAAGGACGCCACAAAAAAGACGGCAACGGCAGCCGCAGCCAATAATGCTACCGGCTTCGCTTCCTGCCACCATTGTTGAACAGGTAATTTTTTGCCGTACTTACCTGAACAAAAATTCAAGTGATTTTCTTGAGAAAAGTCGAGCGGTGGATGACCGATAACAACATCGTATTCAACCGGCGGCATAATATGACTTTCGATAATTTCTTTCGTCTCGGCATCATCAACATAAATACGAACCTGCCAAGGATCTTCGATATCTTGCTGATTGAGCAACATATCTTTTAAAAAAGGTTGTGACATCGGCTGAGAAATACTAAAGCCTAAACCATTTGCTCTATGGCCTAATAAACCGTCGTCTACAAACCATAAAAGCAACTCGTTATTGATGGCTTTCAAACACTGAAAATCAGTAATGCAGTGCTCAATAGTAATATTATTTGTACTAAACCATTCAAGCAAATTAAAGAGCCAGTCTTTATCGGTATAGGCAACCGAAATAACTTCACTACTTTTTTCATTACTAATAGCAAAGTGCAAATCGTCAACAGAACCCAGCACATCATCTTCGATTTGATAAGGCAACAGCTTGGCAAAGTGACGCGCTTCTTTTTTATCATAAGCAACAGGCAAGCTAACCACTTTGTTGCCAGGAATAAGCAATACAGCTGCTTGCGATGTACTATCAAGCGCCATCAACAAATCTTCATCGGAGCCTAAGGCAGCATCTTCTGGCCAATCGGATAATTCATCGACATAACCCCAACGAAAATGACGAACAACAGCTCCTTCCTCTTCAGAAAATTCCTGTAATAATTGTATTATGAGCTTTTCTGCCATAATGGTTCTGCCATTTAATCAAATAATATATGAAAGCTGCACTAACAGCATACCATGTTTAAAAAATACCATCACTGCCACGGCGAATCACTCGCGCAGTGTATTTACCGGCATTATTAGACCGTTCAATCAAACCGTAATTACGGCGATTAACCCCACCTATTTCAATTTCTGATACTAAAAAAAATAAATCGCTACCAACATCTAAACCATCTAAATTAGGCTGGTCAGCAGGGTCTGTAAAAATTGCTTTAAAATCCGAACTACCCTGAAAATCACTGATGGATTCAAACTCTTTACTACTTGTCGATGATGACGTATTTGTATTAGCACTATCATCTGCATTTATATTTGCTGTTGCCGATTTAGGGCGCTCCACGACCAATTGCTCTGCATCTGCCAGATCAATGGGGAGAGGATCCGTATTTCTATTAACAGTACGCAGTAAACGAACATCAGCCGTATTAACATTAAGGCTGGGCTCAAGGCCGATATTCGGCAAAGCGACCAACAATGGCGCAACTTCTTTATACAACTCTTCCCGATCCTCAAAGCCCTTCACTAATAATAGTTCACTCACACTAACAAAAGGTTGATTTGCCGCTCGATGGGGCTTTTCCTTTGACAGATAATAACCTGTCTCTGCACCACCTACACCTTGAGTCGTATCATCTGCATCAATCCAATCAATCACTGCATCGGCCAATGCTTCTGCTTCATCTGAGCTCACCAAACTGGTAGCCGTAGGGTCATCTCTCGTTTGCAATAAACGAATAAAACGTTTCTGATCTTCGGTATAACGGGTCTCAAATGGTAAATTAGGATCATAATTAGGCGGCCTATCTCCCATGCGGTTTAAATTGAATAGGCTTTGCGCATCCACTACAGACAGCTTCACTTTAGTTGCTAAACATTCTGACTGTAGAGTAAGTTCAATGGCACCGGGATCTTGAGCCCAATCTTCATCAAAATGATCCAATCGACTAAAGCCATTATTGACATCATCTTTTTTGTCTTTGCGCAAAATACCAATCAATCCACTCTCAACACTGTAGAGGCATTGCTGAACACCACTTAAGGCTAATCTATTTTTTGTACGCTCCAGAGTCACCTGAAATCGGCTACTAAAACTGACCGCCAACCCAATAATAATAGTGACAACTAACAGACTAATAATAAGTACTGTTCCTCGCTGCCTACCAACGCTATATAGTTGATATCGACTCACTGCCTTATCGCCAAACCAAAGAGTCGCCTTAGCTCGCCAAAATTAGACGTTTCAAGGGTCACCATCACTGCCGCAGGCAAATTAGGTACTGCTGTCGTGGTACCACTTACAGCAGGCCAACCACCGTTATTACACTCTCTCGGCAATTGAATATTGAAATCCGTCGAACAATAGCTGAGCTGCATATCCTTAATTCCACTTAACAAAAGTCGCTGCTGTACTTTAGGCTCTTCACTACCGTCTACCGGAGACCAACTATCACGCCATAATATTTTTTCATCGTTACCGTTGCTTTCATCAATGGTTAAACGATAACCCACAATAAATAAATCACTGCGCGATACATTTAAAATATTGCGTCTATTAGCCCGTATAAACCGTAAGACATAATCATCACCATCAGCAACTAAAACATCACTCTGGGAAAGGCGATCACCGCCTGGACCATATAAAGCGGGTTGCTGCTCACCTTGATAATCAAACCACGTCCGTGGCACAGCAGCCAACAGATCATTACTCATATACTGCCAAACACGATCGACCTCATTAATTTGGTCGATCACTTCTGTCACACGCTCATCCGCTTTAATCACGCCGTCGAGAGCCTGATAAGAAAGCGCAGCAATAGCGGCACCAATAGCTAAGGCAACCAACATTTCAATCAAAGTAAAACCTGTGAAACTGTAATGTGCCAGCTTAGGTCGCATCTAAAAAAACCTCCAGCGTTGCTAAAGGCTGATCCGTTTCACGGCTTATTGTCATTTTATATTTAATGGTTTCATCATTATCGCCGGCAGTTTCAATATCCATCGAAAAACTCCACTCGGCTCCTGCCATCTCAATAGTATCTCTAGCCTCTCTACGAGGAATTATTTGAAGATTTCTATTATTGTGATGCAACTCGGCCATTTTATTTTCAACGATCCAATTGGCAATGGTTTTATCTCTAATGGTACCAGCATAATTGGTTTGATTAATCATTAAGGACATAACAGCAGGGACAGTAAAACCAATAATCGCAATAGCGACTACAACTTCAACCAAGGTAAAGCCTTTATTTATTTTTTTGGCGTTATTCTTGGTTATCATTCCTCTTTCTCACCCACCCGAAGGCGCTCTAATTGGCCACGATCGTTGATATATATTTTATAGTAATTATTCGCCGCTTCAGGATTGTTACTTAGCTCTTCTTCTGTCATGGTGATGGTTAATGAAAATTCTGTAATTTCACCCGAAGGGTAGAAAATTAATTCTGGAATTGAATTCTCTTCATCATCATCGTCAAGCAACAATTTATCCAGATCATCCTCCCCGTCAATCTCCAACTCACCCCACGCTACATTTTCACTAAGAGCGCGCTTACCAAGAGGATCTCCCCTTCCGATAAACTGACCCGGCTCTGACTTCGATGTAAAAACAGGGATACCATCATCATCAAAACCATCATGGCGTTTCCATTCATAATCATTAGAATAGTTTGGGTCATTTTCTTCTTGTTTAAAATCAATTCCTATCGCACGATCAGTGACCAGCGCTTCATCAAGTGCATACAACATCTGAGCAAATAGTTTTTCGCCTTCTTGATTAATTCTTTTTGCCGCAGAACCTGAGCCGACTGATAAAGCAACACCTGCAGAAATAACAGCAATTATTAGTAACACAACTAACAATTCAAGAATTGAAAAACCTTTTTTAGATTGGTAAGGCACCTCGATACTATCTCTATACTATGACTATAATTACAAGAATAAAAACAAAAAGGCCATCGACAAAACTGCTAAGCGTGTCAGCAATTATTGCTCAGCTTCTTTACCCATATAAATATCTTTATCATTACCCTCGCCACCGCTCTTCCCATCAGCACCTAAACTATAAAGGTCAAATGGCTGCCCTTCGCCTGGAGTGATATAAACATAAGCATTGCCCCAAGGATCAATAGGCAATCGATTTAAATATCCACCCTCTTGCCATTGACGCGCTTCAGCAGGCTTTTCAATCAAGGCTTCCAAACCTTGCTCATTTGTAGGGAAGTTGTAATTGTCTAATTTATAAAGGCTAAGCGCCTTTTCAATATTCGAAAAATCAACTTTTACTTGCTTAAAGCGTGCTTCATCAGCTTTACCCAAAAACTTGGCGCCCACGCCTGCGGTAATAACACCAATAATGATCAGCACAACCATTATTTCAATTAAACTAAAACCGTTTTGTGTTTTCATCTGTCTTCTCATTTTCTCTTTTGCTTCTCAATAAAGTTTGTTTTTGTCACTACAATAGATCGGTCATACCGAAGATTGGGGTTAATATTGCATACATAATGCCGCCAACAACCAAGGCCATCGTCACAATCGTCACTGGTTCGACGATACTGAGCGCTGTTGAGAGCTGAAGATCTAGCTCTCTTTCTTGGCTGCGCGCAGCGTAACTCAACTGCTCCGCCAATGTACCATTCATTTCGCCACTTGATGCCATTTGCACCATCAGCGGTGGAAACACGTCAGCTTGATCCAAGGCCCGATGCAAACTGGACCCTTCCTGAACCGTATTCGCCACTTTCTCAGCCTGCTCACGCAAGATAAGATTGTTCATTGTCTGAGAACTAATCCGCAGACCCTGCAACAAAGGTACACCGCTATCCAGCAACATACTGACCGTGCCAGCAAACCGTGAGGTATCCGACTGCACTATTATATGTCCAGTAATAGGTAATTTTATGAGGACTCGGTGCCATTTCCGAAGATTAGCCGGGACAGTTAGCCAGCGCTTAAAAGCCGTAAAGGCAAGAGCAAGAGCCAAAAAGCAGTACACACCATAAGCCCGAAGAAAATCACTTATACTAATCAGCATTTCTGTTGACCATGGCAATTCTGCCTTCGCTCTAGTAAAAGTACCGACTAACTGCGGCACCACCAAGGTCATAAGCGCTATCACAATAGCCACACAAACCACCATCAACACCATCGGGTAGATCATGGCTGACATCAGCTTCTGCTTGGAGTGCTGGCTATTTTCAGTATAGTCAGCCAGACGCTCAAGTACGGGGCCCAAAAAGCCTGCCTGCTCGCCCGCATTAACCATTGCCCGGTACATAGAGTCAAAAGAACGTGGGTGCTCAGCCAAGGCTTGTGCAAAACTCAAACCTTCAAGTACCCGAGACCGTATTTGCAAGACTAGTGACTGGATCGATTGTTTTCTAGATTGTTTGGCAACGCCTTGCAGTACATCAACTAAAGGCATGCCGGATTGAACCAATGAAGACAATTGGCGAGTCAATAAGGTGAGATCTTTTGTCCTCAATCGAGGAGCAAATAAGCGGCTCTCTGATGTTTTTTGCTGCTTTTCTTTGGCGCTTTCAACGCTGATAGGTTTCAGCTTTTGTGTACGTAGCTGTCCACGAACCTGACGTTCGGAATCACCCTCAAGAGTTCCCTTAACGACTTTCCCAGTAGCATTAATTGCACGATAACTAAAAGCTGCCATTCTGAAGTGTTCCTACCCCGTCGCAGTGACTCGTAATACTTCTTCAAGGCTAGTGGTACCTTCAAGAATACGACGACGGCCATCCGCCATAAGCGAAGAACTATTTTTGCGAGCATAGCGCAACATCGATTGCTCACCTGCACCTTCGTGAATTAATTGACGCAACTCATCATCAACAACAATCAATTCATAGATAGCCGTACGGCCACGATAACCTGTTTGATTACAATGCTCACAACCTTTTGCTTGAAAAACTGTACTCTCACTCAAGGTCGATACTTCCGCGCCGATGCGCTCACACTCAGACTCTGTCAAACCATGAGGTTCTTTACAATGCTCACACAAAAGTCGTACTAAACGTTGCGCCATCACCACTTCTAAACTGGATGCTAACAAAAAGGGCTCAACACCCATATCATGCAAACGAGTAATCGCACCAATAGCAGTGTTGGTGTGCAGGGTCGACAATACCAAATGGCCGGTCAAACTGGCCTGAACAGCAATGGATGCTGTTTCAGTATCACGAATCTCACCTATCATCACCACATCAGGATCTTGACGTAATATTGCTCGCAAGCCACGAGCAAAAGTCATATCAACTTTGGTATTTACCTGAGTCTGACCAATACCCGCCAATAAATATTCGATAGGATCTTCAATCGTTAAAATATTACGGCTACGATCATTAATTTTACTTAAGCCCGCATAAAGCGTTGTGGTTTTACCCGAGCCGGTGGGGCCCGTTACCAAAATAATACCGTGGGGTTTTGCAAGACTCTCACCGAAGCGTTCATACACTTCTTTAGGCATTGCCAACTGTTCAACACTTAGGTGACCCGCTGCCTGATCCAATAAACGTAAGACCACTCGCTCACCGTGAGCAGAGGGAATCGTCGATACACGAATATCAACACCGTGGCCGGCGATGCGAACGGTAATCCGACCATCTTGCGGAAGACGCTTTTCAGCAATATCCAATTTAGCCATCACTTTTAAACGAGATACCAGCACAGCAGCAAACTCTGGTTTTGGGCCTAATACCTCTTTTAAAACACCGTCGATACGAAAGCGAACCGCAACACGATCTTCAAAAGGTTCGATGTGAATATCAGATACTTTTTCTTTAATTGCCTGCGAGAGAATAGCGTTAATCAAACGAATCACTGGCGCGTCATCATCACCAGCTAAAAGGTCTGACTGCTGCTCAAGATCATCGGCGATTTTTCCGAGGTCAAGCTCTGCATCTAACTGATCCGCCGCTCTCTGTGCTGCACCATCACCTGTTTGATATTTTTGTGTCAACTGACGCTTAAACGTTACTTCGTCAATGGTACTAACAGACAGGTCTGACCCGAGCATACGCTGCAACTCTAACAATATCGGCGCAGAAACATCACCACTACAAATTAACGAGCCGTCTTGCACAAAGACGCCGTGCTGTTCTGCAAAGCCAAAAGGGATTTCGAAATCTTGCTGCATTTCTTCAGACACAATTATCTACTTAGCTTATTTAGCATTAGACGCCGATGGGTCATCATTCCAAATTGGTAGCAATGGAATAACATCATCCCGCATTAGAGCAACGCCTTCTTTACGACTTTTCAACTGACCATCACGTATAGACTTATATTTCTCAGCAGTAGCACCGCGCAATGTCACTTCATCACGAATAATACTGGCTTTTAAAAAAATCATTAAATTAGTTTTTTCTTTCGTTGTATTATCATATCGAAAAAGCGAACCCAGCAATGGAATATCACCTAGCAACGGTACTCGATCGCTGGTTTCATTAACCTGATCTTGCTGAAGACCACCGAGAATAATTATTTCATTATCATTAGCAATCACTTGTGTCTGAATTTTTCTTTCTGAGGTAACGATATCAGAAGCACCTGAGATCTGCTGATTACTAACATTAGAAACTTCTTGCTCAATCTCCAAGACGACTGTATCACCCTCACTAATTTGTGGCGTGACCGATAAATTAATACCAACATCTTCACGTGTAATCGTTTGGAACGGATTACTCGCATCACCGGTTGAGGTTGTGAAAGAACCGGTAACGAAGGGAACATTTTCACCAATAGAAATGGTTGCCGTATTATTATCAGTCGTTAAGATGCTCGGCGTTGAAAGAATATTCGCTTCACTGTTTGTTTGGAGTGCATTAATAATGCCCGCAAAACTTGAACCATTAGACTGTTCTTTAGCACCACCAATGGCCAATCCAGTAAAAGCCGCGCTCTCAGGGTTCGCAATTGCTGACGCGAGAATATTTGTACTATTAAGAAAACCACCAGCGACTCGATCATCTTTCAGCGCAGCCCATTCAACACCCAACTTACGATTAAGGTCACCCGTTACTTCGACAATAATAGCCTCAACCAATACTTGCGCACGGCGAATATCTAAACGATCAATAACAGGCAATAATGTTTCAAGGGTTGCAGCATCAGCAGTAATTAATAAGGAGTTGGTACTGGCATCAGCTTCAACTGTGGCTGCCCCCGCACCACCCGTTGCGCTTTTTTCTTTCGACGGATCTAGCTTAGAAATATTAGAAACAACTTTTGACAAAACCGTAGCCACTTCTTCAGCATCAGCATACTCAAGATAAATCACTCGCACATTACCCGATTGCTGACGAGGCACATCAAGACGATTAACCAACTCTTTAATACGCTTACGGCGTACATCATCACCGGTAACCAAAATACTATTACTACGAGCGTCAGCCACCATTAATGTTTTCGAATTTTTGGGCGCATCCTTTTCATCTGTTTTTTGTAAAGTCTGCAACATTTTCACCATGGATTCTGCTTGCGCATATTTCAGGCCAATAATGTCGGTATCAGCAACACCTGCACGATCTATGCGACTAATAACATCTTTCAAGCGCGCAATATTAGCAACCGTATCAGAAATAATAATGGCATTACTCGGTGCGTAAGCAGCCAAATGGGCATGCTGCGGCGCAAGTGGACGAAGCACTGGTAATACTTTAGCCGCAGAAACGTTATACAACTGAATCACTTGAGTAATATAGGCATCACTACCAAGGCCGGATTTACTGGTGACAGGCACAGCAGATGTACGCGCATCTTTGCGGGGCAATATTCTTACAACGTCACCCACTTCAATTGCAGTAAATCCTTGAATTTCTAATACCGATAAAAACAAATCATATAATGCATTTTCCGTTAGTGGCTCAGCAGAAATGACCTTCACTCGCCCTTTTACTCGCGGATCAATAACCACCGTTTTACCGGTGACATCGGCGACAAACTTAATCACTTCCTGAATATCAGAATCTTTAAAATTAACCTGCCATTTTTGCTCTTCTTCAGATTGCGCACCGACACTTAAGGAACACACCATCAGCAAGATAAAAATAATCTTCGACATTAAGGATAAAAATACTTTCACTGTCCAATCCATTTCTTTCTAATTAACGTTAATATTATTTAAGTCGACATCAACCGTCAGCTCTTCTTCACCGCGCAAAACGGTTAAGCTGGCTTGTGTTGCATTACGCTTTTCTTGATAGATTTTGTTCGCTGACTTTAAGTTATCCAGCGTTTGCCCATCGATTGCCGTAACGATATCATTTAACTTTAAACCTGTTTGTTCAAACGCCGCCCTATTACGCCCTGGCAACACCCTGAAGCCCACCATTTTTCCGTCTTTTGTTTTGCGAGAAAAACGGATAGCATCACTGATTTTTTCCAAACGCTGATTGGAATTTAAGCCTGCCAATGTTTGCGACGATGAGCTCTCCGCTGAAGCCGGATTAGAAAGCTCTGGCGAGACAACACTTCGACTAGAAGTAATCGGCTTACCTTCTGGATACATAAACAGAGCTTCTTGCCTACCGCGATTATCTAATATCACCTTTTCAGCAAACACCCGACGCAATTTCACATTATTTAAACCGGCAACTTCTTGATCAACACGGTAAAGCTCCTGCTTTTTGCCATTGGCAATAATCGCATAGGCCCGCTTTTGATCCTCATTCGCAAATGAACCCACTAATTCGAGATTCAGGCGAGTTTCCTCAACATCTTCTTTAACGGGCTCAGCAGCAACCTGCGCAACAGGCACTGGCTGCACTTCATCGCCAAATAGCTTGATATTCTTTAGCGCATCAATATCAACAGGAGGAAGGGCTGATTTTTTGGTATTCGAAAATGCTGCCGCATTTGCAGAAATATCTGCTTCCTGTATATCAGGCTGAGGCAATAGCTTCCAAAACACGCTCGATAGACTGACCGCCATCCATAAAACCAACAATAGAGCGACCACCCCCTTTGCCAAAAGCAAAGGACTGACAAGACCGGACTGCAAACGTTGTCCTTTGGCCATATGTGGTAACTCAACTAACAAACTGATAATCCCATTTCTTTATTGTAGACTGAAAACACTTAAATTCAGCGCTTATCTTATAAAATACAGGCGCTTATGACACCTTCTTCACAAAACACATAAGCAGCAGACTACCACAGCCTACGCTGAAGTAATACAGCGGATAGCCACTATAGTTCATGTTACATGACTAAAATGTGAAGAAAGTGTGAATCTGAGTATAGACGCCAAAAGCCAATAAATAATAACAACAATATATTGTGGTTTTATCCATTTTGAGACACTATTTACATCTATGAGAAATATCCATTAAAAGTTCTCATAAACAAGCAAAAAATGTGTTCCACCACTCAAAAAAATATAGGTATTATGTATATTTTACAGAATCAAGAAGGTTATTTTCTGGCCAAATCTGGCGAATGGGTAGATGGTCGCGAGCCATCTCAACTTTTCAGGGCAAAGCATCATGACGAAGCCGTCAATCAGCTATTTGAAGTTAACAGCAAGGATTTTACACTTCGCATTACTATGATGAACTGTGAAACAACCCCCAAGGGACTACCTCTCATACCCGAGGACCAGCTGCCGCCGCCCCTCACTGCAACTTCAGACGAACTTGCAGAAGAGAAGGAAACAGGAGACAAACAGGAAGAACCCAATACTAGCTCACAACAAAATATACTTGAGTTAAGTAACGGAGAGCCAAGCCATACCGAGGCTGCAGCTTCATAAAGAGGGCGGAGTTAATAACGCTAGCGCTCACTCATCATCGAACTCGCTGCCCATTTTAATCACCTATTTGCTATTATGAGCAGCCAAGCCTGAACAAGGACCTGAAATATGCCCTCCCTCTTCGAGCGCTTAGATAGCATACGAGCCGCCGCCAATCTGGCAGACATTGCCAACATCACCCGAGGGCTTGAAAAAGAAAGCTTGAGGGCATCCCTTAATGGAAAACTAGCCTCAACGCCTCACCCCAAGGCTTTAGGTTCAGCGCTGACACACCCCCGCATCACAACAGACTACAGCGAAGCCTTACTAGAATTTATTACGCCGCCCAGTAGTAGCGTCAAAGGACTCACTCAGACACTGGATGATCTTCATCGCTACACCTACCAGCATATCGGCGATGAATCTCTCTGGGTTAACAGCATGCCGTGCATGATTGGCAGCGATACAGAGATCCCTATCGCCCAATACGGCAGCTCAAATAGCGGACGAATGAAAAGCATTTATCGTTTAGGCTTGGGCTACCGTTATGGTCGCGCCATGCAAACCATCGCTGGCACCCATTTCAACTTTTCAGTTTCGGATGATTTTTGGCAGTTCTTACGCACCCAAGACAAAAGCAACTTAAGTTTGATGGACTACAAAACTGAAGGCTATTTTCGATTGATTCGAAACTTTCGTCGGTATTTTTGGATCTTACTCTATCTTTTTGGGGCAGCGCCTGCTGTTTGCAAAACATTTATCAGTGAACGTGACCACAAATTAGTGCCTGTAGGCAAAGACACCCATAGCCTGCATACACCTTATGCCACCTCTTTAAGAATGGGCGACCTTGGCTATCAAAGTTCCGCACAGGAATCACTGATTATCACCTACAACTGCCTCGACAGCTATACACAAACCTTGTGTCAGGCCATTACACAAACTCACCCAGATTATGCCGCTATTGGTGTATTAGACCAAGAAGGCCAACATAAACAACTCAACGATTGCCTGCTACAAATTGAAAATGAATTTTATAGCGTGATTCGGCCGAAGCGAACCACACAAAGCGGACAAACAGCACTCAATGCGTTATCCACTGGCGGTGTTGAATATATAGAGGTTCGTTGTTTAGATCTAAACCCTTATGATCCAGTTGGTATCAACCAACAACAAATACAATTTTTGGATACATTTTTACTTTTTTGTTTATTAGAAGATAGCCCGCCATCGGATGAAAAAGAGTATCTACAACTTCAAGAAAACCAACACCGAATGGTCTATAACGGTCGCGACCCATTATTGACATTATTCCATAATGGCAAAGAAAGAGGCGCTAGAGACTGGGGCAAAGAAATAATAGAAAAATTAAAGCCTATTGCAGAACTGCTTGATCTAAACACTTGCGATACTGACAGGAGCTATCAACAAGCGCTAACAAATGAATTGATGAAATTTAACAATGACAGCCTGACACCATCAGCTAAAATTATCGAAAGCCTACATGAACAACAAGTAACTTTTTATCGATTAGCAATGAATGCTTCCTTAAAAAATAGAGAACATTTTTTAGAGCATACCCTTGATCAAGGGAAAGTTGATTATTATACAAAAATGGCTAAAGAGTCTCTCGAGCAACAATCAAGAATTGAAGCGGATACAAGTATTAACTTCAATCAATTCTTACAAAATTATTATGATCAATACGAATGTCGTGAGTGCGAGCAAAAGCCAATAGAGGAATCAGCAAAAGCAGCGACTTCTTAAAAATGAACAATACAAAAAAGCCCGGATTAATCCGGGCTT
>JBOEHG010000046.1:0-3829 GCA_050633825.1 Cellvibrionaceae bacterium | reverse complement strand
GGTATGGGTTTAGAGCGAATCGCCGCAGTTATGCAAAAAGTACACAGCAATTATGAAATCGATTTATTTCAAAACTTGTTAAGCGCAGCAGCAGAAATAACTCATGCAAAAGATAAAGATGATAAGTCACTTCGAGTGATTGCAGATCATATCCGTTCTTGCGCATTTCTGATAATTGATGGTGTATTACCCGCTAATGAAGGGCGCGGGTACGTATTGCGTAGAATAATTCGACGTGCTGTCAGGCATGGTCATAAGTTAGGTCAAAAAGAGACTTTCTTTTATAAATTAGTGTCAGCACTAGTAATAGAAATGGGTGAAGCCTACCCAGAACTCGCTATACAACAAGCACAGGTTGAAAAGGTATTATTATCTGAAGAACAGCAATTTGCTAAAACTCTTGAGAAAGGCTTGGGCTTGCTTGAGTCGGCATTATCTGAACTGTCTGGAAAAGAGATTCCAGGGGACGTTGTCTTTACCTTGCATGATACTTATGGTTTTCCAACCGATTTAACCAATGATATTGCCCGTGAACGTGGTTTTGAATTGGATATGCCCGGTTATCAAGAATGTATGGCTCAACAGCGTGCACGTGCTAGAGCGGCAGGCAATTTTAAAGTTGACTACAGCGATACCATTAACATTGATGGTGAAACAGAATTTTTAGGGTATGACACCTTAAGTGATACTGGCAAGGTTGTTGGTCTTTACAAAGAAGGCAAAACCGTTGAGCAGCTCGCAGAAGGTGAAGATGGTATTGTTGTTTTATCACAAACCCCTTTTTATGGAGAATCAGGTGGTCAAGCGGGCGATACCGGTTATTTATCGGTAGGTGATAACCGCTTTGAGGTTCGTGATTGCCAAAAAAGTGGTAACAATCATGTTCATATTGGGCGTGTACTTGATGGTGCTATTTCTATAGGTAATCAGGTGCAGGCACAAGTTGATCATGGCCTACGTCAGGCAACAGCGTTAAATCACTCGGCGACTCACCTTTTACATGCTGCACTAAGAGAAGTTTTAGGCGAGCATGTTACTCAAAAAGGCTCTTTAGTTGATTCAGAAAAATTGCGTTTCGATTTTTCACATTTTGAGGCAGTGACGCCAAAAGAATTGAAGCTAATAGAGCAGCGGGTGAATGAAGAAATTCGTCGTAACACGCCGGTGTTAACTGAATTGTGTTCAATGGATGCAGCTAAGGAAAAAGGCGCAATGATGTTGTTTGATGAAAAATACGGTAGCGAAGTGCGTGTTTTAACCATGGGTGATGGTTTTTCTGTCGAGCTATGTGGTGGTACCCATGTTGAAAGAACAGGGGATATTGGTTTATTACACCTTGTATCTGAGTCGGGTATTTCTGCCGGCGTTAGGCGTATAGAAGCCGTAACCGGTGAGAAAGCATTGGCGGCGTTTGATCAACTGCAAGCACAATTACAACAAGCTGCTCAATTAGTGAAAGCAAATCCTGCTAATTTGTTGGATAAATTAGACCAATTAGTAGCGCACTCTAAGGAGCAAGAGAAATCACTATTGGCCTTACAGGCCAAAATGGCAAGTCAAACCAGCGGTGATTTAGTCTCTAAAGCAAAAAATATATCGGGTATTCAAGTGCTTACGCACAAAATTGAAGGAGCCAATGCCAAGACCTTGCGCGAATTGGCAGATTCTTTAAAGTCAAAGCTGGATAATAGTGTTTTTCTATTAGCTGCTGCGGAAGCAGATAAAGTCTCTCTGATTGCTGGAGTGACTCAGGACTTAACTTCTCGTTACAAAGCGGGAGATCTTATGCGCTTGGTAGCGCCTATGGTTGGTGGTAAAGGTGGTGGCCGGCCCGATATGGCTCAAGGCGGAGGTACCGATCCTAATGGGATTAATGGAGCTTTTGATGCCACTGAATCCTGGGTCAGTGAAAATGCATGACAAATATGCCACTTTATTTATTGAGGCTATTAACTTTTGTTAGTAGATAGTGTTAAATACGCCACCTTTAGTTAATGCTGGCACGAAAAGCAACATTCTGAGAAGATATACTTTAAGGATTATTAAATGAGCCTATTGGTTCAAAAATTTGGTGGTACATCAGTAGGCACTGTCGAACGAATTCAGGCAATCGCTGATAAATTGATTGCTAGCCGGCAACAGGGCAATGACTTAGTGGTTGTTGTTTCTGCTATGAGCGGCGAAACTAACCGTTTAGTTGGACTTGCACAAGAGATGCAAGATACGCCTGATGCCCGTGAAATGGACGTTTTATTGTCAACGGGTGAACAGGTAACTATTGCTTTATTGTGCATGGCACTAAAAGCGCGCGGTTGTGACTCTCGCTCATATACGGGTACACAGGTTAGAATATTGACCGATGATGCTCATACGAAGGCAAGAATACAGTCGATAGATGAACATAATATCCGCTCTGATTTAAGTGCTGGGCGTATTGTTGTCGTTGCAGGCTTTCAGGGTGTTGATCAGGATGGCAATATTACTACCCTAGGTCGAGGTGGTTCTGATACTACTGGTGTTGCCTTAGCTGCGGCCCTTAATGCCGACGAATGTCAAATATACACCGATGTTGATGGGGTATACACTACAGACCCAAGGGTTGTGTCTAGTGCGCGAAAGCTAGAGCAGATTACCTTTGAAGAAATGTTGGAAATGGCCAGTTTAGGCTCAAAAGTGCTCCAGATTCGGGCTGTCGAGTTTGCAGGCAAGTATAATGTACCTTTAAGGGTGCTACATAGTTTTCAGGAAGGTTCTGGAACCTTAATTACAATCGACGAGGAGTTTAGTACTATGGAACAACCTGTGGTTTCAGGTATTGCATTTAACCGTGATGAAGCCAAAGTAACTGTACAGGGGATTCCTGATACTCCCGGCGTAGCTTCAAAGATCCTTGCTCCAGTGGGTGAAGCCAATATAGAAGTTGATGTGATTGTGCAGAACGTTGCTGCAGACAACACAACAGATCTAACCTTTACGGTAAACCGTAATGAAATGGAGAGAGCACAAAAAGTACTGGAGCCAGTGGCTGCTGAATTGGGTGCCCAAAAAATTGTGACTGACGACAGTATTGCTAAAGTCTCAATTGTAGGTGTGGGAATGCGTTCTCATGCAGGCGTTGCAGCCAATATGTTCAAGACTCTGGCAGATGAGAGTATTAATATACAGATGATCACAACATCAGAAATAAAGATTTCAGTGATTATCGACGAGCGTTACATAGAACTGGCTGTACGTAGTTTACATAGAGCATTCGGATTGGATGCAGAAAGCTAATCATTACTAATAGTTATTTAGGAATAACAGATAATTGTAAGTGATCGATGAACGGATAGGACCTTGTTGTGGTCTTAATCAAGAATGATACAAAACGATTTACAGGATAGGAACAGGAGAGAGCAATGCTTATATTAACCCGCCGTATTGGCGAAACCCTAATGGTCGGTGACGATGTTACTGTTACTGTTTTAGGAATCAAAGGCAATCAGGTTCGCATTGGTGTTAATGCCCCTAAAGACATTGCCGTACATCGTGAAGAAATTTACGAGCGTATTCAGCGAGAGAAAAATCAGGCTCAAACAGCCGAAGACTAATTTTTACTTTTATTGTTAAAAAGTGAAAAAGCGTAAAGGACTATCGCAACAGTCATCTCCATCGAGAGCCTAACTTTTCAATAAGTTAGGCATTCTCTATATCATAAAAAATATTTCTCATTAAGCTACTTGCCAGCCATCTAGCCCTTTGATTTTTATAAAAATATGTTATTATGCGCTGCCTTTTTTTAGGGGCACATGAACAATTTTCGGAGAAGTGGCCGAGTGGCCGAAGGCGC
>JBOEHG010000045.1:0-63252 GCA_050633825.1 Cellvibrionaceae bacterium | reverse complement strand
CCATCCCCTAAACGTTGTACCAGTGCGGCCATATCTTGGTTTTTAAGTATGTTGCCATCTTCTTTGTAGCTGTGATCAAACTTATCCAGTAATTGACGCATACGCTGACTGAACGAGTCGGGATTGAATCGAGGTAAGGCAGGAATGGTGAATGCAGTGATAACGCCAGCTAAGGTTGCGTGCACACCGGATTTCAATAACACGAACCACAATAATACACCGAGAATAAAATAGATGCCGGAGCCCCTGATGCCTGCAAGGTTTGCAATAATCATTAACCCGGTTAAACCTGCACCTGCTAATAAAAATCCCCAAACCAGTGTGTCTGTATAAAAAAGCGCAATGACCATAACGGCACCTAAGTCATCAACAATAGCCACAGCAACTAAAAAGGTAATAAGAGCTTTGGGTACACGTGCCGCCAATAACGCAATAACGCCTAAGGCAAAAGCAATATCAGTGGCCATGGGAATACCCCAGCCTTTGAGGTTACCGCCATCCAAATTAATCATCACATACACTAGTGCAGGTACAAGCATGCCACCAATGGCTGCCGCAATGGGTAAAATTGCCATGCGTAAATTTGCCAGTTCACCTACTAGAATCTCTCGTTTCAGTTCCAGTCCAACGACAAAGAAAAACAGAGCCATTAATCCATCGTTAATCCAGTGGTGTACGCTTTTTTCCAGCGCCCATCCACCGATTTGAAAACCAGCTTGTGTTTGCAGTAGTTGTTGGTAATGGCTGAGTAAAGGACTGTTGGCAACGATTAATGCAATCAACGCTGTTGCCATCAATAACAAGCCTGCGGTAGCTTGGTGATTTACAAAACGCTCGAATGGGGTCACTATTTTGTTGAGCCCCTTTTCTAAAGGTGCATGAATGCTGCCAGCGCCGCCATCAAGAAATGCTTTTTTATCTGTTTGACTCATAATTTATACAATGTTTAATGGGTTAAAGAACGTGATTATCTCTCATCAGTATTTTCTTTTATAGTTGAAAAACATTATGTTTTGTCATATTGATGCTCTTCTAACAGTATTTCTGCATCGTTAGAGGGTTCGTAAGTTGATAAGCGTTTGCGGTCAAATAGTTTGGCACGTTGTAAGTGTCGTGTTAGAGATTGTTTTGAGCGAGCAATGGCTCTACCTACTGCGACGTAAATATCCGTTTCGGTATCCTTTACGATTAATTCTGACAGCTGATCGGTTTTAATTCGTACAGTACAGGTTTTATCTACCCCACCTTTAGGGCCATTCTCGTCGGCAACGGAAACGACAATTTTAGTAATAAGCCCGCTGAACCGTGATAATGCAAACTCAATACGGTTTTTAATGTGTTCATTCAGTGAGTTGGTCATCTTCAGACCATTAGCGTGAACCAGAATATACATACAGCACCTCGATTAGCATTGGTTAGATAGTGTGCAGATTATCCATTGATTACTTGTATAAAGTAAATTCGAATATAATGTGGTCTTTATCAGTTAAAAACTGATAAGGTGTAAAGAAATATCCCGCAAGGCGCCAATATGATCAACTACAAGCAACTGTATTATTTCTGGAGTGTGGCGAAATATGGTGGCGTCACCCGTGCTGCTGAACAATTACACCTTACTCCACAGACGATCAGTGGGCAGGTTAGCGAGCTTGAGGAGTCTTTGGATATTGCTTTGTTTGAGCGTATAGGCCGGCGTTTAAAACTAACATCTGCGGGGCATTTAGCGTTTTCCCATGCCGATGAAATTTTTCAGATTGGCAAAGAGCTGGAAGCGTTAATGCACGGCCGCCAAGATGAAAGTGATCTGCTGTTTAAAGTAGGCGTTTCAGATGTGGTGCCTAAATCTATCGCTTATCGTTTATTAAATCCGGCCATTCAATTGCCAGAACCCGTCAAACTTATCTGCCTCGAAAGTAAGCTGGAATTACTATTCGCTGATTTGGCCATACATAAGATTGATTTAATTGTATCGGACCGGCCGCTACCAACAGAGCTGGGAATTAAAGGCTTCAGTCATTTTTTGGGTGAAAGCAATATGGCCTTTTATGCAGAGCCACAGTTAGCTAAGCAATTGCGTGCTAACTTTCCTGAATCACTGAATGGTGCACCTTTGTTAATTCCTGGTATGGAAAGTGCGATGCGTTTATTGTTAGATCGTTGGCTAACAAAACACAAATTGCAGCCACGGATAAAAGGAGAATTTGATGATACGGCTTTAATGAAAGCCTTTGGTGAAGAAGGCTTGGGTGTGTTTCCTGGGCCGGAGGTTATTGCGGATGAGGTTGCCCGTCAGCATGGTGTTGAAAAAATTGGTGCAACCAGTGAAATATCCTGCCGCTATTATGCGATTTCGGTACAACGAAAATTAAGCCATCCGGCGGTTGTTGCCATTAGCGAGTCAGCACAGAATATTTTATTCAGTAATAAAAAAGCGTAATTTTTTAGTAGCGATAAAAATAATATTTTTATTTTACGAGGTTCTTAATTACTTAAATCAATTCCGAGCTCGTTCCAAAGAGCATCAACTTTTTCTTTTACTTCCTGGTCCATCACAATAGGTGTTCCCCATTCACGGGTTGTTTCACCTTCCCACTTGTTGGTAGCATCTAAGCCCATTTTAGAGCCGAGGCCAGAGACCGGTGAAGCAAAATCGAGATAATCGATAGGTGTATTATCGACTAGTGTTATATCGCGTGAAGGATCGGTGCGAGTGGTAATGGCCCAGATGACATCCTCCCAGCTACGCGCATTAACATCGTCATCAGTGACAATGACAAATTTGGTGTACATAAATTGTCGCAAGAATGACCAGACGCCCATCATCACGCGTTTAGCGTGGCCGGGGTATTGTTTTTTCATCGTTACAATGGCCATACGATAAGAGCAGCCTTCCGGCGGTAAATAAAAGTCGGTAATTTCTGGAAACTGTTTTTGTAATATTGGTACAAACACTTCGTTTAATGCGACCCCTAAGATAGCAGGTTCATCGGGTGGTCGGCCGGTGTAAGTACTGTGATAAATTGGGTCTTTGCGTTGAGTAATGCGCTCAATAGTAAATACAGGAAAGCGATCGACTTCGTTGTAATAGCCCGTGTGATCACCAAAAGGCCCTTCGTCTGCCATATCATCGGGGTAGATATGGCCCTCTAAAATAATCTCCGCGCTGGCAGGGACTTGTAAGTCGTTATCAATGCATTTAACGACTTCGGTTTTTCCACCACGTAATAAACCAGAAAAAGCGTATTCACTGAGTGTATCCGGTACCGGTGTAACTGCCCCTAAAATAGTTGCGGGGTCAGCGCCGAGAGCGACGGCAACGGGATAGGGTTGCCCGGGGTTTTGTTGCTGAAATTCTCTAAAGTCGAGCGCGCCACCACGATGACTTAACCAACGCATAATTAAGCGGTTCTTGCCGATAACTTGCATGCGATAAATGCCTAGATTTTGTCGCTCTTTATGGGGCCCACGAGTAATAACTAATGGCCATGTTACCAATGGGCCAGCATCACCCGGCCAACAAGTTTGAATAGGGTAGTTAGCCAAATCAATATCATCGTCGGTGAATTGTTGTTGCTGGCAATCGGCTTTTTTAATCACCTTAGGCGACATGTTTAACACTTGCTTAAAGATGGGGAGTTTATCCCACGCATCTTTCATGCCTTTAGGTGGTTCTGGTTCTTTAAGCATGGCGAGTAGTTTGCCAATCTCGCGCAGTGCTTCAACTGAATCTGCACCCATACCCAAAGCGACACGTTTGGGGGTGCCAAATAAATTAGCTAGTACAGGAACAGAGTGATTGGTAGGGTTTTCGAAAAGTAATGCGGGGCCACCAGCACGTAAGGTGCGGTCGCAAATTTCTGTCATTTCAAGATTGGGATCAACGGGCGTACTAATACGTTTTAGTTCACCCATGGTTTCGAGTTGGTCAATAAAATCGCGCAGGTTTTTGTATTTCATATTGCCCGTTGTAGCTTGAATTGAGAAAAGTGTTAGGGCCGTCATTTTGAGTGAATAACAAAGAATGAGGCGGCATTTTGCTTTTTAACATAAATAAAGCCTAAATGCACAATGGATTTTGTCAGCGGCTTGTCTAAAAAGGCTATTTTTGATGGGCGGAATTAATAACCGGTGCCTTGGTATTGAGTAGGCGTAAAAGGGTATTGTTATCATACACTTTATTTTTGTAGATAAGTGCTACCAATATGCCCGCAGCAAAACCACCCAAATGGGCTCCATAAGCAATGCCCAGGTCGCTGGCAAAAAGACCGCTAATATTGGTGATAAGCCATAAACCAAAAAACCAAAAGGCAGGTAAACGAAATTGATAGAAAACCAACATGATGCTCAGTTTGGCGTGCCTAAACCATATCAGGTACATCCCGAATAAACCGCTAACCGCAGCGCTTGCTCCCAGCAAAATGATTTCGCGATCAAAAATAAATGTTAGATATAGCTCAAGTAAGAAACCCACAATACCACAAAGAATATAAAGCAAGGCAAACCTGAGTTTACCCAAGCTATCCTCTACATTGTCACCAATGATCCACAGAAAATATATGTTTCCTAAGAGATGCATGAGATCACCATGCATAAATTGAGCGCTTAACAAGGATATCGCTAGTTGAGAATAATCAACAATAGGATAGAGCACACTTAAGGTATTAATCGTCCACACACCAGCAGTTGGAGATACTAGCCTGACAGAGAAAAGTAAGATATTAATGGCGATAAAGATATAGGTTACCCAAGGAATTTTTTTGGGCTGAATATTGTATTCGACAGGCATTCGTAAAAAAAACTCAAAAAACCATGATCGCCAAGTAAAACCCTGATTAATTTTTGCCAGAGAGGCTTTTAAATCACGAGAATGTTGAACATGATTGATCTCTTCAGGGTCAATCCAAAACGTATTGCAAGAATGGCAAGCATCAATATCAATTTTGTAACCTTCTAGCAATTGGTGGCGCATCATTGGCTTGTTGCAATCATGACATTGCCGTGAGCCTTTACCTTTAAAGTTGTCGTCATTAATCAGTTCAAAACTGGAGAGCTTGTCGTCTGCATGTTGTTCAATATATGCCATGAGTTCTGGTTCATCAAACCATAGGCCATGGCATATATCACAACGCTCGACTTCATGGGCCTCGATAGAGAATGCTTGCAGGCTTTTTGTGTTACATGATGGGCAAATTGTCCTTAACATAACGGGAAACAGCTCTAGTGTTTACCTAATTCTTTATAAGGCGCAAAATTTCTCTGGTAGTTTGTTAATTGATCCTGCATTCTGGGGATTAATTCAGTGTTGGTCTCTTCTATCAATTTTAGAAAACGCCTTGCTACCCCAACTTTGTCTACACCGTAAGATTCTTTAAAGTTTTTCAGTTCCTTGATTAGAGTCAAATGATAGCGATTAGTATCACGAAGAATATCAGCGGGTAATTCTAAAGCTTCTGTCGTATTTGCCATGGTCGTCCATACAAACCAATTTAATTGTGGCAAAGTACGTCCCTTATAAGAGATGGCTTTGCCATCGTCATTAAAGCCAAAGTTTTTATCTGCAAAGTCCAGTAACAGGTCATTGTTATAATTGATTTCTTCCTTTAGCGCTGAAAGAGTATAAAAATTTTTTTCTTGCGATACGATGCTATGAAAATCGACAGCAGTTTTTAAACCTGCTGATGCTGCTAGGTAAACACCTAATACTGTCGAAAGTATAACGGCAAGCTGACTGACCCAAAAAATAACATTTTGTCGTCGACTCAGGTCCAAAATTGTCCCTGAAACGATATTCCTTACTATGATTGGTGCAAACTTCATTGTTTTTTTATTTTCTTTTCATCGACAAGAAGAATTCATCATTGGTGTTAAAAGCCTTTAGCTTATCAACAAGGAATTCAGTGGCCGCGACGTCTTCCATATCATTGAGCAGTTTACGCATAATCCATACGCGTTGTAATTCTTCTTCACTCATTAACAAGTCTTCACGGCGAGTACCTGAACGACGAACATTGATGGCCGGGTAAATACGTTTTTCAGCGATTTTACGATCAAGGTGTAGTTCAAGATTACCGGTACCTTTAAATTCTTCGTAAATAACCTCATCCATTTTTGAGCCGGTATCAATCAATGCAGTTGCAACGATGGATAAGCTGCCGCCTTCTTCAATATTACGTGCGGCACCAAAGAAGCGTTTTGGTCTTTCAAGGGCATGAGCGTCAACACCACCGGTTAGGACTTTACCGGATGAAGGGATGACTGTGTTATAAGCACGAGCAAGACGAGTGATTGAGTCTAATAAAATGATCACGTCTTTTTTGTGTTCGACAAGGCGCTTGGCTTTTTCGATAACCATTTCCGCGACTTGTACGTGACGTGAAGGTGGTTCGTCAAATGTAGATGCAACCACTTCACCACGCACTGAGCGCTGCATTTCAGTCACTTCTTCAGGGCGTTCATCAATTAGCAGAACGATCAAATGACATTCAGGGTTATTACGCGTAATGGCTTGCGCAATATTCTGCATCATAATGGTTTTACCAGCTTTTGGCGGTGCAACGATCAAGCCGCGCTGACCTTTACCGATAGGCGAAATCATATCAATGATGCGGCCCGTCAAATCTTCCGTTGAGCCATTACCCGTTTCCAGCTTTAAGCGATCATTGGGGAAAAGGGGCGTCAGGTTTTCGAAAAGGATTTTATTACGAGAGTTTTCCGGCTTAGAGAAGTTAATCTCGTTAACTTTTAATAGGGCGAAGTAGCGCTCGCCTTCTTTAGGTGGGCGGATCTTTCCGGCAATGGTGTCACCAGTACGCAAGTTAAAGCGGCGTATTTGGCTTGGCGATACATAAATGTCATCAGGGCCTGCCAAGTAAGAGCTGTCGGCAGAGCGTAAAAACCCAAAGCCATCTTGTAGGATTTCCAATACACCATCGCCATAAATGTCTTCACCACTTTTGGCGTGTCGCTTGAGGATGTTAAAAATCACATCCTGTTTGCGTGAGCGAGCCATGTTATCGAGGCCCATCTCATTGGCAATATTAATTAGTTCTTCAATAGGTTTGGTTTTTAGGTCAGTTAGGTTCATAAGATCATAAGTGAGGTTAGTAAAACAGGAGGGTAGTAATACAGTGATAACTACGGAAAATTTATTTGGCTAATTTAATCAGGTCAGTTAGAAAAATAAGGTTTAAGAATTAGGTTAATAACAACAACCACGAATGGTCCACGCAATACTTAAGAGTAGCTCCATAGGAGAGAGTGTAAAAAGTGGAATAATCAGGTGTTGAGACTTTATTTTGGCTTATGCCCTAAGGTTTTTTTAGTCGAGGGCTTTCTAAGTTCAATCTGAGTTATTGCCAGTATAGCGAATATTTTGCACGGCGCAAGCATTCGGTGCAAAAAAGCTAGAGGCAACCACATTATTATAATGAGTTAATGTTTATGGGTGGTTGCCGAGTTTATTACTTTAGGTTGTCTTTGATAAAATTTTCTAAATCAGGCTTGGATAGAGCACCAACAGTTTGTGCTTCCATATTGCCATTTTTAAATATCATCAAAGTTGGGATGCCACGAATGCCAAATTTTGCTGGCGTTTCTTTATTCCCATCGACGTCCATTTTACAGATCTTCAATTGCCCAGCGTATTCACCGGCTAATTGGTCCAGTACAGGAGCGATCATTTTACATGGTCCACACCATGCTGCCCAAAAATCAACCAATACAGGGCCGTCTGCACCAAGTACATCATCTTCAAAACTGGTATCTGTTACGTGAGTGATTGCATCGCTCATAAAATCCCCTCTAGGTGACTCAAACTACAACGACGTCACATAATAAGGATTGTTGCTGTGATAAACAAGCCAATGAAGGCGATTATTGCCCTAAAATCGCTAGCAATTGCGTTTGTACCCCGGTTTCTACTGTATCTCTGTGCCGCTGGTAGCTTCCGTCATTTTGCAAAGACCAACTTTGCCAGTTGTCATCAAGATAAAGTTGAAGCTCTGCAATCACTCTTTCCTGTAAACGATTATCTTCAATAGGGAACCCTGTTTCGACTCGGCGACTCAGATTACGCTCCATTAAATCGGCACTGGCACAATAAAGTGAGGGTGAGGCATTCTTAAAATAGTAAACGCGTGAGTGTTCGAGAAAGCGTCCGATAATTGAGCGTATTGCTATTGTCTCTGATACTCCGGGAATAGCGGGTCGGATACAGCACATGCCACGTACAATGAGGTCGATTTTAACGCCTGCTTGAGAGGCCTTATACAGTGACTGAATGATCACAGGTTCTGTGAGTCCGTTAGTCTTGAGGATAATATGTGCATCAAGCCCTTTACTGGCCGCTTCAGCTTCCTTTTCTATCAGTTCAACCAGTTTTTGTTTGAGGTTAAACGGCGCGTTGAGCACCTTGGTCATTTCTTCAGTTTTTCCCATGCCGGTTAATTGATGGAAGACCTTATGTGTATCTTCTGCCATGATTGGATCAGCAGATAAAAGGGAGTAATCGGTATAAACACGGGTGGTGCCCGCATGATAGTTGCCTGTACCAAGATGGACGTAACGAACGAGTTTTTTGCCTTCTTTTCTGACTACCAGCAACATTTTGGCGTGGGTCTTATAGCCGACAACCCCGTAGACGACTAAGGCGCCGGCCTCTTGTAAGCGGCTGGCGAGATCTAAGTTATCTTCTTCGTCAAAACGTGCTCTCAGCTCAATCACAATCGTGACTTCTTTGCCGTTACGGGCTGCTTCAATTAATGCGCTAACAATAGGAGAGTGAGAGCCGGTGCGATATAGGGTTTGTTTGATGGCGACAACATTGGGATCTTTAGCTGCTTGATGGATAAGCTCTATCACCGGTGAAAAAGATTCATAAGGGTGCAACAGCAAAAAATCTTTCTTACTGATGGAGTCAAAGATATTATCAGTGCGTGTTAAACCTTTTGGTATTTTCGGCGTAATTGGAGGGTAGACTAACTCTGGACGATCAATTATTTGCATAATGTCCATCATTCGTGTCAGGTTAACCGGCCCATTGACTTGATAAACATCCTGCTCGGATAAGTCTGTCTCACTGAGTAGAAAGTTAACCAGTGCATCCGGACAGTTATCGGCTACTTCCAGCCTGACTGCGCGACCGAAGCGACGTGAATGCAGTTCACCTCGAAGTGCTCGTGCTAAGTCTTCTACTTCTTCCCCATCAACATCAAGGTCAGCATTACGGGTAATACGGAATTGATAACAGCCTTTGACTTTCATTCCCGGAAATAAGCGATGGGCATGGGCATGAATCATAGAAGAAAGAAACACTAGATTGTCGCCGTTATCACATAATTCATCGGGTAAACGTATTAGTCGAGGCAAGGACCTTGGTGCAGGAATAATTGCCAAACCTGTATCACGACCAAAGGCATCCTTACCCTCTAGAGAGACGATAAAGTTCAGGCTCTTGTTGACCAAGCGGGGAAAGGGGTGAGCTGGATCAAGCCCAATGGGGCTAATAACCGGGAGGACTTCCTTTTTAACAAATTTCTTAATCCAGGTATCTTGTTCGGGTGTCCATATATCCCTTGCCACAAAACGAATGCTTTCTGTTTCCAGTGCCGGTAGTAGGACTTCATTAAGTACTTGGTATTGTTGGTCAATTGTTTCATGGCAAATTTGGCTGATTTGGCTGAGTACTTCCGATGCATGCATGCCATCCATGCCGCTTTTTTCCCGTTGCATCAGTAAATCTTTCTTTAAATTGGCAACGCGAATTTCAAAGAACTCGTCGAGGTTAGAGCTAAATATCAATAGAAAACGTAATCGCTCCAGTAGCGGGTGGTCATCATCCATTGCCTGAGCAAGTACGCGTTGGTTAAAGCCAAGATGGCTTAACTCACGATTGAGATAAAACGAGGTATTCGTCAAATCGATCGTTGCTGCCTCTTGTTCGGGTGGAATAGAGCCTTCCATAAGGTACCTTATAACAAATAGAGCGAGAAATAGTCGAAAATAGTATAGATAAGCGACAATAGAGCAACAATATGACAGTTTTGTTGCGAAACCTTTATAGTGATCATAGGTCAGAACAAGCTAATTGTAATCCCTTTGGGAAAAAGAACAAATAAACACCTTTTATTCAGGATGTAGTAATGAGATATACAAAACTTTTAGTGCTATTGGCAGTGGTTATAGTGGTTGGTGCTTTTTTCTTATTTGATGGCCAGCAATATATCTCTATTGTACGCTTTCAATCTTGGGTTGCCGAAAATGCATTAACAGCGACTTTTGCGTACTTCGGTTTGTATGTTTTGGTGGCTGCATTGTCATTGCCGGGTGCCGCAGCGATAACTTTATTAGGTGGTGCAGTATTCGGTTTGTGGAAGGGTGTATTGCTGGTTTCCTTTGCTAGTAGTATTGGCGCGACCTTGGCTTTTTTGTTGTCACGAACATTATTTGCCGATACGGTTAATAATAAATTTAGTTCTTATCTGACAACTATCAATAAAGGTGTTGAAAAAGAAGGTGCGTTTTATTTATTTACGTTAAGACTTATTCCGGCAATTCCTTTCTTTGTTATTAATTTGGTTTTTGGTTTAACCAAAATGAAAACTTGGACATTTTATTGGGTCAGTCAGTTAGGAATGTTTGCAGGTACGATTATTTATGTAAATGCCGGAGCGCAATTGGGCGCAGTAGAGGAGTTAAGTGTTTCCGGCGTGCTAACGCCATCTATTTTAGGTGCATTCGTTCTATTAGCAGTGTTTCCCTATATTGTCAGAGCCATTGTCGATTGGTGGAAAGCTAAACAGGTTTACAAAAATTTTAAAAAGCCGGATAAATTTGACGTTAATTTAGTCGCTATTGGTGCGGGTAGTGCGGGCCTTGTTAGTGCTTATATTGCTGCTGCCGTTAAAGCAAAAGTAGTTTTAGTGGAAAAGCATAAAATGGGTGGCGACTGTTTAAATACAGGTTGCGTACCGAGTAAAGCACTAATTCGTGCAGCAAAAGCCAATCATGCTATTCATAAAGCTGATCAGCTCGGCATTGAAAACGCCAGCGCTACAGTTAACTTCCCTAAAGTGATGGAGCGAATTCATCAAGTTATTGATACGATTGAACCTCATGATTCAGTTGAACGCTATACAAATTTGGGGGTGGAATGTATTCAAGGCGAAGCAAAAATATTATCGCCTTATGAAGTGCAAGTCGGCGATAAAAAAATTACGACTAAGAATATTATTATTGCCAGTGGTGCTCGCCCGTTTGTGCCGCCGATTCCCGGTTTGGATCAAGTTGATTATTTAACGTCAGATAATTTATGGTCTCTAACAGAACAACCTAAGAAATTATTAGTGATGGGTGGCGGACCTATCGGTTGTGAGTTGGCTCAATCTTTCCAGCGCTTAGGTACCGATGTCACTCTGGTTGATATGGCAGATCGTTTGATGCCGCGAGAAGATAAAGATGTTTCTGCCTATATGCTTGATACTTTTCAAAATGAAGGTGTAACAGTATTATTGAACCAACAAATTGTAGGCTTTGTTAAAACCGAAACTGGTTTTGCAGCACAGTTAAAGAATGCCAGTGGAGAGAAAGAAGTTACTTTTGATAAAGTGATGGTAGCGGTTGGTCGTAAAGCTAATACCGATGGCTTAGATTTAGAGGTTTTAGGTATTGATGTTGCTAAACAAGGTACAATAGTCGTTGATGATTATTTGCGAACTAAATACCCTAATATTTATGCCTGCGGCGATGTTGCTGGGCCTTATCAATTTACACATACTGCAGCACATCAAGCTTGGTATGCCAGTGTTAATTCTTTGTTTGGAAAATTAAAAAAATTCCGTGTGGATTACCGAGTGATTCCTTGGGCGACCTTTACTGACCCTGAAGTAGCAAGGGTAGGTTTAAGCGAGACTGAGGCAATGGAAAAAAATATCAATTATGATGTGACTAAGTATGGTATTGATGATCTTGATCGAGCGATTGCAGATAATGAGGCTAAAGGTTTCGTTAAAGTACTTACGGCTAAAGGTAGCGATCGTATATTAGGTTGTACAATAGTCGGCAGTCATGGGGGTGAGTTAATTACAGAATTTGTCAGCGCGATGAAGCACAATATTGGTTTGAATAA
Organism: Cellvibrionaceae bacterium; assembly: GCA_050633825.1. Classification (GTDB taxonomy): domain Bacteria; phylum Pseudomonadota; class Gammaproteobacteria; order Pseudomonadales; family Cellvibrionaceae; genus CANLBN01. The sequence continues at coordinate 51,128 of JBOEHG010000045.1, read as the reverse complement.
AATATTGGGCACTATTCATATTTATCCTACCATGAGTGAAGCTAATAAATATGTAGCCGGTGAATGGAAGCGTGCCAATGTTTCCGAAAAAACGTTGCGCTGGTTAGGAAAATTTCATACTTGGATGAGGACTTAAGTTAGCATTAACAAGCTCTAGCTTCCATTTGCTTGCGCCTGTTCGTTGTTATCGGAATCTTCGTCAGCCTTGTTAAGTTCATCAATAGAGCTGTTGAGTATCGGAAAGATCAGCTTGCCGCCAATGTCTGTTTCGTAGGTGGTAAGTTGATTAATATTATCTTGAGTGATCTCGCTGTCTTTTGTCAGCAACAATAAGCCATTGGGAGAAATTAAGTTTTCTGCTAGTACCATACCCTCTTTTACATCCTTTAAAGCTAGCTGAGAAAGGTGGGAACGATAATTTTGTAGGTGTTCATCGTAATATTTTTCAAATAAATCGACGATGCGTGCATCATAATGTTTGCCCGACATGCTTTTGATATAGCCAATGGATTCTTCAGGGCCGGATATTTCTTTTAATAAAAGATTGCTTTCTAGTTTTTGGAAATCACTGGTGACACAAATAATTTTCGAACCAATAGGAATTTGATCCTCTTTCAATTTGTCAGGAAAACCTTTTCCATTAAGATATTCTTGATGTGAACGTACCAGTTTAGATACAGTTTTTAAACCGGTCATACCTGATAGTACCGCTTCCCCTTGAATGGTATGAGTTCTAAATACCTCCAGCTCTGTTCGGTTCAGGTCGTTCATGGGTTTTTTACGTATAGCTTCGGGCAAGGATAGTTTGCCAATGTTATGCAGTAATGAGGCAATACGCACTTGTTCTATTTCTTTAGGGGATAGATCGAGAGCTTTTGCAATTGCAATACTCGCATTGGCAATCATATTGGTGTAGTCAGTTTTACTGCCATCTTGCATCTCAATAACAGTGGTGATTAGCGATAGTGATTCGCGAAAATTCTTAGTCACTTTTTTGTTGAACTCTTGGATTTCTTCAATAGCTAATTGTAATTTGGCGGTACGCTCTTTTACTTTGCCTTCCAGTGATCCATTCAATTCAGCGAGTTCTTTATTTTTTTCGGCTACTTCATTAACTAGGCGTAAGCGTTCATCTTCTTTTTGCTTAAAGTCGAGGGCGCTATTAATAACACTCTCAAGCATATTTTCGTCCCAAGGCTTGTTTAGGTAATTGTAAATCTTTGCCTCATTGACGGCACTAATAACCGCTTCCATATCCGCATAGCCTGTTAATAAAATACGAACAGCGTCGGGGGCTTTGGCGCGTGCTTTTGATAAGAATTCAGCGCCATCCATATTTGGCATGCGCATATCAGAAATAATAATGTCAACGGTTTCAGACTCTAATAACTCTAAGCCTTCGGCACCGCCATTGGCGCGAAAAGCATCCCATTTGCGTTGGCGACAAAACCGATAAAGAGAGTCTAAAATCGGTTTTTCATCATCTACTAACAGTATTTTAGGACGTTTGTTATCGGACATAAAAATAGCCTTTTACAGAACTTTTGAGCCTCTTAGTAATAATCAAAGCCCATGGTTTTTGCATAGTCGTGCTGATGTTTTTGTTTTACTCCTGTCAGTATAGTTTTAATTGAGTTATTTTCCGTATCTCTAAGCATTTTTAAGCGCTTTTCTGTGAGTAGGTGATTGTTAAGGCTTATTTGCTTGCCATCCATTTCTATATAACGGATAGGGGTCGATTTAAGGTCGTTAATATCAATGACTCGCTTTCCTAAATTCAATAACAGAGTGCTATTTCCTCGATAAATTTCTACCAATAAGTCTGTCAGTGAGTCTTTCTTTAAGGCATCGAAGGATATTCTAAAGATAATATCGGGCTTTTTCTGAATAATTGACTGTATTAACTTCTTCAATGAAGGTTGTCGGTCAAATGATTCCATAAATAAGTCGATTACTGGAGGCGCGCCATCTGTCTGATTATCAATATATTCTATAACCTTGAGCAAATACCAAGTGAATAAATCATTGGTATAGCCTGATTGCTTAGCGATATTAATAATGCCGGCGTGTTCGAATCGAGAAAATATTGGCCACATAATATTAAGGTAGCGTAGCCTTGCATCTTCTTTTTGGTAGCTATGTTCTGTTAGCTCTAAAACATCATTCTTAATAGATTTTTCCAGATCAATTTGCTTGGCAGCAAAAGCGTCATCGATAGCGACGATACTAGATTGCTTCTTCTTTGTTGTGTGACAAGGTTGAAGAGGGATCAGTGCCGATTCAGGCGAATAGTGTTTGGGGATTGCGCGATTAACGGTATCCAGTAGTTCCAAATTATTCCAAGGTTTAGGAATGAAGCGGTGAATATTGGCTTTGTTGATTGCAGCGGTTAAGTCGTGAATGTCACTATGTCCTGATAAAATAATTCTACCCGTTTGTGGGTATTTGCTTTTAACAATGCTGAGTAGTTCTGTGCCAGTCATTCCTGGCATGCGTTGATCTGAAACGACGACATCGATGGCATTATTTTGCAACACATCCAGCGCTTGATTGCCTGAATTCGCTTCATATACATGGTAGTGGTTTTGTTTAAATGTGCGGCGTAGAGCAGAACAAATAGATTGTTCGTCATCAACTAGCAGAATAGCGGGCTTTACGGCTGTATTCATGATAAGACCTATTTGTTGAAAGACGGTAAATTTATAAAGAAAATGACTTTTTAGATCCAATAATTATTTGTTCTAGGTAAAATCTGAAATGGATAATTTGTGACATATGTCACATTTTTAGGGGCTTGCGACGGGATCTCGTTCTCTGTGATATGCTTTGTACTTTGTATATTGGCTGCGACCAGTCTAAAAAAGTCTTTCAAAATAATGGTTAGGAGATCACCCATTGCCCACAAAAAATGATGAAAACAGCTATATTCAGTTCTTTACAGATGCCATCGCTACCGGTTGTGTCTGGGGACTTGAAAGTGAAGAGGGCTGGGCACAATGTGCTTCTGAGAAGTATAGCGATACCTCTGTGATTCCATTCTGGTCACAGCCTGAGTATGCCGAAAGGCATCAAAAGGACGAGTGGGGGCAGTATAAGGTGGTTGCTATTTCTCTCGAGGAATTTATGGATGATTGGCTAACCGGTATGCACGAAGATGTTCTGCTTGTGGGTATTAACTGGGATGAAGCACTAGAGGGTGAGGATTTTGAGCCACTTGATGTGCTACATGAGTTTGAGACAGCAATTAATCAGCAATCTTAGGCTTGCATAATTAAGGTCTTCAGTAAGTAGAAGACTGGTGTGCTCAGTTGGGGGGTGAAGCTAAGCGTCTTGGTTGACTTGACTAGAAAGTGGCTTGATTAAGCGACAGCAATCGAGTCATCACCAGTAAGGTTGTCATCGCCGAACAGGTATTTCTGTACAATCTCTACGACATTCTCCGCGGTATAAGTCTCAAGCTCTACTAGAGAAGCAAATTCTGGAGAGGCTTTTTCTGGAGACTGGTTTCCACCCTTCACTAAACCGACTTCGCACAATACGTATTTTTTAGGGGTCGCAGAAGATTCATTAAGGCCGATAACCGCAAAGCCAAAATCTGTGCACAAGCGATGCAATTGCGGAAGTTTACTGTCTTCGCCAATATGTATTTCCCTAGCATCATTGGCAAGATATTGCTTTCTTGACGTGAAAAACATAGTACGCCTCTCTCTCTCTCTACCTATAACAGTTTAATCACTGTACTTATTGTTATTTTACGACCCTGCCTATTGTTTGGATTTGGGTCTACAGTGACGAGTATTTGACAAGTTTGTATTAATAAATATGGTCTAACTATACGGACTTAGACAGCTTTCTGGCGATTTATTTACTGTCTAGGGGTCTTTTTTGTGAACTAGTCCGCAAAAAAATGGTTAGTTTTCATGAAATGGTAACATTTTTATTGCAGTGCAATAAATTTTCTGGATACGACTTTCGTCGTAGTAAACACGCTCAATAACGGCCAGCCCTCTCGTAAGTGTAACCAGATAGCGTGCAGTTTCTTCCGGGTCTCCACTGAATTCCTTGTCCTTTACTCCCTTTTCTAAGCGCTGTTGAATGGCGCGTTCAATATCGTCTAATAATTGGACGAGCTTGTTTCGAATATGTTCATCCTGTTCATTGGCTTCCATAATTGCTCGTGTGCTGAGGCAGCCGTTATTACTGGATTCCTTACATAGCCTTCGAGTCATTGATTCAAAGAAGGTCATAATGGCTGTTTTTAATTGTGGATCAGATAAGGACTCTTCAGTCAGTTTGAGCAGCTTTTTTGAATAATTATCGAATGCCTTTATAAAAAGAGTCGATTTATTGTTATAGGCGTTATAGAGGCTGCCTCTTTGTACGCCTGTCTCGTTGGCGAGATCGATCATCGATGTCGCTTTATAGCCCTTGCGCCAGAATAAGCTTAAGGCTTTATCCAGCATATCGGCTTCGTTAAATTGTCGAGTACCAGCCATGTGCCTGTCTTTCTGTAAATACTTCGTCAATATTGTAACCCATTCTTGACAATGGTGTCATCTTTGACAATAATGTCAAAAATTATCGCTGATACTGACAAGTTAACCCTTAAGAGGAAAACGCAATGATCGATCTGCATTACTGGACTACGCCGAATGGCCATAAAATTACGATATTCCTTGAAGAGGCCGGACTGCCTTACAAGGTCCACCCAGTAAATATCAGTCAGGGTGATCAATTTAAGTCTGAATTTTTATCTATAAGTCCTAATAACCGCATTCCTGCCATTGTTGATAATGAACCCGCATTCATGGATCAACCCTTATCGTTATTTGAATCCGGTGCAATTTTGGAATATTTGGCGGACAAGACAGGAAAGTTCTTGCCTGCTTCTGGCGTTGGCCGATATGAAGTCTTGCAATGGCTCTATTGGCAGATGGGTGGTTTGGGACCAATGGCAGGGCAAAATCACCACTTTTCTAAATATGCGCCTGAACGCATTGCTTATGCAACAGACCGTTATGTGAATGAAACGAACCGTTTATATGGTGTGTTGAATAAGCAGCTTGAAAATAAATCTTATATAGCAGGTGAATATTCTATTGCAGATATGGCGTCTTATCCCTGGATTAAACCTTACGAGCAGCAAGGGCAGGACTTAAATGAGTTTCCCGCTTTAAAGTCATGGTTTGAACGAATGGGTGAAAGACCTGCCGTTATTAAAGCTTATGAAATTGCACAAGAAGTCAATACTGCACCTGCTGTTACCGAAGACGGAAAAAATATTTTATTCGGACAAAAAGCGCGTTAGTGAATATAGAGCAATAAAAAACTTAGGGAAAATTATGCAAAATGAAACAAAGGGAATGTTATACGGCTTGATTGCTGTAAGTGCTTTTGCGCTAACCCTCCCAATGACCAGAGTTATTGTCCCTTATATGGACCCTGTGTTTATTGGTCTTGGGCGTGCACTTGTTGCTTCGTTTTTGGCAATAACATTATTGCTTTTTCTTAAGCAGGAAAGGCCAAGCCTTAAGCAGGTATCCCAATTAATTATTGTTGCACTCGGTGTAGTGATTGGTTTTCCTGTGTTGTCGTCATGGGCCATGCAGTATGTCCCTGCTTCTCATGGTGGTGTTGTTTTGGGTATCTTGCCGTTGGCTACAGCTGTTATCGGCGTCGTCATTGGGAATGAAAGACCTAGTTTGGCTTTTTGGGTTGTTGGTATTGTTGGCAGCGCTATTGTTGTGCTATATGCCCTGCTTCAGGGTGCCGGTAGTATTCATGTTGCAGACTTTGCTTTGTTGGGTGCGGTTTTTTCAGCAGCTACTGGTTATGCGTTTGGTGCAAGGCTTGCTAAAACAATGGGCGGTTGGCAAGTTATTTGTTGGGCGCACATTCTAGCGCTGCCATTTATTCTTTTGCCTGCATTATCGAGGATGCCAGAATCTCTTACGGATATTCCTTTTTACATTTACGCTAATTTTTTATATTTAGCATTGATAAGCCAATTTTTTGCATTTTTTGTATGGTACAAAGGTTTAGTTTTAGGGGGGATAGCGAGAGTGAGCCAGACACAATTGTTACAGCCAGTTATCACTTTATTAGCTTCAATTTTATTTCTTAAAGAAGTGATAGATAGTGAGACATTTGTCTTTATATTTTTAGTGCTTGGTTCGGTATGGATCAGTAAAAAAATGCCGATTAGAGAAAAATTAAAAAAAGCCGATGCCGTTTAATCAAAATAAATAGATCAATTAACGTTTAAGTAAAAACGTAATAACATTTTCGCAACGAGTAAATACTACTACGAGGATAAATAAATGACAGTAACACTATATGAATTAGCAGGCAATGATCCAGATAAAAAATTTAGTCCTCATTGTTGGAAGTCACGCTTGGCCATTGAGCATAAAAAAATTACTTGTGAGAGTCAATCAGTTCGTTTTACCGAAAAAGATAAAATCGAATTCTCTGGTCAACCATTGCTGCCGGTATTTGTTGATGGGGATAATACGGTAACAGATTCTTGGCAGGTGGCATCTTACTTAGAGGATAATTTCCCTGATTCGCCGAGTTTGTTTAATGATGCTGCTGGTAAGGCATTGGCAGAATCCATTAATCATTGGTGTGATACTGATTTGGCAAAGCATATTCGCCCAATTATTTTAATGGATATCTATGGACTAATTGCTGAAAAAGACAGGGTCTATTTCCGAGAAAGTAGAGAAGGAAAAATAGGCATGACACTTGAGGAGTTTTCTGCAAAGGCAGATGCAGCAATTCAAGGACTTCGAAGTGAGTTAGAGAAAATAAGAGAAATTATTTCCATGCAACCTTATATTGGAGGGCAAAGCCCAAGCTATGCTGATATTTGTTTGCTCGGTACGTTTATGTGGATTGCTTGTGTTAATAAAGTGGAATTTCTTGATAAGCAAGATAGCGTCTATGACTGGTATCAACGAATGTTGGAGCAGTACCCCGTTGCTAAAAAAGCTGCTAATGCCTAATTTTTTGGCGGTTTAGTTTTTTCTCTAGCACCCAAAATATAGAGCCAGCTAAGGCGCCCAAAATGTGGGCGTCGATAGCAATATTAATCTGAATAAACTCACTTAAAGCTGTGCTTGATCCCAGTAATTTTTCGTAGGCTATTTTGCTTATGATTAATATGATTGCCGCTGAAAACAGCAGTTTTGATTGGTGCCAGTAGATGAGTAAGAGGTAAATTGCTAAAGCATAAAAAATTCCTGAAAAACCCAAGTAATAAGAGAGTGAAGAGGTTAGCCATAAACCAATGCTAATAAACGTAGCGCTGAACAGTAAAAAAACAATAAAGCGTTTGTCGGATGTCCACTGAGTAAAAACTAAACGTAGCAGAATAAGGTTGATTATATTAAGTGCTAAATGCTGCCAGCTTGCATGAACTAAATGGCCTGTAAATATACGCCAAAATTGTTGTAAAAAATCTATAAAAGAATTGCTTAACTTTAAACTAAGAAGCTCACTAGTAGGTAGGGAAGGGGAAAAGTAAAGTAACAATAATATGAGCAAAAGCAATAATAAAGATTTATTTTTTTTGTATAAATTGCTTAACATATCAGTACTTGGTAATGCTCTTTTGTAAGGCTTGCCCTTGTTGGGATTTTTCTTTTTGTGGTAATACATCCATACTTGGCCAGTACCCGTCATTCAGTGCTTGCCGGTAACCATTATCAAGGCCTGCTGCAAGCATCTTATTGCTCGCCTGTTGATGATTATAATCAAGCTTACAGGTTTCAATTGTAATTACAGTTTTTTCGGCAGACAGTAAGCTATACCATGTATTACTTTTTCCATCATTTGCCGGCATACCTATTGCGCCCGCGTTATGCCATAGCTTTTTATCTATTATTTTAGAAAAGGGTAGGCCGCTATGACCACCAATAATAATGTCGGCATTGCTCAGTGATAATTGATGACGAAATTCTGTATCTGTATTTGATGGGAATATAAATTGATTTATAGAGTTCAGGCTGCCATGAATGACTTGGCACTTTTTATTGTTGATTTGAAAGTAAAGTGTTCTGGGTAATTTGCTAAACCACTTTCGTTGGTTTTCATTTAGTTGTTTGTTGGCAAATTGAAACCACTGAGCAGAGAGTAGATCACAGCTGGAGCCTTCATCAAAACCGCATCCGCAGTCCTCTGCTTTTGTGGCAAATGATTCTTCGCAGTTCCCCATAATGACATGTATACCCCAGTCTCGAATGGTTTCTACCGTTTCATAAGGTTGACCACAATAGGCCACAATATCACCGGTACAAATGATCCGCTCAGGAGGAATGTAAAGGGCTTCAGCGTTTTCTTTTAAAGCTAGCAAGGCATCCAGATTTGAATAAGGCCCACCAAACAATAAGATGGGTTCTTCGCCAATATTACCTAAATCCATTAGGTTTTTTGCTCTGTAGCTTGTGGATGTTTTTGTCCTATAGCGAATGCGGTACAACTTATAAGAAGAATACCGATGCAGATAATTAATAGTTTTGAATATTTGTGTGAATAGCCAAATAGGGGTTCCATCCAGTTAACATAGCCGCCGCTTTCCAGCATATAAAGTGCGCCGCCACCTACAGCAACAATAAATGCAACGATAAGAGGCCACTGGGCAATAGTGCGTTTACCCCATATGTTAAAGAAAATGACTGGCGCTAGAAACATGGAAACAGTACCGCTAACAGCAACGGCCGCATAAAGGTCTTTACTGTCGAGGAGTAAGAACAGGCCGCCACCTATTAAAAATGCGAGCATAACCCAACGACCATTAGCGGCAGTAGGTTTAACAATACCCATGTCAACGGCAACTAATTTTGAAGCGCTCGAGAAGGTAGAATCTAAGGTTGAAATTGCTGAAATAATTAAGGCCATATTGAAGATCAGCATGCAGGGTTCATGAAATAAGCGAGTCAGAGTATCAATCATGGCTTCGCCTTCAGTTTTAACTACGCCAGCAAATACTCCCAGCATTGCAAAAATTAAAATGCAGATAATAGAAATAATGGCTGCGTAATAAAATGACTTGCGCGTTATCTCGCGGTTGGCAAGAAAGCCACGATCCATCATCACAGGATCATGCAATGGGTAACTCCATACCTGTAAGAATGCGACAGCTAATAAGACCCATCCCGGACTGGTAATATCAGGCGAAGAAGACAAGGCGGCTTGCCAACTGAACCCGGGGTGAAAGAGCATAAGCATAAACAGCATAACTAGAGCGCAGATCACTAGGATTGCTTGAAATACATCGGTACGTAGTGATGCCCGTAAACCACCGAACATGGAATAGGCAAAAGTAATAGCAGCAATCCCTGCCATTGCCAACAAATGCTCTTGAGAGCCAGAAATACCAAAAATAAGACCTATAACCAATAAGTTAGAAAAGACTTCACTTAACAAACGTAGGGCAATCACGAGGTTGTAACAGTGGTTGCCTAAAGAGCCAAATTGCTCTTGCATAAAACTTTGTATATTGCTTTTTCCATGTTTAAAACGGAGATGATCAATAATTTTTCCGCCAGTTAAAAAACTAACATAGTAAGCAGCGTAAGCCAATGCACCGGCAATGCCATAGTAAAAACCGAGTATGGCGGCGGTCATTAGGGAGCGCGCAAAAATCCATGTAGTCACTTGTGATAAAACCAAAGTCCATAGCGAAGGTGCCGCACCGGTATCGGAAAAGCCTTTAAAGAATCCATCTGCAGTTTGGACTTTTGGTGATAATAAGAAGCAGACTGCTGTGGCTAGCAAAGTGCCGATGATAAGATAAATTGTCATGGTCATTGATTAGATCCGTTAGGGTAATACTGAATCGGCTTGATAATGTCATCATAAATGATACATTGGCCATTGTTAAGCTGTCAGCTTAAACCTAGATTAGATAGATGATTAAAAGAAAGTTCCTTAAAGATATTCTCTAAAAGAATGTTCTTTAAAAAGTCCCGAGCACGTTAATATGATAATTGACTTCGATTCTATTACACCGTTAAATCGTTACCATCTGCTTACGCAAACAGTGATGCCAAGACCTATTGCATGGGTGTTATCCGAAAATGAAGATATGTCGTTAAACCTCGCTCCTTTTTCCTTTTTTAATGCAATGTGTTCAGAGCCTCCTTTGCTAGTGATGTCTGTGGGTAAAAAGCCGGGAGGTGATGTTAAAGATACTCGGCGCAATTTGTTAAGTGGCCGTCCATTTGTAGTGCATATTGCCAGTGTGGATCAAGTGGAAGTCTTAAATGGCACCGCTGCAGTATTGGACTATGGTGAGTCAGAAGTGGCTGCAAGCAGCCTTCCTTTATCTGAATTTCCGGGTTGTGTTTTGCCGCGATTGTCCGACTGCCATATCGCCTATCATTGTAAGCTTTATGATGTCCATGAAATTGGGCCTAATAAGCAGGCAATGATTTATGCAGAAGTATTGCAATTATATCTAAACGATACCGTTGTTGAACATGAGAATAACCGTTATATCATTGACCCAGAGAAAGTGAATCCATTGTCTCGTTTGGGGGGAGTGCAATATTCGGAGCAAGGAAAAATATTTTCACTTACACGACCTAAATAATGCAGTAGTGAGCCCGATTTTTTAAGAGATTTAACTGTTTAGATTGTTTTGTTGAGAGTTTGATTTTTTTGTGAAATGAACATTACAGCTCTGAAGTATAAGGTCAGTAAATTCACTGAAAGGAATGGGACGGCAAAAGAAAAACCCTTGATATTGTTTGCACCCGAGTTTTGCAAGGCAATCGACCTCATCCTGATTTTCAACACCTTCTGCAATAATATCCATATTAAGGTTTTTCCCTAAACCAATAATCATTTCAGCAATAGAGCGGTTATCGCTGTCTTTGTGAATGTCCTGCACAAAGGCGCGATCAATTTTAATAAGATTTGCCGGTAATTTTTTTAGATAAGTTAGCGAAGAATAACCTGTGCCAAAATCATCAATAGAGCATTCAACGTGGTAAGCGCGTAATTCTTCTAGCATTTCAATGGAGCGTTCTACATCGCCAACCATGATGCCTTCAGTAATTTCAATCGCTAAATGGTGAGGGTGGATTTTATGTTTTTCAATAGCTGATATAATGCTGTCAACGAAATTGTCTTTAGCTAAATGTTTTGCGCTAATATTGATTGATAGTTTCTTGAATTTTTCCGGAAGTTGATAGTTTTCTTCGAGATTTTTGATATCTTTGCAGGCTTGATTTAACACCCATTCACTAATATGAATAATTAAATCACTTTGTTCGGCAATCGGAATATATATCGCAGGTGATTCGTAGCCTCTGTTTGGGTTATTCCAGCGTAGTAGTGCTTCTGCTCCAATGATGTTTTTTTCGCTGTCGAATTGTGGTTGATAGTGTAATTCAAATTCATTTTTTTCTAAAGCACGTTTTAATTCGGCGCTATAGCTTAGTTTTTGGTTCAGTTTTTCTGACATTTTTTCATTATAAATTAGGCCGTTTGTTGCGCCTGTGTTTTTTGCTTCGTACATTGCTAAGTCAGCATTTTTAATAATGTCAATAGCCGATGCGCTGCATTTTGAAAATATATCATAGCCAACGCTACACGATAAAGAATAACTGTTTTCATTAATGATAAAAGGTTTTTCTATTTCATTTGCAATGGAGGTTATAAATTTTTGTATAAGATGATCTGTATCTTTATGTTTTAGTTTTTTTATTAGTATAATAAATTCATCACCGCCAAATCTGGCGATAATATATTCTTCGGGAATGATTGAAATTAATCTTTCGGCTACCTGTCGTAAAACCTTGTCGCCAATATGATGGCCCATTAGGTCGTTGATATTTTTAAAGTCATTAAGGTCGATAAATATTAGTGCGCCTGTATCACAAACTTCGCGATAAGTGTTGAGCGTTGAGTCCAGTTGTTTGGTGAGCTCTCGTCGATTATAAAGCCCTGTTAAGTCATCATGAGTTGCTTGGTAGGTGATTTTTTCTTCGGCTGCTTTTCTTGCTTCAACCTCTCTGGTTAATGCCTCATGATTAATTGCTGCGCTACAACTTATTGCTAGTCTTTCCAATACGGGTTCTAATGCTTGCTTAAGTGTTGCGCTTAATTTTCCTTGGTATTCTATTGCCATAATACCAAAGTCTTTTATTTTAAATAATTGAAAAAACTCACCGTTATCTTCTATTTTTTTGTGACTCTCTGTTTGTTTTTCAAAATCGATTATCTTTTTGAGTAATAGGCTATCTTCGTTCCAGGGGGTTCCATTTTTTAGCTTAGGGATGCTGGCAAAATGTTTTATTTCTTCATCTATTGAGCAGTTGATCTTATTGCATGGGCTTTTTTTGTTGTCATGATAAAGAAAAATATGTGAGCCAATAAGATTTAAGCGATTATTGCAGATGCGTAAAAATTGTAAAAGCATTTTTTCTAAATCAGAAGTGGCCCCTAAAGTCAGAACCAATTCGTGTTGTATGGATATTATTTGCAACGCTTTATTCATAATTTATAAAAAGATCAAAATGTCCCAATTACTGTCGATTTGTTTAATAGGTGGATGGCGCTGTTTTGTGTGTTGGCTATTTCACCTAATGATAATGCCCCTAACATAGGGAGGCTCGGATCAGATTTTTGTAAAGCATCCATTTCTTGGTGAAAGTTTTCTTCAAGATATAAGACTCGACTGATACAGTCAAATAGCATTAATATTTGTGCGTTATCAATTTTTGTTAGATTTTCAGCAACTTTTTCAGCAGATTCAATGAGTGTTTTTTTGTTGCCTTTTAATATGTTTACTGTCACATTTGTAGGGATGTTGCCTACGCATTCCAAACTTTTTTGATCGAAAGTAATTGGATCCCTTACTAGCACGTTCCCGCTTAAATCAATAATTCCTAGAGGGAAATTTTTTGCAATCTCAAAGAAATTAGTCTCATCAATTTTCTCGCCACTGAGAGATTTGATTACATTTTGATAAAGTTCAAATGCAGGTTTGTAGTCGATGGTGTCTATTTTATGCCCTCTTGAAGCTGTCACCAAGTACGGGCCGTCCAATATTTCCCAGCCATGGCCAATGCTCCTCGAGAGTGCTTTAGGAAGCCCAACGACTTGCACGGCATTATTTATTAAACCTTCATTAGTAAAAATATTGGGTCGCTTAACAAAATCAAGGAAGCCGGTGCCGCCGCCAATGGCCGTTATGCCTGAGCCTACATAATCGTAAAACTCATTAATAAAATCTTCATTGGTGCTGCATAAGGCATCGGCAAAAATAATGAAGCTATCCAGTGCGGTAATTGATTGACCGTTTCTTTCAATTTGCTGCGTAATATTACTTGTATTTAAGTCAGTGTAATTACAAACCGTAACGGTAATATCCAATCCTATGATGATCGCACCAGAAGACATAACTTTGTTGTTATTAATTAGTTTTGGAAATAAGCCCCCACAAATAGGGATGGCGCAATGTTGTAGAGCACTTTTTATTGCTGACTCATCATAGTGATTATCACTAACAGCCATAATCATAATGGACTTTGCCTGCTGATCAATCGCTTGATTAATGCCTTCTTTTAAGGCGCTAATAGAACTGCTGTCAGTGGACCAGATAAATGTGGGCGTTGAGCTCATAGTTACTATAACTGTGTTAACGTTTGTATAGGAAAAATATTCCCAATATTGGTAATATTGAGTGTAGACGATATCTTGTAAAGTATTAGTCTGAGTAAGATATTTGTTGGTTTGTTATCAAGAGGTTGGCCATGTGAGTTGGCGCAAATAAGAAGGGACTTTCTTCGAAATTCTAAACGTTATTAAAATTGTTCAAACAAGAATATAAAGTGATAAGAATGTTGTTGCTTTTATTGAAAGTTGTCACCAAAAGCCTCGGGCTGATAATAGCGATTAGAGGCAATATCCTTGGGCTGAATTTTTCTATCTAATAAGGTGTTCACATCTCGAAGTATTCGGTCCAATATCAATAATTGCTCTTTCTTAATGGTCGATTCGTTGAGTGCATTACCCCAGATGATAAGGTGTCGTGTATTAATAACTCGGTATTGTTTATCTTTGGCCCATTCTGGTGCCACGAGTTTCGCTATCAGCAATGACTTTTCTTTGGCCTCTTTTCTATCGTTCTTATTGGGCAATGTTTCGACTAGCTCATTTGTAGCTTTTAACCATCCGCGACCATAAAGTTCCCAGCCAAAATAAAAGCGTTTTACCCATAATAGGTAATTCTCTTCAGTTGAAATATATTTTTGCTGGGAGTCTTGCTGGTAGTGGGCGCTAAAATAGCTTTTTGGTGGTAAATCTTCAGACCAATTATCAGCCCCTAGGTTAGTTGGTGTTGATGAGCAGGCAGTGAATAGAGCTAAACTGGATAGCATCAAGGATAATAATAGGGCAGGGGGTTTCATAAGATTCAACTCGGGTACAACGCGATACTACTGAAATAAAACTATAGACTATATTTTGCACAAAAAATGGTCTTGTTTCACTAAATCACTTTTTTGTGGTGTTGTTTTTTCTGTTCATACATTTCTTTGTCTGCCATCTCAACCGCTTTTGCCATTCCTTGGGGTGGGTCACGTAATGACTTTCCTGTGGAAGCTGCAATGTTGCGGGCCGACAAGGTTTGGGTAATTGTAGAGTATAAGGCTTGGCTGCCAGCCTGATTGCACTCGATAGCGATTATACCAAATTCATCCCCACCAAGTCTGGCAATAATGTCATTTTCTCGCGTCACCTCTTTTAATACTTCAGCAGTGCTTTTGAGTAGGGCATCACCGACGGAATGACCCTGTGAGTCATTGATCATTTTTAGGTGGTCTAAATCGAGAATAAAAACAGCGACGGAGTTGCCATAGCGTTTGGCGCGAGATTCTTCGGTTTTAACGGCTTGTTCCCAGCCGCGGCGATTAAGTAAGCCTGTTAATGAGTCCATCATAGCTTGTTGGCGAAAGCGTTCTAGCTTGCGAGTTTGCTCTAAGATTTTTAGGTCACTCTCCAATACTGTGCCAATTAAGCGAGCTATTATTTCTATTAATGATTGGTCATTGACTATGCTACTTGATTGGGGTTCTGGATCAATAGCGCATAGTGTTCCAAATAAAGTTCCATTTTTACGTGTCACAGGTACACCGATATAGGCGCCTATAGGTACTTGCTGGCCAATGGGTGCATTGGCGTAGACGGTAATTTCATCAGATTTTGGTGCTATTCGTGGGCCTAAGCCTTGTACCATTTGTGAGCAAAAGGAATCAGCCCATTTGAGAACGGTGCCTTCAGCGACGTTATAACCATTGTCTTCAGTCTGTAATACAATCCAATCTGTGCCTTCGGTTCGTGTCATCATCCATAATTTAAACCCAAAGTGCTGGTGTAAAAATTTTAGAGCAGCCCTGCTGGCTGTTTCAAAATTATCAAAAGGGACGATATCTTCTAAGGTTGCCGTCATAAGGTGTAATGGATGATAGTAAGCGTTCACTGAATAATAGACCATTCATATCATCTGTGCGCCTTGTAGTCAGGCTATTCATGGTAATATGTCATCTTAATTTATAAATAGATATAAAGAGGAAGACATTTGTCTGTTTCTGATAGCACTGAACATATTTCTGAGACATTAAGCTTTGATGATTTCTGTGAGTTACTCATTCCCTTGGGTGCACTCAACAGTCCAGCTGAGTTGCATGGATTGTTGTGTGGTAAGTTGTGTGGTGGCGCTTCGCTCAATATTAATGAATGGTTATCTGCTGCTTGGGATTTACTGGATATTGCCGGTCAGCCCGATGGGCAGGCACAAGAATACGTTACTACTCTCTATAACATTACTCAGGCCCAATTGGTGTCAGGTGACTACGACCTGCAACCTTTTTTGCCGGATGATGATTCGGAGCTAGAGCAGCGAACACAGGCTTTGTCTCAGTGGTGCCATGGCTTCCTCGCGGGGTTTGGCAGTGCAGGTATTGACCCCAATGCGGAATTCTCCGGTGACCAAGCAGATTCTTTACGTGATATGGCGGCTATCGTACAGGTGACTATTGATGGCGATTTAGAGTCCGAAGAAGGTCGGGATGAAGATCAACAAGAAGCGGATTTTATTGAGCTTATTGAATATGTACGCATTATTGCTATGAACTTCTATGAAGATAACCTGCAAGATATTGATGATAAAAATACAGGTAAGAAAAACTCAAAAGACGATCAATCTGTAAAAACGGTGCATTAAATATTATGGCTAAATCTACTGTTACTGATAGTAGAGCTAATAGTGCGAACCCTAAAATTAGTCGGCAAGAATTTGCGCGCCGACGGCAAGCACTTATGTCTCATATGGAAGCAGATAGCATTGCTATTTTGCCGTCATCATCTGAAAAAATTCGTAATAGAGATGCCGACTATCCTTTTCGGCAAGACAGTGACTTTTATTATTTAAGCGGCTTTCCAGAACCGGAAGCAGTATTGGTATTGGTGCCCGGTCGTAAGCATGGAGAAACAATTTTATTTTGTCGTGAGCGAGACCGTACCCGTGAAATATGGGATGGCTATCGAGCCGGTCCTGAAGGTGCATGTGATAGCTATCAGGCTGACGATGCTTTCCCCATAGCCGACATCGATGACATTTTGCCAGGCCTTCTTGAGGGGCGTGAGCGTGTCTACTATTCAATGGGGCGTGACCAAGTTTTTGATCAAAAAGTAATGAGCTGGGTGAATGCTATCCGCTCTCAAGTGCGTTCTGGAGCGACACCGCCAGGTGAGTTTTTAAATTTAGATCACTTGCTACACGATCAGCGTTTATTTAAGCGTGCTGCAGAAGCGCGCATTATGAAGCGTGCAGCGGAAATATCGGCAGAAGCTCACTGTCATGCTATGCAGGTATGTCAGCCTGGAATGTATGAATATGAATTAGAGGCTGAACTGTTGCATACCTTTGTTAAATCAGGCTCGCGTTCCCCGGCTTATAATTCGATTATTGGTAGTGGTGATAATGCCTGTATTCTTCATTATGTTGAAAATACTCGGCAAATGAAATCAGGGGATTTAGTCTTGATTGATGCCGGGTGTGAGTTAGAACACTATGCGTCAGATATTACACGAACCTTTCCAGTGAATGGTAAGTTCTCAGCAGAACAAAAAGCTATTTATCAATTAGTGCTAGATGCTCAGGCAGCGGCAATTGATGTTATTAAGCCCGGTAACCATTGGAATGATCCCCATGAGGTTTCTGTTAGGGTCATTACTGAAGGCTTAAAAGCCTTGGGGCTTTTAAAAGGTAAAGTAGAGACTTTAATTAACAAGGAAAAATATAAACAGTTTTATATGCATCGTATCGGACATTGGTTAGGTATGGATGTACATGATGTTGGTGATTATAAAATTGATGGTCAGTGGCGTGTCTTGGAAGCCGGTATGGTTATGACAGTAGAGCCTGGTATCTATATTGCGCCAGATGATAAGTCGGTAGCAAAAAAATGGCGTGGTATTGGTGTTCGTATTGAAGATGATGTTCTTATTACTAAAGATGGATGTGATGTTCTTTCTAAAGACGTACCTAAAAAAATTAAAGATATTGAAAAGTTAATGCGCACAAAAAAATGATTATTTATCATTAGATCTTATGGCCAATAAGAACGTACAAAAGACAGAGCAACAAAAAATCGTAATTGTCGGCGGCGGCATGGTGGGTGTTAGTCTGGCGATAATGCTTTCTCAAAATTTTACACAAGAGCAAATTGCGATTACATTAATTGAACAATTTCCTCTGCCTGCCAATAACGCTTTACCTTTGTTTCAGCCCAGTTTCGATGATCGCTCAACAGCATTGAGCGCAGGCAGTGTTGAAATATTAAAAAATATGGATTGTTGGTCTTCAATAGCAAGTACAGCACAAGCGATACAAACGGTACACGTATCAGATAAAGGGCATTTTACGGGTGTGCAATTAAATGCTGCCGATTATGGTATGGAAGCGGTTGGTTATGTCATTGAAAACCGTCGCCTTGGTCAAGTCCTGTTGCATAAGCTTCAGGAGCATAATGTTGAGTGTTTAGCTCCCGCGAGTGTTAGTCGTTGCAATCCTAAAAAAGATGGCTATTTATTAACAATAGAAAAAGCTAAAGAAAAAGAAACTATAGAATACCATGCGAACTTGGTATTAATTGCTGATGGAGCAAATTCTTCTGTACGTCAGTCATTGGGTATTGATGTAGAGGTCACCGATTATGATCAATCTGCTTTGATTGCCAATGTGGCTTTAGAAAAAGATCATCAGAATATTGCCTTTGAACGCTTTACCGATGAGGGCCCTATTGCTTTATTACCATTACCTAAGATCGATGGTGTTTTTCGGGCAGCATTAGTATGGACTTTGCCTTTATCAAAACAAGAAGGCTTGTTAGCTCTAGATGCAGATACTTTGCTTTCTGTTTTACAACAACGTTTTGGCTATCGTGCGGGTAATATTATTGAGCTGGGTGAGACTCAATGTTACCCATTAAAATTAGTGCAAGCCAAAGAGCAAGTGCGTTCTAATATGGTTGTTGTTGGTAATGCCGCTCATTTTCTTCATCCTGTTGCGGGACAAGGATTTAATCTGGCCTTACGTGATTGTCACACCTTAGTTGAATGTTTGCGTGAGGCCAATTCTCAGGGAAAATTATTGGGCAATTACGCTACTCTTAAACAATATATGCAACAACAAGAAAAAGATCAGGATATTACAATTTATATGACGGATAGCTTAGTCAAATTGTTTTCGTCCAGCGACTTACCTTTGGCCGTCTTAAGGCAGTTAGGTTTTGTTGGTTTAAATGTATTGTCTCCACTTAAGCATCAATTTGCGCAGCGTATGATGGGGCTGGGCTGATGAAAGATGAATATGAAAAAGCTGATATTACCATTATTGGTGCGGGCTTAGTTGGTGCTGTTTTAGCGCTTACAATTGCAAGTGCGCCTGAAAACCAGTCCCTTTCGGTTACAGTGATAGACCAGGGTGCGGAACCAAAAGCTCCCGATATTAATGCATCTTCGCCGACTTTTGACCCTCGAGTTGTTGCTTTGACCCACGCTTCGGTTGAATTATTAAAAAGTATTGATGTGTGGTCTAGTGTTCTCGAGCAGCGAGTTTGTTTTTACCGTCATATGACAGTATGGGACGATGAGGGTACCGCAGAGATTCAATTTGACGCTAAAGAACTTAATCAAGAATCATTGGGTGTTATTGTTGAAAATAGCCTTTTGTTAACAACCGTTTTAAGTAAGTTGACGACGTTCAATAACGTTAAGATTATTCGTAAGCAATCCATTGAAGCTATTGAACCTTTAGCGGAAAAAAAAGGAAAGCGAGTGGTTTTGTCAAACGGGGATAAGATTCAAACGTCATTATTGTTGGCTGCTGATGGTGGTTTTTCTAAGGTCAGAGAGCTTCTGGGTTTTCCTGTTAGGTGTTGGGATTATGCACATAAGGCGATTGTTGCTACGGTCAAAAGTGAGCGTGTTCATCAATATACCGCGAGACAAAATTTTTTAACAACAGGTCCTTTAGCTTTCCTCCCTTTAGGTGAAGCTAGTGAGAAATACTGTTCTATTGTTTGGTCAGTCGAGAGTGAGCGTGCAGATCAATTAATGGCTCTATCCGTTGAGGAATTTGAACAGGCTTTGGAGAAAGCGTTTGAATATCGTACAGGTAAGGTAAAAGTCGCTGATAAACGTTATTGTTTCCCTTTAATACAAAGGCATGCAGTTGAATATATTGCACCACAGGTTGCATTAGTGGGTGATGCGGCGCACACTATACATCCACTTGCAGGACAGGGTGTTAATCTCGGCTTGCTTGATGCAAGTGTTCTAGCACAAGAAATTCGCCGTGCTAGCCAACGAAATCTATTGTTGACCGATGAATCTATTTTACGTCGGTATCAGCGGCAAAGAAAAAGAAATAATCTGGAAATAATGTTACTTATGGAAAGCTTTAAGCGACTATTCGGTAGTCGTCAATTGGCAGTGCGTTGGCTAAGGAATAGTGGCATAAAGGCTTTGAATAAGGTTGGCCCTATTAAAAATTGGTTGGCTAGACAAGCAATGGGTCTTTAATCAGTTTTATTAACAATTAAGTATTGACGCTAGTTGATTACTTGAGAACTAAAATGATTTTATACTGGATCATTTGATGAGCAGATTAATGAGTCAATTGAATAATAGCGAGAAAAATAATAATGGCGCTTGATCCTAACGAAAAAAAATCTCAATCTGTTAGGAGAGGACTCATATTGCTATTGATTAGCTTGCAGATTGTAACTGTTGTCCTCATTCTTTCGATTACACACTTTTCTACAGAGCGTGATATCAATGATCAAATTTCCATCCTCCTGCAAAATGCATTAAATGAATCTAAAGAACACACCCAAGGTTTTTTAGAATCATCCTATCGTAGTGTGTTAGTCAGTACCGACCTTTTATCAAAAGGTACACTTGATTTAAATAATATAGAACAATTAGAAGAATATTTTCTGAGTCAGCTAAAAAGTAACCCTGAAATGACAGGGGCTTATCTTGCGACACCTGATGGCGATTTTTATTTTGTCACTCGTGATAATCAGAATGAGCAATCTGGCTTTATGACTAAGGTAATTAAATCAGATAGTCCTGGCAAAGCCTCTTTTTTTTGGCGTTATGAATCATCACGAGTAACCGAAAGTCGATTGGATCAGGATGATGATTATAGTGCTATAGAGCGTCCTTGGTATCGTCAGGCTATTGCGAAAGAATCTTTGGTATGGACTGAACCTTATATCTTTTTCACTTCAAAAAAACCCGGTATTACGGTTGCAGCTCCTTTTTATGATGATAATAAAGTATTGTTGGGTGTCGTTGGTATTGATATTGAATTGACACAATTATCAGATTTTTTAGCGCAATTAAAAATTTACGGTTCTATTTCTGTGTTTATGGTATCGGGTTCAGGTAACTTTGTGGCGGCTCCTTCCATTAGCTCTGATGATATGGTGCTTGATACTTTAAATGTACAAACGACCTCAGAGAAAAACTTAACGGTAGAAAAGAAAGCAGTAAATCATTTTTTACAAAATTCTTCACAGGAGGACACTTCCTCTTTTTTCAGTCGTTTCTCTCATAGCAATGAAAACTATGTTATTCGTTATGAGCCATTTTTGTTAAATGAAGGCCCTGAATGGATTATAGGAGCTTATGCACCTAAAAATACGTTTTTATCTAAGATTCGCTCAGGCGAAAATAGAAATGCATTGATTGCCTTGTTAATTCTTGCTTTGTCATTGTTAATAGGTTGGGTTTTAATAAAAAGAACATGGCAACCTTTTGAACGATTTTTTCATGATGTTATTACTGATCAGTTAACGGGGTTGTTTAATCGTCGTTTTCTTGAAAATGTGGGTTCTAGGATGTATATCCGTTTATTGCGAGATCAGCACGAAGCGATTTCAATTGCAGTGATTGATTTGGATTATTTCAAAAAAATAAACCTTGAATTTGGTAATGCAACAGGAAATAAAGTATTAATAGCATTTGCTGATTTTCTTAAGAAAACATTGCGCCCTGAAGATATTGTTACTCGTTACAGTGGTGATATGTTTGTTGTTATTTTTCCAGGAATGACAAATGAATGCGCTGTCAATGTGGTAGATCGTATGCGCAAACAACTGGATAGCTGGCCTTTATCGGTGGACGATTTACTTATTCGTTTAACATTTAGTGCGGGCATTGAGACAATTGATGAAAGTAATCGTATTGCTGATGCCGCTTTCTCTGATTTTATTGGTGTGGCTAAACGTGCAATGAGAGACGCTAAGGCCAGTGGTAGAGATGTGGTGGTCTCAGCGAATATAAAAGAATACGAGTTGGAAAAGTAAAATTGGATAGAGCGAGTATTTTTATTTTCCCCTGTAATAATTAGCTTTCTGAACCTTCTTCTGAGTCGAGTTCTCTACGAATATAATCCTTCATAATTTTTCTGGCGCTAATTGCCGAAGTCCAGCCCCAAGCTAAAGCAAGTATGCACAATATCCCCCAAATAGGTGTATATTTAGGCAGTGTTAGGCATAAAGTGCCGATGATAGCAGCAACAATAACAGTAAACTTAAAGGCTTTTGACATAACACCTTTAAGGTGTGTTTCGACTTTTTCTTTAGTGTCGATTTCAGAGGCTTTCAAAATAGTAACAAGATAGTCGTAATTTTTTTCATATTTGTTAAGCTTGCTCGCAAACATAGTCAACCTGAATCGTAAA
This sequence comes from Cellvibrionaceae bacterium, assembly GCA_050633825.1. Classification (GTDB taxonomy): domain Bacteria; phylum Pseudomonadota; class Gammaproteobacteria; order Pseudomonadales; family Cellvibrionaceae; genus CANLBN01. The sequence goes on along the minus strand of JBOEHG010000045.1, from coordinate 28,858 downwards.
AGTATAAGTAGGTGCTTATTCTAACCTATATCAGCGCTTGTAGGGCATAAGGTAATATCAATATGTGGGTCAGCTTTCTTGTTAATAGTGTGCTTGTCGCATCTGCGGTATTAATCCATTATGAAGTCTTAAGACAGCTATCTATTATCATTCCCAAGTTATCTATCCGTTCGAGACTTAAAGTACTGGTGAGCGTGTTTGGGACGCTGTGTGGGCATGTCGTAGAAATTTGGTTGTTTGGTTGCGCTTATTACTGGCTAAACTCAGACCCTTCTTTTGGCTCTCTGTTGGGCAATTACGATGGTTCTCTTATGGACAGCGTTTATTTTTCTTTCAGCACTTATACGTCCTTAGGTTTTGGTGATATTGAGCCAATGGGCAATATTCGATTTTTGGCAGGATTAGAGGCCTTGCTCGGCTTAGTATTAATTACATGGTCGGCATCATTTATGTATTTGGAGATGACCAAATATTGGCGGGAAAAGTAAATGATTCGGCACATCGTGCCGAATCTATACGCATCTCAAGGTGTGATTAAGTCGCTAGCCATTTCTCCAAATCATCTGCCGTTCCAATATGTTCGCCTTCGATAAAGACTTGGGGTACAGTGCCCGCACCTGTGACGGCCGCAAGTGAGCTGTAAGTTATGCCTTTGTCTCCTAAAACAATCTCCTCGTATTGGTAGCGGTTATCAGTCAGCGCTTTCTTTGCACGTAAGCAATGAGGGCAGCCTGGTTTGGTGAACAGTGTTACCCGCTTTGGTGTTGTTGCTTGCGGATTAATATAGTTGAGCATGGTATCACCATCACTTACTTCGAATGGGTCGCCAGGTTGGTCGGGTTCGATAAACATTTTTTCAATAATGCCATCTTTTACTAACATGGAATAACGCCATGAACGTTTACCAAACCCCAAATCATTTTTACTGACTAGCATCCCCATGCCTTCACTGAATTCGCCGTTTCCATCAGGAATAAAGGCGATGTTGTCGGCTCTTTGGTCAGCTGCCCATGAATTCATAACAAAAGTATCATTCACAGATAAACAGGCAATAGTATCAACCCCTTCTGCCTCGAAAGCTGGAGCCAGTTCGTTATAGCGCGGTAGATGCGTAGAGGAGCATGTGGGTGTAAAAGCGCCGGGTAAAGAAAATAAGATAACGGTCTTGCCTTTAAAAATTTCATCGGTACTTAAATCGACCCAATTATCACCTTCGCGAATACGGAAGGTAACGGATGGGACGGCTTGGCCTTCTTTGTTGGAAAACATAGTTTGTTCCTATTTGTGTATGTAGGTGGTGTGTATATGATGGAGCCATTATAGGGTGAACTTGATTAATAATTAAAATCAATTGAATAAATTGATTTAATAGTTTTATATTATTTATGCTTAAAGAAGCTGTTCAGAAAATATCTTCTGGCGCTTGACGGTTTCGCATAGCCATTGGCCTGCACGCCCTAAGCCATCTTTCGGCCAAACCATAAATAGTGTTTGCGGGAAAGGGTTCGAATCAATGATAAGGCGCTTTAATTGACCCGCTTTCAGGGCAGGCAATGCCAGATGGTCAGGTAAATGGCTAATGCCCATATTGTTGATTAATGCTCTGAGCTTCTGGTCCATATTAGGTACTGCTAGTACCTGCTTTATGCCGAGTAGCCCTACATTTCTACGGGGCAGATTACGTGCGCTATCGCTGACAACAATGTGTGTATAGTCTTGTAATTGTTGACGGTCAATGGGGGCGTCGAGTGTTGCTGCTGCATGATCACTGCCACAATAGACGCTCATTTGTGTCTGGCCAATAGCTTCTTTATACCAATAGCCGCCAGCCGGTTCATCGCCGGTCACGCCGATAATAAGATCAGCACGCTTGTTGACTAACGCTTCCCAGCTACCGCTTAAGGATTCTTCCAATAGCTGGATGTTAAGTGGGTGTTTATTTTGTAATTCTTTAAATAAGGGCCACAAAGGCGTTGTAGGTAGTATGGTATCGATAACGACCCTTAAATTTGTTTCCCAGCCACTCTCTGCTTGTTGTGCCTGTTCTTCTAAACGTTGTACTTGCTGGAGAATATCTCTACCACGCTCCAGCATCATTTTCCCTGTAGGAGTTAGTACAGCACGTTGTTTATTTCTATCAAATAATTTGATATTTAACTGCTCTTCCAGCTTTTTTATTGTATAGGTAATGGCTGAAGGGACCCGGTATAACTCTTCTGCGGCAGCGGCAAAACTTCCTTTTCTGTCAATAGAATCAAGGGCTTGTAAGGCTTCTAAAGAAATCATTATTGGCTCGCTGTATTGTTATTCAAAATATTTGAACATATGAATCAAAATAAATCAATTTTCTTTGTTTTGAGGTGATTTTATAGTGTCACCCATCAATTCAATTAACACCTTCAAACATAACGAGAAGGGTATACAGGAGATACAGCAATGAATATACAAAGCTTATTAAAAACAAATGATCAGTGGGCTTCCTTAACATTACGCTTACCCGTAGGGGTTATTTTTGTGGCGCACGGGGCGCAAAAGTTATTTGGCTGGTTTGGCGGATATGGTCTTGAAGGTACGGGTCAGTTTATGGCTTCTCAAGGTTTGGAACCGGGTTTTTTAATGGCTCTGCTGGCAGGTAGCGCAGAATTTTTTGGCGGTCTGGCGTTGATTTTTGGTCTATTAGTGCGCCCTGCAGCGGCTGTACTGGCATTCACGATGTTGATAGCGGCTGTTGTTGTACACGGTAGTAATGGTTTATTTGCAGCAAATGGCGGTTACGAATTTGCCTTGGCGTTAATCGCAGTGAGTGTGGCACTTGTTTTTCAGGGTGGCGGTAACTTATCGCTGGACAAAATAATTGCAGCAAAACTCTAGCATTTGAAAATCAAAAGTGCTTCGAAATTAACAAGAGGATAAACCGATGTCTAATACAATTTTACAACTGGATAGCAGTGCGCGAATTAACGGTTCTCTATCCCGCGAAGCAACAAGCTACGTAGTGGATAGATTGGCTGAGCCAGATAATGCCAATGTCATCCAGCGGGATTTGGTTAATACCTCATTGCCGTTGCTGACCGAGGATCATATCGGTGCTTACTTTACTCCGAAAGAGCAGCGCGATCAGCAGCAAAAGGAATTGCTGAAGGATTCCGATGCGCTCATTAAAGAACTGAAAGCGGCTGATACTTTAGTGATAGGTGCGCCTATTTATAATTTTTCAGTCCCGGCAGCATTAAAAGCATGGATCGATTTAATTTGCCGCGTTGGCGAGACATTTGTTTATGGTGAAAATGGACCACAAGGGCTATTAAATATCAGCCGTGCTTATATTGTTGTCACCGCTGGTGGTACACCGGTGGGTAGCGAGATCGACTTTAATAGTGCTTATTTGCAGCAAGTCTGTCGTTTTATAGGTATTGATGAGTCTCATATTATTGATGTGTCCGGATCAAAACGAGACCCACAGACATTAATTGATTTTGCAAAAAAACAAGTTGATAGTTTGATTGATTCGACTGCAATTACCGTGTAGTGATTTTATTATTCATTACTTTTTATTGATATAAAATTAAGTAGGTTAAGACAATGGGTTTACTCGTAAAAGGTCAGTGGCATGATCAATGGTATGACACAACAAAATCGAAAGGAGAATTTATTCGCGAAGATGCGCAATATCGCCACTGGATTACTGCCGATGGCAGTGCCGGTCCTTCAGGTGAAGAAGGTTTTATTGCGGAGGCGGATCGTTATCATTTATATGTATCGCTAGCTTGCCCATGGGCACATAGAACCTTGATTTTTCGTCAGTTAAAAAATTTAGAAGACTTTATTACAGTGTCTATTGTTCATCCACATATGCTGGATAAAGGCTGGAGCTTTCAAAAAGATATTGGTGATGCGCAAGGTGATGATCTTTATGGTAACGACTATTTATATCAACTGTATACAAAAAATGATCCAGATTATTCCGGACGAGTAACAGTCCCGGTGCTATGGGATAAACAACAGCAGCGTATTGTGAGCAATGAGTCCTCTGAAATTATTCGTATGTTTAATTCAGCTTTTAACCACTTAACCAACAATCATCAGGATTACTATCCTGAAACTTTACGTAAAGATATTGATGAAGTGAATGAGTTTGTATATCACGGTATTAACAACGGCGTATATCGTACTGGTTTTGCAACAACTCAAGAGGCTTACGAAAAAGCATTTTCAATATTGTTTAGCACCTTATCTGATATTGATAAGCGCTTAAGTCAAAGCCGTTATTTGGTAGGTGATGTTATTACTGAAGCCGACTGGCGCTTATTTACGACTCTGATTCGTTTTGATGCGGTTTATGTGGGTCATTTTAAATGCAATTTAATACGCATAGCTGATTATGAAAATTTATCAGGCTATTTGCGGGAGCTATATCAATATCCGGGCGTTAAAGAAACGGTTGATTTAGAGCATATAAAACAACATTACTATTATAGTCACGACACGATTAATCCTACTCGTGTTGTTCCTGTGGGTCCAGAATTGAATTTGGATCGCCCCCACAATCGTGATAGCGCTTAAAAACATTTAGGTAAATAAAAACAGGAGCTAATATGAAGCGTAAAATTGAAAAAATAGTAAGTGCTTTTGCAACTAATGATGGTGATGGCGTCAAAATCAAACGCAGTATAGGCTCAAAATTTTTACCACAATTAGATCCTTTTTTATTATTAGATGAACTAAAAAGTGATGAAAAGGCCGATTATATCGGTGGGTTTCCTGCGCACCCTCACCGTGGTTTTGAAACAGTCACTTATATGCTTGAAGGGCAAATGCGTCATAAAGACAGTGTCGGCAATGAGGGCGTTATTCAAGCGGGTGATATTCAGTGGATGACAGCAGGCTCAGGGATTATTCATTCAGAAATGCCGGAGCAAACAGAAGGGCGCTTGTGGGGTTTCCAGTTATGGACCAATTTGCCAGCCTCTGAAAAAATGCGTGAACCACGTTATCAGGAAATTGCATCCAATGAGATACCTGAGATTATTCGTGGTACGAATAAGATAAGAGTATTGGCGGGCGAGTTTGAAGGGGTCAAAGGTGCAGTACAAGATATATCAACACAGCCTTTGCTGCTAGATATTCAGCTCGATAAAGGTACTCGGCAAGCAGTGAATGTGCCTAAACAACATACGGCTATTGTTTATGTTTATCGTGGCAAGTTATCAATCGGCGATTACTCATTACATTCTCAACAGCTGGCTGTGCTTTCTGTCGGTGATGTTATTGATTTAACAGCGGCTGACGAAGAGCTTGGTGTTCTACTGCTCGCGGCAGCTCCATTAGCTGAGCCTATTGCACGGATGGGGCCATTTGTAATGAATACACAAGAAGAATTGCAGGAAGCCTATCTTGATTATCAGAACGGAAGGTTTGCCTAAGCCGTAAGGTTATTTTTTGCGTTATCAATAATATTATTTATTTCACAAACACTTCACGGCGCGTATTGAATACTTTTTGATATTTTCTTCTGGAGATATTAAATGAAAGTATTCAAGCCCTTTAAGCAAGACTTTATTTATCGATATGTTTTGCCATCGATAGTATCCATTCCATTATTGTCTGGCTGCGGTAGTAGTTCCACAACAGCGGTAGAAGATCCCCCTGATCAGATCGTTTCTATTGAGGAAGTCGGTCGCCATTTATATTTTGATACCAATTTATCAAATCCTGTCGGGCAATCTTGTGCAAGTTGCCATACACCGGAAGTGGGTTTTGATGACCCCAATGATATGGAGCCCACCTCCGAAGGTGCTATAGCCGGTCGCTTTGGTTCACGCAATTCTCCAACAGCAAGTTATGCCGCATTTATTCCACGTTTATTGTTTGATGTGGAAGAGCAGCGTTATGTTGGCGGGTTGTTTTGGGATGGTCGAGCAGATTCGCTTGAAGAGCAAGCACAAGGACCGTTTTTAAATCCTCTGGAAATGAATATGGCGAGTAAAGAGGCGGTTGTTGAAGCTGTTCGCCAATCAGACTATGCCGATGATTTTATAGCCGTATTCGGTGACGATGTTTTTGATGAGGGTGAGGATGAAGTAGAAGAAGCGTATATCAATATATCAGAAGCAATAGCCGCATTTGAGCGAACGCCTCTTTTTGCCCCTTTTACCTCAAAGTTTGATGCAGTCCAAGCGGGTGAAGCCGAGTTTACCGAATCGGAAGCCCGTGGTTTTGATTTGTTTGTCGATGAAGTTGAAGACGGTGGTGCCGATTGTGCAGGTTGCCATAACAGTTTTGAAGATGGACCCATTTTATTCAGTAATTTTGAATATGAAAATCTCGGTGTTCCAGCTAATAGGGAAAGTCGTTTTTATACTCAGAGCAGTGAGTTAAATCCTGATGGAGAAAACTTTATTGATTTAGGTTTAGGTGCCGTTGTCGGTGATGATAGAGAAGATGGGAAGTTTCGGACTACACCCTTGCGTAACGTTGCAGAAACAGCGCCCTATATGCATAACGGTGTATTCAAAGATCTTGAGTCGGTATTACGATTTTACAATGATCGAGATCCTAATGATGCTGAAGTTACACGTAACCTTACCGACGATGAAAATGTGGGCAACTTAAATTTAAGTGATCAAGATATCGCTGATCTTGAAGCCTTTCTGCGCGCCTTATCTGATGGCTATTCCCAGTAAAAGCACCAATAAATTATCCAAGGAATTTTAATTATGAATTTAATGTTTAAAAGAAAACTCTTATGTTCTGCAACAACATTGTTACTCTCTGGTGTAGTCCATGCTGAAAGCAGTCATTTTGATCGCCTTCCCATTCAGTTAATAGGCCCTTTAAGTCATGCACAGCAAGATTTAGGGTGGCGTATGGGTTTAGGTATTGGTGTTGAGTCAGAGTCGGAATATGCGGGATCCAAAAATACCGCAACAGAAGCTGATTTATATTTTGAGGCTGGTTACCGTACAGAACGCCTAGACTTTCGTTCAGGCATTGTTGATAACCGTCTTTTTTATCAGTTGACGCCAAATATCTACACTGTCACTTGGGTTAATTTTGAAGAAGGTAGGGAAGAATCTGAATTTGATTCTTTGTCTGGCTTGGGTGATATTGATGATAGTATTGAAATTGGTGGCGGTGTTTCTTGGTTAGCATCTGATAATTTTGGTTTCACCTTTGCTGCGCAAACTTATACCAGTGGAAGCCCTGATAAGGGAGCAGTATTCTTTTTGGCAACACATTATCGGTTATTTGAAAGCGATAACTTAAGGCTCGATGCCATTGCTGATATCAGTTATGGAAATGCAGATCATTTGCAAACAGAATTCGGTATTACTGAAGCACAATCCGCTAACTCTGTATATGATGAGTATAAAATTGATAGTGGTGTAAAGTCCTATGGTTTAGGTTTGGCATCGGTATATCAATATTCTGATAATATTTATGTCGCAGGGAGTGTTAGTTTCGAAAAATATGGCTCTGATGTTAGCGATAGTCCCTTAGTAAAAGCCGGAAGTGATACGGAAGAAGAAATATCACTAGGGGTTATTTATCGATTTTTTTAATTTAAAAGGCTAATTTAAAAAGCTAATTTCAAGGAGTTAGAGTATTAAAGGGCCATTAAATTGGCCCTTTTTATTGATAGTTTTTTATTAATAGATTATTTATGAATGGATCTTAATTAAAGCTGATTAATGCTATTGTTCCTGGACCGTTATGGTTTTTTTCAATATTAAAGCACCAGCCCATCTCGTTGCACACACGTTCAACAATATCCAATCCAAAGCCAAATCCTGTACTTTCCAAACCTTTTACGTCAGTATCTTTTATTTTCGCTATAATATTATCTTCAATTCCCGTGCCTGAATCTTTTACTGAAAAAATATTGCTCATTAAGGTGATAACAATAGTTCCTTCCTCGGTAAAATTAAACGCATTACGAATAAGATTGGCTGTTGCTATATAAAATATAGGAGGTTTACATTGTAACGTAATATTGTTTTCTATATTCAATGATATATCAATCGTTTTTCCCTTGATAAGGTGTAAGTGGTCGTTAATCGCTTTTTTTATACATTCACTTGCATTCATTCTTTGGCTGTTTTTTTCTTTATCTTCCCTTCCAAGCCATAAAAAAGCTTCGATCATTGATTCCAAATCTCTGGAAGAGCGCTCTATTTTATTGATGATTTTCTGTTCGTAAGGTGAAGGTTTCTCTGCTTGTTTTGATTTTAAAAGTTCCAGGGAACTTTTTATTACAGTAATTGGCGTTCTTAATTCGTGGCTTATGTTGCGCATTGTATTTTTTTCACGAGAGATAAAATATTTTATTCGTCTGTTTTTTTGCTCTATAGCCTCTGCCAAGCAGGCTATTTCAGTATCATAATGATCTTCGTTTAAACTAGTGTTGACTTCATTTTCCTTGGTAGAGCTTATTTTTTCGGCCATTTTTTCCAGAGGGTTGGCTATTTTTTTTGAGAAAATAGATGCTAATAATAATCCTGAAAATAGAAAGATAAAAATATATAAAATTATGGATACATATAGTTTGTTAAGTAATGTTTTTTCACTTTCTTTGTCAGAAATTTTGGATATAAAATAGAAGGTAGTGCTATTGTTTTTGCGTATGATTATTCTGAATTCTTCTTCGTTGGTAAAATTTGGTAACCCTTCGGTTTCAATTTCATGAACCCCTGCCGGCAGGTTTTCCAATAAAGGAATATACTTTTCAGGAATATTACTTGTACCGATGTAGGCAGAGAAGGTCGCACTTTGAGGTGGCGACAAAGAGCTGTCTTGTTGGTAATTTTTTATAAACGTGTTAGCTTCAGTAATAAGGAGTGTCTTTTGCAGGGCATCTTCGCCATCGAAGAAGCTGTTTATAATCAAGATGCAGCCGGGTATTAACAATAATACTTGAAACGCAAGAAAGTATTTGAGGAGTTTTTTTCGTAAGGTCATTCAGGTTTAATACTTTCCCTTAAATATTTAGTTTGAAGCCAACGCCATGTACCGTTTCAATAACAGATTGATCATTAAATGGAGTAATGGCTTTTCTGAGCATAAAAATATGGCTCCTGATAGCATCACTATCTGGGGGGTTATCCCCCCATAACCTCTTTTCAAGCTCTCTTCTGGGAGTAATATTGGGGTGATTGACTAATAGTGTTTTAATAATTTTGAAGCCAATCTGTGTTGTGTTAATCACTTGGTTTTTATACTTGAACTCTAATAAGTCTTCGTCAATATCCCAGTCGCCGATAGTCAATCTTTTCGAGGTTAGACCTTTGGCTCTGCGATAGACCGCAAGTATGCGTGCTTCCAGTTCCTCAAAATTAAAGGGTTTCGTCAAATAATCGTCTGCCCCCAGGTTAAACCCCGATAATTTGTCATCCAGTGTGTCGCGAGCCGTTAAAAACAAGATCGGGGTTGTTATATTTAAGCTTGTTCGCAGTTTTTCGGCCAATAGAAATCCGTCCATCCCCGGAAGCATAACATCGAGTATCAAGATGTCATAATTGTTCTTTTCCAGTAGGTTAAGCGCTTTTTCAGCAGAATAAATGGTGTCGAGCCGATGTCCCTTGTCCTCCAGAAATAGCAGGATGTTTTCAGCAATATCGTGGTTGTCTTCTACCAGTAAAATATCAATAGTTTGCTCGATGGGCATCATAATTCTTTCAAGGATAAGGTTGTTGCAGTATAAGGCTTTTTAGCCATTCCGGGGGCGGTAGAATGGCTAATACAGTATTTTAGACAGTTCTAATGACGCTCATATACTTACTTTTGGTGTTTGTGTTAACGGGAGGCTAGAATATAGTAGGCTGTGTGTGAAATATTTGTGAAATGTAAAGGTATTTCAGCGTTTGGCTGATGTGGGATGGCTGTAAATTCACTATGAATGAATGCAGAATGCATTAACCTTCATAATATTGTTTCATTGCCTCGCACTCCCAGTTTAATTCTTTATTGGTTTTTAAGTAAATAATCTTTTGAGTGAATGAATATTTTTTATCTCTATCAGTATTGATGATTTGAGGGTAATCTTCTTTAAAAAAAGCAGGTAACATCTTTTCTATACTGTCGTATATATAGAGATTTTTTTCGTCTTTATCAGCTTCTTTTTGTAGAGCTTCTTCATATATGTTGCATAAAGCACCATAGTTTTCTAGCGAAGATTTATCACAGGATAAAAGTAAAATTGTGAATAGGAAGAATATCGTATAACGCATATATTTAAAATATATTATGTATTTTCATAATATTCTTTCATGGCTCCACATTCCCAATTTAATTCATTATTAGTTCTTGCAGATGCAATTTCTTGAGTAAAAGAATATTTTCTATTTCTATCAGTATTTGATATATGATCAAAATAATCTTTAAAAAAATCGGGAAGTTCTGCTTTTACTGTATTATATATAGCGGTTTCTTTTTCATTAACGCTAATATTCTTTGATGCAATATTTTTATAGATATTGCATAAAGTATTAAACTTGGACTCTTCTAAATATAGATTGCCTTTTTCACAGCTGATACTAAGTAATAAAAAACAAAATAATACTATAAAATAAGTCGTTTTTATCATAATCGTTATTTTTAGCCTTAATTTAAAAAAACGCTATTTTCTCTTGTCAATTAACTTTCTATAGTTAATGCCTATTATTTATCGTTTACGTAGGACTAAACTTCCAATCGAATAACCAGCTCCAAATGAGCATATCAGTCCATAATCTCTCGGTTGCAGGTCTTTATGGTGCAGGTTAAAGGCAATCAGCGATCCGGCAGATGCGGTGTTGGCGTAGCGGTCTAGTACGATGGGGGCTTCTTCTTGGCTGGCAACGTGGCCCAGTAGCTGTTTGGTGATTAAGGTATTCATATTAATATTAGCTTGATGCAGCCACCAGCGAGAAATATCAGCCGGGTTTAAATCGTGTTGCGCAATATGGTCGGCGATATGCTTTGCTGCCATCGGACAAACTTCTTTAAATACCTTGCGACCTGCTTGATGAAAAAGTTTATCGGCTGCGTAAGGGTCCGCATCCGTAGCATGGCTCGTGTAACCAAAGTTTGACCGAATATTGTTAGAAAACTTCGTGACTGCTTTGGTGCTTAAAATGTCATAACTGTGATTTGATGTACAAGTGTCCGCTTGCTCAACTATGGTGGCCGTTGCGACATCACCAAAAATAAAATGACTGTCACGATCGCAGTAATTGACTTGGGGGGAAGTTAGTTCGGGATTAATAGCGAGTACACATTTGGCAGTACCCGCGGCAATCATTTCATAGGCCCTCTGTAGGGCGAAGGTTGCTGCTGAGCAGGCAACCAGCATATCAAAGCCAAAACCCTGTATACCAAGTTCATTTTGAACTTCTATTGCGATTGCAGGGTAAGCCCGTTGGGTGTAGGCGCAGGAAACAATAACTGCATCAATTTGGTCGGCTGTTTTATTGGCTTCTGCCATGGCTATGCGAGCGGCATTAACGGCCATTTCAGCCTGTTGTGATAATTCATCGTCTTTACGTTCCGGAAAATCCGGTCGCATACGGTTAATATCCAGTATGCCTTCTTTACAATAGGTAAAGCGGCTTTCAATCCCGGATGCTTTGCTAATAAACTCTGCCGAAGAATAAGGCTTGGCTTCTTCTGAGCCGGTCTCAATTGCTGTTGCATGACGTTCATTAAATTGTTTAGCCCATGCATTGTAACTATCAACAAGTTCATGGTTAGTAATGCTGTGTTCCGGGTTCCAGAGGCCGCCGCCGCTGATCACAATTGAGTGCGTCATAAAGAGTCCAATGAAAAATGTGACAAAAAAGAATGCCTCGCATCATACTATATAAACAGTTGATTGTGTTTGAGTCACATATCGAGTCACATTCAATGTCACTTGGAGAAGGAAGAGAGGAAAGCTTGAGTTTAGAGAAGGATGTGGCAGTTAGGCAAATTGTTGAATTATCGGCTAGCTCGCTGTTTTATTTTTAAAGCACGTTCAACAACAGGCGCATCGACCATCTTTCCATCCACTTCAACAGCACCGCGACCCTGTTCAATAGCTTCCTCGTAGGCTTGGATAATACGTTGGGCCTGCGCTAGCTCTTCCGATGAAATAGCATAGGTGCGATTTACCGGTTCAACCTGTAAAGGGTGGATGCAGAGAGCACCATTAAAGCCCATTGATTTTGCTTTTTCTTGGTATTGAGTAAATAGCGCCATATCGGAGTAGTCGGCAATGCTGCCCGGAAAACCATAAGCATTAATATTGGCTAAGCGAGCGGCATAGATAAGCTGTTGTGCGGGATACATTAGGTTTTCAGGCGTGGCATCAAAGCCTCCGCTGAGAGAAAGGTCTTCGGTGCCCAAGGCTAAGCCCGCCATTCTTGAACAGGCTTGCGCAATTGCCTTAACATTATCAAGCCCCTCCATTGTTTCGATCATGGCAATAAAACGAATATTGCCTGCTGGGATGCCGCGCATATTTTCAAGTGTGGTGACAGCTTCGTCTAGTAGGCGAATATGCTCTGCCCCCATCACTTTAGGGAGAATAAGTGCTTGCGTATATTGGGTGACAGCGACTTCGATATCAGCAACGGCGTTAATGACATCAGCATTAATGCGAACCAGTATAGCTTGTGATTGTTCGTCGAGTAATTTGAGGTGCGTTGCTAATTGTTGTCGTGCGCTAGGTTTTACTTCGCTAGGAACGCTATCTTCCAAATCCAGAATAATGGCATCGGCCCCTCTTTTGGGTGCTGATTCAATAAAACGCTGTACATGGGCGGGTACAAATAATAAGGAGCGCCAATCGAGTAATAACGGTGTTGTGATAGTGGTCATAGTCATTAATTCTCAAGGCTCAATCCAACAAATTGTATACGGCTTCTTTTCGATTCGGAAAATTCTTTTCTTATGGCAGAAGAATGTTGGCCCAGTGAAGGTATTTTGCCAAAAGAATGATTCGCAGAGGTTTCAGAAGATTTAATTGGAGAGTCAACAATACTCGCTGTTGAACCATCTTGCAGGGTGACTTTTTTACGCCGAAGCTGAGGGTGTTTAGCCAATGATTCAACAGAGTTAACGGCTCCGTAAGCAATGGCCGCTTTTTTAAGTATTATTTCCAGTTCAGCCCGTGTTTTATTGGAGAAAATATCATTAATAATAATATCAAGCTGGTCGCGATGTGTGACACGGTTGTTCATGGTATTAAAGCGTTGATCACTGGCAAGTGTTTCTTGTTGTAAAACCTCCCGACAAAAATTTAGCCACTCGCGTTCGTTTTGAATCGAGATTGCCAGTATTTCATTGTCTTTTGTTTGGTAACCGCCATAAGGAGCAATAGACGGATGATGAAGCCCTGCACGTTGCGGTGCTTTGCCACTATATTCACTGTGAAGAAAAGGAACTTGCATCCAATCAGCGGCAGTGTCAAATAAAGAAACCTGTACGCCAGATCCTTTACCTGTTTGTGCTCGCATAAGTAATGCATTTTGAATGCCGATTAATGCATTCATACCGGCGCCAATATCACAGACTGAAACACCAATACGGCCATAGCCATTGGGTGAACCATTAATGGACACTAAACCACTTTCACACTGGACGAGAAAGTCATAGGCTTTCATGTCACGATATTCACCCTCATCACCATAACCGCTGATATCACAGGTGATAAGCTGCGGGTACTTTTTGCGTAGTGACTCCGAGCCAAAGCCTGCTCGTTCGCAAGCGCCCGGCGCAAGGTTTTGAATAAAAATATCCGCTTTTTTTAATAAGCGATGGAGTAGAGCTGCATCTTCAGGCGTCTTAAAATTCATGGTCAATGATTCTTTACCATGATTGGCCCAAACAAAATAAGCAGATTCTCCATTAACCGCAGTATCGTAATTGCGAGCAAAGTCGCCTTCGGCACGCTCAATCTTTATAACTCGTGCACCGCCCTCTGCTAGTTGACAGGAGCATAAGGGGGCGGCAACCGCTTGCTCAATAGAAACAACAAGTAAGTCTTTAAAAGGTTGTGTCATTGTATTCATCAGGGTAATTGTGCCAAAGTATCAACGTTAACTATTTTACGTTTGGCGCGGAGTTGATGCTCCAGCAGCCCAACAGTGCGCAGCATCTCATTATTCACAATGGTCATTCCTTCATCAAAACCCATCCCTGGTTTTGCTAACATTCTGTCTGGTCGAGTTGCTAGTGCTATATGAACACAGCTTTGCGCTGAGATATCTGTCTCATTACAGGTGCCGCCTTGATAGGTTTCTATTCCCTCTTTTTTGCAATATAAAGTGGCTTCGATAATATTGTGAATACAACCTAGGTCAGGTGTTTTAATTTGTATCATGTCGCAACAATGGGCATCTGCAAATAACACGATATCTTTGTAAGTGTTACACCACTCATCGGCGACAATTTTTGCAGGTGATTTCAATGTTTTAAGCTGTGATTTTATTTCTTTTAATGCACTAATTTGTTGATCGCGACTGCCTCCATCAACAGGGCCTTCAATATACAAATTAAAGGGGTGGGCCAAGGTTTGTAAATGATGAATATATTCAGCTATTTTTTTATAATCATTATCGAAAATAATACCTAGTGTCCCATAAACATCAATATGAATGTCGGGGTAATAAACCACGGAATCTCTGACAGTGAAAATACGTTCGCGTAACCAGCGCACGTATTCGCACAATATTTCGCCTTTTTCTCCGAGCTTTTCAGGGATATTGTTAATGAGCCCATGGGGTAAGGCATCGACTTTTTTGAGTAGCATTTTGTCAACAGCGGTATAACGATCGTCACCACTTTGGCCGAATAATGAAATGGGTTTGGCGATAACTGGAAGTTGGTACTCCTGACAAATCACCTCTGTCTTAGAGCATTTTTTTGCGATGGCTGCTGCATCTAATAAGGCCTGTGAAATACCATAGCGGATAGCTGTGTGTAACGATTTTCCATTAATCACTAGATGGTCAAAAAAACGAGAATTCTTTAAAAAAAATGATGCATCTCTGCCTTTTAGTAAGTCGGCAATGTTTTTCTTTAAAAAGGGTAGGAATTTTTTATGGGTAAAAAGAGGGTCTCGTCCGCCTGCTCCTGAATATTGAACGGCGACACAATCGCCTTTTGCCATTTGTCCATTTTCAAGAATTAAGGTGATCGAGATGCTTTCGCCGGGTTGGCGAATATTATTAAAGCCTTCCGTAACGGCATTGCCTGTATAAATAAAACCATTTTGAGTCGCTCCTGCTTTTATAGCTTGTTGATCGTCAAAATAAAAAGCGGCATTGCCGGGGGTAAAAATTGCGTCAATGATTTTCATAATAGATAAAGTTAAGTCAGTAAAGTTGTAATATTTAAATAAATAATAAAATAAAAGGTTAAATAAAAAATTAAAGTGCTTTTAATGAACTTTCCTGTGGGCGCCCCACTAATTTTCCTTGAGAAATAGCGTTGATGTCATCAATCACCATTTGAAATGAGACTTCTCTACCTTCGGTAGTGGCACGATCAGAAATGCTCTCTTTGTGGAAATCAATCACATCATCTGGGAGCGGCGTAGCACCAGCTTCCAGTACGCGTACTGCACCTTGGTTATCCCTGACAGGCATAAGAATGCCTGAGTTACAATCAGCTGGTGCAAAAGGAATATCCATAATGCCTGTTTTAAATGCCTGTACTGCGCCAATGGCAATATCCCCTTGGCCTAAATCGAAGACTTTTTTCATTACCGCGCGCACTTCACGTTTAATTAATTCTGTTTCCTGTGCTAACGCATGACTTGCAGGCATTTTCTGGTCACTGACCATGTTGATAATTTGACCCGTTGTATCTAAACCCTGTTTGTTGGCTTCCTTGGTGGGAACACCACCCGCTTCGTGCGGTGTTTTTACAATGACTTTTGTTGCGCCAGCAAGTGCAGCTGCAGTAGCGCCTAAGCTAATTACTGAATATGCTTGCGCTTCATTTTCCGGAAAGCCACCCATCCATTGATGAAAAACAGTGCTAAGTTTGTAATCATCAAACCCAGCGTGTTGAAAGTATTCATGGGCAAGCTCGCGTAGAGAGTGAATAGCCGCAATATCCTGAATTAAATTGCCTGCTTGCCCATAACCTAAAGTGATACATTTCACGCCTTGTTGAAGTGCTAATAAGCCTTCAATTAAAGCAACGCAATGGGAGACAAAAGGCGGAACTAGTGTACCTGTCAGTGGACCGAACGGTTCCCGGTTAATGATGATGCCTTCTTCTGCATATAAGCCAATAATTCGATCACAGTATTGCCAATCGCGAATGGATTTTTCTAGGGAAACTCGTTTCGAGTAAGGAATGTTGTAGGATATTCCACCGCCTTCATTGCTGGTGAACCCGGCCGCCATAGTTATTTCGGTAAGTAGACGAGCATCCGGTGTTCCATGCCTGACTTCGATGGGTTTGTTTACCGCTTCTACTAATTCACGACAAGCGTGTACACCATGATTAACCGCAGGGAAACCATTGAGTAAAGATGTTCCAGCCTCTTTGGATTTGTTAATACCTACTTGTGCTTCATCGTAGCGATTGAGTCTTGTGTAAGCATCAATAGTAGTGGGTAATAAATCACATGAATCTTGTAGGTGCCGCAAGAGTGTAATTTGTTCATTAAGTAAAGCGACGCCAGCACGTGGTTGTAACAATGTTTTTTGGTCTTGGTCTGCGTTTGCGAGCACTGAAGAAAAGCGTTTATGTTTAGGAATGTTGTGCTGATAGCGAATGGCTTCAGCAAAATCGACATCAGTGCCGGTTGGCCATGATTGCAGCACGCGCTCTCGTTCTTCAAATACGATCTTGCGCTTAAGGGTTTGGTTGTTTATATCCACGGTCGTATTTTATTTGCAGGGCGGTGATAGCGCCCATATCTGAATTGAAATAGAGTCAGTCGCGCTTGACTCTATTATTTAATGGTTTCATTGTTTTATGATCGATATTATTTAAAGTCTTGCAATGAAAGAGGGTGTTGCCTATGCAAAGCTGTAACGTTTGTTTGCAGCTGCCTTATTTTCAACATCCATGCATAAATAGTCGGCCATTTCATTGAGGTCATCACTTGGGGCGAAGACGCGATCGTAGCCCATGTCTAAAAATAAGGTCTTTACCTCAGCAAATGCCTTTTTACCTATGACCAGATTGCCACCAACATACAAAATCATATCGCCAACGCCACGGGATACACAGCGTTCTCTCATGCCTTTACAGTCTATCTCTCCATGCCCATAAATCGATGAAACCAAAATGGCATCAGCGTCATGCTTTATAGCTGCGTCAATATACTCATCTTGACTGACCATGACGCCAAGATTGATAACCTTAAAGCCTAACCCGCCAAGTACGCTGGCAATAATTTTGTTTCCAACAGCATGGCAGTCAGCACCTATAACGCCAATCACAACAGTTATTTGATTTATCGATGTTTTCATAGCAGTTTTCATTCAATGGGTAATGTTGGAGCTTATATTATATAAGTTTCGCTTACTTTCAATGCTATATACATAAGACTTTCTTAAGTGTTATTATGTGCCACTATATATGTGTCTGCCTTTGTTTTGAGTTTTGCGGTAAGGCAGGAGAGAGTGATAGGAGAGATATCAATGAAAGAAGCCTTGCGCAATGTCACATTGCGGCAGCTACAAATTTTTATGGTGGCGGCAGAGTACGAGAGTTTTGCGCGTGCTGCGGAGACACTACATTTAACCCAGCCAGCAATCTCTATGCAGATGAAACGCTTGGCCGAGATGATAGGGATTGAGTTGTTTGCAAAAAGCGGGCGTGAGTTAAAGCTGACTGTGGCGGGGAAGGCTCTATTGCCTTATGTCAGGCAGGTAACCCAAACTTTAAGAGAAGCAGGTGAAGAGTTGGATGCGATTAATGGCTTGAGGCACGGCCGCATTAAATTGGGTATGGTGACAACGACACAATATTTTTCCCCTCGATTAACTGAAGCATTTCGAAAAAGTCATCCCGAAATTGAACTGGATATCACCATTGCTAATCGTCGCAATATTGTTAAAAAATTAGAAAATAATGAGATCGATATGGCAATTATGGGGAGAACGCCTAAGCGTTTAGCGGTTGATGCAGTTGAATTTTTTGACCACCCTTATGTCATTGTAGCACCGCCATCACATTCTTTAGTTGGTCAAAAAAATATTTTACCTGAAGAGTTAATGGAAGAAACATTCTTGGCAAGAGAGAGTGGTTCCGGTACTAGAATGATTCTTGATCATTTTTTTCTTAATCAAGAATTGAATCTTCAAGAATTCACTAGTAATGAGTCCATTAAGCAAGGGGTTATGGCAGGTATGGGTTTGGCGATTATTTCTTCACATACTATTCATTTAGAAGAAAAAAATAACTTGCTAGCTGTTCTTGATGTGAGCGGTATGCCTGAAAATCGTACATGGTTTATATTACATATTGTTAATAAAAAATTAAGCTCTTCAGCAGAAGTGTTTAAATCTTTTATGGAGAAAGAAGCGCCAGAACATATGCGCTCCATATTTTCTTAAATAGTATTTATCAATACTGATAAATACTACATATATGATGCTTCTTTAAGGTGTCATTAATACAAATGACACGTTTTTATTTTTTATCAAAAATTATTTTTGTTTAGTTTCTTTTTTGTCCAACCGTTTAAGATAATAATAAAAATGATGACTAGTCCCCAAATATAAGTTGAATTGCTCGCCAATTTTTTACTTGAATCCAGAAAAAGTCGACAGCTTCAGTTATAGTGTTACAAAAAGTTACGCAAGTAATTTTTTGTTTTTGTGGGTTATTAATTAGCCCATATCTTCCTAGTGTTTATCTCACAATAACACCATTTAATTTTTCACTAAATCTAAGCAAAATAGGAGGCTATTATGCCTAATGATGAAAACGATGACGTTCCACTTGTAGAAAAAAACGAGTCTTACCATGATGACTTTGCTGATGTTCTTTATGGTCAAGTAAAGGAATATGGAGAGGATATTAATACAGACCCTTTAAGAGATGTAACCCGTATGGATATGGCATATTATCATCAGCTTGCCAGTCATGAACGAGCAAAAGCGTTTCGTAATATGGCTCATCAACTCACTCTTTTCATAAAAGAAAAAGTGTTTGTTAAAGTTAAACAAGACTATATGAGTTCCCCTTCTTTACTTGAGTTAAAAGTAAAGGGGAGACGAATATTTGCTATCTGATTTTTGTTATTAAAAATAGTTGCTCTATTTTGGTGCGCCATTATTTGTTTACTTCTTCTTGGAGTATAAGCAGCCACTTTAGATAAACTCTCTCCCCCTTGTTTTTGTGACTTTGTTCTCGTTTTGTGGTCTATACTGTGATTATTTGATGGTGACACAGTAAGGAATTGTACGATGAGCGGATCAAAAGGCGTTAATGAAAAGCTGAAGGTTGCACTTGTTGCTTTGGTCAAGCTTGCTTACAAATTGGATGGGAAAAAATTTCCTATTAATGAAAATAATCAACAGGTTTTACTATTGCTGCAGTGGGCTTCGGTGAAAAGAGATAAAGAGGTTAGAGGTGTATTGACAGATTTAGTTGATTACCTAAGCCCCGGCCATAAGCGCTTTTTTGAAAGTAATGGCATTTCGTTTGAGCCGTATATAGAGAAACCGGATAAAACAATCTCTGTCACTTATCGAGGTTCAGTAGTCGATAAAGTCGTGGAGAAAGAGACTTCTGCAGAGCTTGCTGATAGCTCGAAGGTTGGTAAAAAGAAAATAATCTATCGTGGTCAGGAAAAATGGGTATGAAGCCCTTTTAGTAGCCTATTAGAGCAAGTATTGGTACAATTGCGCCCTTTTTTTAATATCTAGTCGTTCTTGCCTTCCCTGTCTTAGGGGTATTTCAGTGAATTTATGCGTTTTCACTCTGATTTTCAGGGTGTGCTCCTATTTTTTCTGTTGGCAACAGGCTTGATGATTGCAGTTGCTGGAAGTCGCTTATTTTGGGGCGGTTTTCAGGAACACTTTGTTTTGTTGTATGAAATCTGTTGTATAAAGAGAGACGCTATGAGCGCAATTGTTAGTATTATTATGGGTTCTCGTTCCGATTGGCCGACGATGTCTGAAGCAGCCAAGGTACTGGATTCACTGGAAGTCCCTTATGAGACCAATGTCGTTTCTGCTCATCGTACACCTGAGCGTTTAGTAGAATTTGCCCAAGGCGCCGATAAGCGTGGTATCAAAGTAATTATTGCCGGCGCTGGTGGTGCGGCTCACTTGCCGGGTATGGCGGCGGCGTTAACTCATTTGCCAGTAGTAGGTGTTCCTGTTAGCAGCAAACAATTAAAAGGGATGGATAGTTTGATGTCTATCGTTCAAATGCCCCGTGGTGTGGCTGTTGCTACTCAAGCGATTGGTGAGCCTGGCGCTTATAATGCCGGTTTAATTGCGGCACAGATGTTGGCCTTGAGTGATGACGCTTTAAGCCAGCGTATTCAGGTATGGCGCAAAGCACAAACGGATAGTGTGCCTTTCTCTGTAGAATAATATCGGTATCAGTAGAGACGTTTATGCATATTGCGATTTTTGGTTGTGGTCAATTAGCTCAAATGACGGCGCAAGCGGGTATTAAGTTGGGCCTTACCTTTGCGTTTGTTGCTGATGAAGGTGAAGATTGTCGTTGCGTAGATGGCTTGGGTGAAATCGTCGTTTACAGTAATCATATGTCGGCAGAAACACTGTTTGATCAATTACAAAAGCCTGATGTTATTACTGTCGAAAAAGAGATGGTCGATGCGACTCTACTAACATCCTTAAAACAGTTTTCAACTGTTTATCCTTGTAGCAATGCCATTAAAATTGCACAAAATCGTATTCGTGAAAAAACCTATCTCCGTAGTTTAGACATTCCTACCGCTGATTTTGAGATTGTTACATCCGTCGATCAGTTAAATGATCTAATCGATTCATTTGGTTTGCCTATTTATATTAAAGCAGCAGAATCCGGTTATGATGGTTACAATCAATGGCGAATTAAAGATAAAGAAGATGTGTATCAAACAGCTTTGGTTGCTGCTATTGATCAAGGTGTTTCTCTCATTGCAGAAAAACACGTAGCTTATAAGCGAGAGGTCTCCGTAATTGCTGCTCGTAATGGTAATGGTGATACTGCTTTTTATCCCTTAATGGATAATCGACATGAAGATGGTGTCCTAATCGCTACAATCGCTCCCGCACCACATGCCGAGTCTGGTTTACAGCAACAAGCTTTTGATTATATGAAACGCTTGTTAGTTGAAATGGATTATGTCGGAGTGTTGACTATGGAGTGTTTTGAAACGGAGAATGGTATTGTCGCTAATGAGCTTGCGCCAAGAGTGCATAATTCAGGTCACTGGACTATAGAAGGTAATGCGACGAGTCAATTTGAAAATCATTGTCGTTCTATTGCCAGTATGGAATTGGGATCAACTGAAATGGATGGTGTTGCGGGTATAGTCAATATGTTAGGCAAGCATGGTGATCCACAACAATTCAATGGCGATAATATGTATTATCACGCTTATGGAAAGGAAGAAAGGCCTCGGCGAAAACTTGGCCATGTGACCGTTTGCAGTGATAAAACAGAGGCACTAAGGGAATCATTAAATCAAGTGATGACTCGCCTTTACTCTGATAGTTATCCTCCACTATAAAACGATACGTTTTTCCTTTTAGTCTCTATCGTTTGATCAAAAAATATTTATCTCGTATCCCGTAGAGCGTTCTACAACCCATAAGATAGCAATAGCGGCAAAGGCTGATGACATTGTTGGGATGAAAAAATAGCGATATCGTGCCCAATAAGATAAGGCGTATAGCAAGGGAAATGCGATTAGAATAATGGCTATTTGGCCTAGCTCGACGCCTATATTAAAGCTAAACAAACTCAGTGCCAGTGTCGCAGCTTGTAATTCAAGATCCAGTAGTACATTGGCAAAGCCAAAGCCGTGTATCAAGCCAAATACAAATGCAAACCACAGGCGTGCATGATTAAATAATGGCTTTATATTGTTAAGGGCTACTACAATAATTGAAGCTGCAATAACAACTTCAACCCAGCGGCTAGGTAAAATGACAATATTTAATGTTGCCAATGATAAGGTAATAGAGTGGGCAACAGTAAAGCAAGTCACCAGTTTAATAACAGCAAAAAATGCTTGCTTGCCATTTTTAAGCGCTTGCTTTTTGCCTTGAGTTAAGGCTACCGCCGGCAGTAATAGCGTTAATAGAAAAATGATATGGTCTATGCCAATCCAAATATGCCAAATACCTTCTATTATAAAACTACTTATGACTTTTGCTTTTTCTGCTAGTGTATTGTTGGTTAGTGTGTTCGTGTTAATGGTAACAGTAGGGTTTTTTTGAGTTGTGATAATATTTATTTCTTTATCAGCCGATTGATAATTTATTAATCCTCTATGGGTCGGGTCAATATCAGAAAATAACCTGTAATCAATGGTTATTGAATGTTCTGGTCGACAATTACCCTGGCTGTTGATTGAAAAGTATTGCTGTTGATCACGTTCTATAATATGAATAGATTCAAGCTTTAATTCACAAAGCTGTTGATTGTTGGTAATAGCAATGTTTCCAAGAGCGTGAGCAGTTATTTCACTTGCTTTAGTTTTGATCTCTGCACCACTTAATTGACTGTCACGATTGGTGTCTAAACCTAACACAAAATCCAGATCGCGTAGCGCAATATCCCATTGTAATAGCAATTTATCTTCTATGTTTTTAATAGTTAAAAAACTATCACTGGCGGTGTGTGCTTGAACCTGGTTTATCCCTATAAGTAAAAAAAGGGCAATTATTCTAATAATAAACATAGTATTCACTTAATTAATGTTATATTTTTGGGCGTATTAATAGCTACTAGTGCATCTTTTAATATTTGCTTATCACGATAGGTTTTTTGAGATTGCCAATTGGCCTCTGCCAAAGATAATGCTTTTTGCTGATTGCCTTCAAACTCTAGAGCAAAGCGTGCAGCGGCGGCTTTATGTAATGGTGTATTTTGCAGTGTCAGTACTTTAAATCGTCTGCTCAGTATCTCTTGGTATTTTTCTGTTTGTTTGATATTTCCTAGTGCACGATAAGCTCTTGCTAATTGTAATAACAAGGTGTCATCAAGAACTTCATCTTTTTCTAATAGCTCAATTACTTTTTTTGCTTGTTGCTGTTGTAACAGGTAGTCAGTGTAAGTGAGTAACAAATAAGGGCTGCGTTTTTTGATAGTAAGTGCTTTATAAAATAAGGGTTCAGCTTCTGCTTGTTTAAGATGAGCGCTGATTTCGGCAAAGAGTGTATAAATCCATTGTTGAGTTGTTGGTGTTTGTTGTGTAATCGTTTCTTCTGAAAGTGATTGCAGTAAATGAAGCGCGGGCTTTGCAAGACCAGATGCAAAAAGGCTTGCTGCCATGCAGCCGCTACTGATAACAGCGGGTGCGCTCTTGGCTAATTTATAACAGCTACCAATGGCTTGCCGATGCTGGCCCATACTTTGATGTAGAGTCGCTTTTAATAATAAAGCGTGCTGATTATTCGGTGCCGTCGTGACGATATAATTGAGGTCTGCCATTGCTTCTTGAAAACGGTGTTGGTTTTGGTAAATGGTGGCGCGCAATAGACGAACTGAAATAGGTGGCTCTTTTAATGTCCACCATGGTGAGAGTAGCCCTTGTGCATAGCCTAAAAAGCGTGGGTCAGACTGACTTTGCCCGATTTCAATATATTGTTTAGCCAAGGCAATAGCAGTATTAATATCCTTAGGTTGTTGTTGTAATTGTTGCCTAAGTGGATGATTTTTATTCTTCATCAATGTAATGGTTTGGGGTAACTTTTCGATGATGGCATTATCATCTAGACTGGCTAATGGCCTTGCTATCACTGTAGAAGAAGCTATAGAACAGCTCACAGCAAGTGATAAAAAATAACGACGATATGGAATCATTTGTTGAGTATCTTTAATGTAAATATATGGTTATTTGTTTGTGATTTTTTGTATCCGTTCTAAACCAGTCTTCCGTGACCGGCTCGGCATTTATTTATTGAACCCGATCGAAAATATCGCTTACATCATCGCCATCGTTGATGGCAATGGGTTCACCATTTTCGGAACCAAAAAGATTAATTAAATCCGCTTGTAATATATCAGGGTCAAATGTAACCGCTTCATCGTTTGCAGTTGCTGTGAATGCCCGTTCTGTTGCCGATGGGGGCGGGGTGGCGGTGTCATTATTGGATGAGCCAGAATTGTTACAACCGGCTAAGTTTAAAGCGCCTGCAATAATGCAGGCTGTAGTGATTAAAGATCGCATCATATTATCCTCAATTAGCCTTACTCGTTGACACCGCCGGGTAGGGGTGTTGTCAGGTAAGGGAATGTGGCATCAAATTGAAGCGCATTTTGTGGTGCGCCATCACTAAACGCTACATTACCTGTAGGTGCTTGTGCTTCTGCTGTTGAAGGGGTGTCAGCGCAGAGCAGGAGGTTATCGTTTTCGTCAATGGCATTATCGGCATTGAGATCGAGAGGTAAATTGTGGCATAACGCACCCATAACGACTCGTAAGGCAATATCGACTACATCATCGCCGGGTCGACGACCATTGGGGAAACCGCCAACATCAGCACCGGCGACACCCAGTGCTTCTTGATCGTCCCTTGCGGTTATGGGTAGTGCTGTATTTAAGCGCAGCATTTCTGATGGTGTAACCGTACTCAATTGATTGACGCCCCCAATTCCAGTTAGAAATGCAGTGACTAAATCATTGCGAGGAAAGTTTTGTGGCGCAATATTATCGCCGCCGCCAAATAAGAGGCTCAATATTGCTGGCAATGTTGGGTTGGTTACATAGGTGGCAAATTGGGTGTCATCCTTAGGCTCACTGGTATTGAACTTATCTTTATCGGGTAGTCCAATGACGACTTCATTAACCAAAGGATTGCTTAAGCGTGACACTTGTGTCCAGGCGCCACCAGCGACTTGTGGCTGTTGAAAACTTGCGTTGGGATTAAGTACGCGAACTTGTGGCACACTAGCGCTTGTCCATGCACCAATCACACCATTCCCAGAGCCGGTTAAGCAGTCCTTATGAACCTCTAGAGCAATCGTAGTGATGTTTTTATCCGCCAATATATTATTGGCTTCATCATCTAGAATACTTGTTGGGTCTAAATTAACTAAATCGAACACTTGCCCCAAGTTAACAGCAAATGATTCTTTTCTCTGGCCGACAAATACACGTGCGTTTTCAGTCCCGCTGGGGCATTGGCTTAAGGCTACATCGTTGTATATATCATTGGTGTTAGAGAGACTAACAAGATAATCAGTGTAATCGGTGGTTGTATTGCTATCCCCATCATCAAAGGTTTTTTGTCCGATATAATCAAGAGGTTTTGCAAAGCTTGTGGTGCTGTTGCCATCAGTAATGGGGGTGCTGTTACCGCTTCGACGGTCACCGGTAATCATGTTGATGTTATAAGCTTCCGAAAAATTGGCATTTCCTTGACTGTTTGCGTTTAGAGTGCCGACCGCTTTTAGTGGTACAGCAACAGAAGTGCCAGCAATATCTAAAGCTATCCCATCGCCACTATTGCCTAATTGGTTATCAAATTGAAACTGAAAAGTAATGTCTTCTATGGCGTCACCATCATTATCCACATGAATTTCATAGATCGCTTCAGGGTCCATAGAAAAATAGTTAGGGCCACCATAGGAATCTTGTAGCGGGAAGTAGTTGGCAATCAAGGTGATATAATCTTCCCGGTTTGATTCATAGCTACGAAACAGATAAAAATCTGTAGCATCAATTTTGGGCGATTGAGTAACAAAAGGTGCTTCTCGATGGCTTGATGCCAAGGCAATATTGGTTGCCGATAATGTAATGGCTGAACCCAAAATCGCACTGACACTGATATAGGCGAGTGAGCGTTTTATTTTCATTATGATTTCCTCTGGAATTAGTAATGAGATAAATGAATAAAATGGAACAAGTGCCCATAAAACGCGTGCCTGAAAGATTTAGATGCAAAAAAAGGATAAAAATATTTTTTATTTTTTTGCATCCAAATAGCAATAGAAAACGTAGGCAAGCGCTTTGCAGTGCAAAGCGCCGTATTACAATGATATTAAGAAACTGTTAACAGCAAGATGTATAGGTGGGCTGTAGGCGTTTAATACATTGTTATTTAGCAAAATATTGTTCGTAATGAAAAATATAATCCTGCTTGGCTTTAGGGATATGGCAGCCACGGCAAGCTTGATAATTAACCTCGGCTTTAGAGCCGTCTGCATTGTAGGCGGCATACACCCAGTCACCATTTTCAAAGCCTTTAGGTGCATTGCTGCCCCAGTTTTTACCCTTTTCCATGACAAATATTTTACTCAGTTCACCCTTGATGAGTTTTCCGTCTTTTTGACTAAGGTTGCCATCAGTATTTTTTTGGGCTTTGTATAATGTCATCACAAATTGTGTACCGTTAGGGAACGCTTCCCCTTTTTTTGTTTGTGTACCAATAGTATTGATATAGATATCTCTTACTTGTTTGCCTTTTTTCTTATCAATGTCTCCTATAAATATCGGCCATTGCGCGTAATTTTTAGGTATTTTTATTTCACCATCCTTAGGGGGTGGGCTTTGAACGGTGGTTTTTGCGTAGTCTGCCCCTGTGCAGCCTGCTAATGTCATGGTTATTGTAAAAAATAAAATTATTTTGTCTTTCATTGTCATCTCCCAAGTGAATAATTATGTTGTGAATTAGCAATAATGAATATATTGCTTGAATCTATTGCGCAAGTCAGGTTTGTTTGGATGCAAGTTACATAATTTTTGAGAAATAAATCAAAATAATTGAGGGTGTTATTAAGTTTTCTTGAAATAGATCAGTGCCATCATGTAGTATGGCTTTCTCTGGGCTAATCTTTAAATGAATAACAATGGCAATTTTTCATGACAACACTTGACCCTGTTGAATTGCAAAAACTATTAGAAGATAGTGCCAGAGGGCAGCATGATGCCTTTAGTTCCCTTTATGACAAGACGTCATCCTATCTTTACTCTCTTGCGCTTCGAATACTCAATAATGCTGCCTTGGCGGATGAGGTGATTCAAGAAGCCTATGTTCAAATATGGTACGGTGCAAAAGATTATCATTCTGACAAAGGTTCGCCGATTGCGTGGATGGGGAGTATTGTCCGTTATCGGGCGCTTGATTTGATTCGACGAGAAAAAAGTCAACGGTCTCGAACCACAGCCGCGTCTTATGAACCTGTTCTGGATTCAATACCAGACCCTGCGGATAGCGCTAAATACAGCAGTGAGCTACAAAAACTATTACATTGTTTGCAACCAATACAGCCTGAGCAGCGCACTAGTATACTACTGGCTTTTTACCATGGTCTTACCCACGCTGAAGTGGCAGAGCAGGTCAAAGCTCCTATAGGTACTGTAAAATCCTGGATTAGACGCGGGCTTTCGAAAATTCGGGAGTGCATGCAATTATGAATTATCGTAACCCTGAACTGCGTAAACGATTAGCTGATGAGTATGTTTTGGGCACACTTCATGGCGCTGCTCGTGCTCGATTTGAGCGCCTTATGTATGACGATGCAAGCTTGCGGGCATTGGTGGATAAGTCTGCATCTCAATGGAGCCAGCTAACTGAGTTAGTACCTCAGGTGAAGCCACCTCAGCATGTTTGGGAAAATATTCAGCAGCGAACTAAACCTCATATTGTTTCTCAGACAAAGCCATCGGCTAGCGGATCTATTTTCTCTGCTTTGGGTTTAAACTTTTGGCGGGCTTGGGCCGTTGTTGCGACAGTCACAGCTATTTTCTTTGGTGTTTCCACAATGCAATGGCAAGCGAATCCGATAACTGGAAGCGCTGCAAATTATTTTGTGTTAATCACCGATGATGCTAAATCTCAAGCAAGCTGGATCATCGGTGCAGATCAAAAAACGCAAATCATGAGCGTGAAAGCATTATCCCCTCAACCTTTGCCTGAAGATCGCGTTTTTCAGCTTTGGGTTAAAGTTAAAAATGAAACGGCGGTACGCTCGGTCGGTTTGATCCCTGCTAGCGGAGAAGCAACACTATCTATTAGTGCGGCTATTAATGCAATATTAAGTAATGTTGAGAAGTTTGGTGTCAGTGTTGAACCTTTGGGCGGTTCTCCGACAGGTCAGCCGACAACAACACCGCTTTACCATGGTAAAGTATTAGCCTTATAAAATTACTATTGACTTACTTTAAGAGTTTTTCCAGTAGTTTCTGTTTGAGTTGATCTTCTAGCTCATCTTTCGAGAGAGGTTTCTCACCTTCTTCATTATCGGTATTTTTATTTTCATCTTTTGTTAAACCCAATTTTTCCGCAATTTTTTGTTTGAGTTCAGCCCTTTTTTTGTCCGTACTTTTTTTAGTATTGGCCTTTAAAACGGATTTAAAATCAATTTTATATTCGGGTGATGTTAATGGACCATAAAATTTCACCGGTATAATAAGGCCTTTTAAGCTATCAAGGTTATCACCTCCTTGTCCTTTGTTGGTGTTAACGACGACAACTGAACTTGTGTAATCGAGTGAATTTTTTATAGTGTTGATTGTCCCTTGCCCGCTAACTCTAAAAGCAGGTGCTTTAATGTTTAAATCATCATTTTTTAAAATACCATTATTGAGTTTTAAACTGGCTGACATTTCAGCAAAGCGAGTTTCATCTTGTTGGGAATTGTTTTGATTGGTGCTCTTTCCTCTAAGTCGATCGATCCTTTCTTGAGTATCGTCAAGTATCTTTTTAATGTCTATATCTTTTAGCGCGCCGTCATTGAC
>JBOEHG010000044.1:0-35324 GCA_050633825.1 Cellvibrionaceae bacterium | reverse complement strand
CTTCCCTCGCAGGGCACCATTCTAGATAATTAGAACTTTAATCCTGTCATTTATTATGCCGGTTCGGCTTATAGTTTTAGCAACTACGATAATCGACCATGTAAAAACCTTCCAATATTATTATATTCAACACAACATTGTATTTTGTTTAAGCCAAACTACACTTTTATGGAAGACAAACTAATTTGAGTACACGTCAACGAAACCTATGAATGCCACCCTACCGCTTCCTGATGAAAAGAAATTGATGGTCACTTATCGTGTAGAACCTGGTTGCTTGGGGCCAACGGGGGCAAATCATATACGCAAGTTTTGTAAATATGCTGAGAAGGAAGTGGCTGATCTCGATGCAGACTTTATCCACTGGCAGATAGCGCCTAGGTTCAGTAAAACAGTGGCAGAAATGCGCTATACCGTTAATCGTAAAGAATTAACTCACGACAAAGCTGATATGTATCTAGAGGTTTTTGGTAAAAACCTAGATGAATTTGAGTCACACTTACAAGATAGGTTGGCTGTATTGATCGATAGCTATTTTGAAAGGTAGTATAAAAGCTAAATCTTAACCCTTACCTTCCTCACCATCTTGCGGCATTAAATCAGGCCAAGCGGCTTTCAGATATATAAACATTGACCATAACGTTAGAATAGCTGCAACATAAAGGGTTACGTAACCTACGGAAGTAAGTATGGTAGCATCCGCTGGGTTATCGAATAAAAGCACAATGATCGATGTCATTTGAACAGTCGTCTTTATCTTTCCCAACATTGAAACAGCGACACTGGCTCTCTTACCTAACTCAGCCATCCACTCTCGCAAAGCCGATATTACTATCTCTCGGCCAATAATGATAACCGCTGGAACGGCAAATAATGGAGTCGCATGAACCTCCACCAGAAGTACTAATGCAACAGCAACCATTAACTTATCTGCCACCGGATCAAGGAAAGCACCAAAAGCTGTAGCTTGGTCATAGGTACGAGCAACCCAACCATCGAGCCAGTCGGTAATTGCGGCCAAACAAAAAATCCCTGAGCAGACAGGAAAACGCCAGTCATAGGGTAAATAGAAAATAACCACCAATAAGGGGATGAGTAAAATTCTAAGTAATGTTAGTTGATTGGCTAAATTCATTGATGACTACCTTAATTCAAGGGGGGACACGTTACTCATTACGTAAGGCGCTGTAAATATCCTCGGCAATTTTTTTGCTAATTCCGGGGACTTTCTCTAAATCAGCCAGTTTCGCTTGCTCAATTGCCCTTAAACCACCAAAGTGTCGCAATAATTCTCGACGGCGCTTGGCACCTACCCCCGGAATACCCTCAAGGCTTGAGGTTTTACGCTTTTTATCGCGTCGCTGTTTATGACCGGTAATCGCAAAACGATGGGCTTCATCCCGTATTTCTTGCAGTAAGTGTAAAGCGGGAGAATCACCATTGAGTGTTTTTTCAGTGCCATCTTCAAATACCAATGTTTCAAACCCCGCTTTACGGGTTGTGCCTTTGGCGATACCCAATAACATAACCTGCCCAATACCAAGCTCTGCCATTACCGCTTTTGCTTTTGTCATTTGGCCTTTACCACCATCAACAAGGAGAATATCCGGCAAAACACCCTCGCCCTTTTGAAGCCGGGTATAACGTCGTGTTAAAGCCTGCTCCATCGCCGCATAATCATCACCGCCAGTAATGCCCTCAATGTTAAAGCGCCTGTAGTCAGATTTTAAGGCGCCTTGATGATTAAACACGACACAAGAAGCCACGGTCAGCTCACCACTGCTATGGCTTATATCAAAACACTCCAAGCGCTCAGGAATTTCATCAAGCTTTAAAGCCTCTTGTAGCGACTGGAAACGCTTCATCAAACTTGCTTTGGTCCCTAAATGCTGTAATAAATTTTGTTCCGCGGCACTGCTGGCTAAAGCCAACCATTTGTAACGTTGCGCTTTAACATTGTGCACAATAGTAATCTTTCGATTCGCTTTTTCAGTAAGCGCATCGATAAAAGCTTGTTTTTCTTCGGAGGATAAGGGCTGATTAACGATAATTTCATTAGGTAAATCACGGGTTGCACTTGCCAAATAAAATTGTTCGATAAAAGACAATAAAAACCTCTGGGAGACTGTATCTAACTTATCTTCATGAAAGTAGCTTTTACTGCCTAAAATACGACCATCACGTATAAAAATGACATGAGTACATACTTGATCTGATTGTTTATACGATGCAAAAATATCAATACTACCCGAACCAGACTCTATTGCGTGATCTGATTGAATACTCCTAAGCGCACTGATTTGATCACGCATTAGCGCAGCATCTTCAAAAGCCAACTCAGCTGATGCTTTTTCCATATTATCTGCAAGTTCTTGCATTAACTCATTAGAGCGCCCCTTAAGAAACATACTAGTATGTTCTATATCAGCTTTGTAAGCTTCACTAGAGATAAAATCAACACAAGGAGCCGTACATCGATTAATTTGGTATTGTAAACAAGGGCGACTACGGTTCTTAAAAACACTGTCTTCACACTGGCGAATACGAAATGTTTTTTGCAAAAAATGAAGTGACTGATAGACAGAACCAACACTTGGGTACGGGCCGAAATATTCTCCTTTCTTCTTTTGAGATCCGCGATGAAAAGAAATACGAGGAAAATCACCATCCGAAATAAAAATATAAGGGTAGGATTTATCATCACGTAGCAGAATATTATAGGGAGGCTTAAGCGCCTTTATTAGATTCTGTTCAAGAATTAAGGCCATTGATTCAGATTCTGTAATAGTGACCTGAATATTGGCAATTTTGGCAACCAAGGCTTGTGTTTTTACACTGAGTGCATGTTGTGCCGAGGGACTACGAAAATAACTACTGAGACGTTTTTTTAGGTTTTTGGCCTTTCCAACATAAAGGATTTTATCCTTAGCATCGAACATTTGATAAACACCCGGCTGAGAGCTTATCGTTTTCAGAAATTGTTGGGGATCAAATAGTGATTCAGACATGGTTGAGTCAACGCTCGAAACAAGTTATTCGAGTGTATCGACATCAAATACCTTATGCTTGATAGCAAGGTGAACCAGCTCAACATCACTACTAATATCAAATTTTTCAAAAATACGGTAGCGATAGCTGTTAATTGTTTTTGAACTAATGTTCAATTTTTCAGCAATAACTGCGGGCTTTTCACCACGGACCGTCATCATTGCAATTTGCAGCTCACGTTCAGACAATTGATCAAATAAAGCGTCAGGGCCATTCGTTAGCCCTGTATTTTTTAGCGCTAGCTGTTGAGCAATCTCCTGACTGACATAGGATTTGCCTGACATAACCATATTGACAGCCTTAATCACTTCTTCCGGTTGCGCTTTCTTGGTTAAATAAGCCACGGCGCCAGCTTGCAGAAGGCGGCTGGGGTAGAGTTCATCCTCGCAAGAGGTAACCGCTATCACCTTAACATTTTCATTAACGGCTACGAGTCGACGAGTAGCCTCAACACCGCCAATACCAGGCATTTTGACGTCCATCAAAATAACATCTAGGGACAATCCTCGTGCCATTTTTATCGCTTCTTCGCCACTGCTAGCTTCACCGACAACCGAAAAGCCATCAATGTCATTTAAAATGCGTACCAATCCCATTCGCATTAAGTCGTGGTCATCAACAACAAGGATATTAACCGTTTTTATCATAAATTATTGTTCTGAGTGAGACTGGTGAGGAGTATGTGAATGATGACGATTTTCAGTTAAAGGTGCAAGCTTTAGAGACAATTTTATTGAGCAAGTGCCGGTAATACATAGCGATACGTGAGATTAATTCTTTCAGCACAATTCTTGGCTGTTTTAGGGACTTGATGATGCCAATGATGTTGTAATTCCCCACTCATCACCAATAAAGAGCCATGGGACAATTTTATTTTTTTTACACCCAAGGATTTATCATAACGATGCTTCAGCTGAAATTCTCTTTCACCACCAAGGCTAAGAGAAATAACGGTAGGATTTCGCCCCAACTCAGGCTCATCATCGCTATGCCAAGCAACACTGTCTTGCCCATTACGATAGCAATTCACCAGTACACTATTGGCAGAAAAGGTTGTTAATCTCTCCACCCGCTGCTGGATCTCTTTTAAACAAGGAAGCCAAGGCTTGGGCTGAAATTTATGGCCCGAATATTCGTAAGGACAATTTTCATCACCATACCAAGCATTAAGTCTAGGGATTTTTACGGTTTTACCGTACAGGTTGATTGTACTTTGCTGCCACTTTACCTGTTCTTTGAGTAATACAAACAAGGCATCAGCTTCGTCGTCCCCTAGCCAATTAGAATAATAATCTAACTGGCCATCAGCAATATTAATTGCTTCTTTTGACACTTCAAAAAGAGATGCTTGATTTTGCATAAAATTTTATCAATGCTTACTATTGTTAAACTTATCAATAAACACGGGGCTCTATTTCCAAACTAACACCAAATTGTTGCTGAATAGATAAACTAACTTTTTCAGCAAAGGCTAAAATTTCTTTACCAGTACAAAAATTGGGGTTAGTTAAAACCAACGCTTGTTGTTTATGCATAGCTAATTGGTTGACCTCTCGACCTTTCCAACCCGCTTTATCTAATAGCCAACCTGCTGCTAATTTATAATTGCTTTCTGGCAATGAATAAGCCACTAGATCTTTATATTTATCTTTGAGCTGTTTATAGACTTGAGGATTCACGATAGGATTTTTAAAAAAACTACCCGCATTAGGAATATTTTTTGGATCAGGCAATTTACTTTGACGAATTGAAATCACAGCTTCAGCGACATTTTTTGCTAAGACAGTCTCATCATTACCTTTAAAAAAATTTGACAAGGCTGGATAATCCAGCACTAAATGAGGCGTTTTTTTCAACCGCAATGCAACTGAAGTAATAAGCATAGTATCTTTTAATTCTTGCTTAAAAACACTTTCTCTATAGCCAAATTTACATTCTTCACGTGAAAAACGCTTCTGCTGGCCCGATGATATTTCAATTGCACTGAGGCATTCGAAAGAATCAGTCAACTCAACACCATAAGCACCAATATTTTGTATTGGTGCAGCACCTATTGACCCCGGAATAAGCGCTAAATTTTCAATACCATAGTAGTTATTATTGACCGACCACATAACAACATCATGCCAATTTTCACCTGCAGCAAACTCAACAACAATATCATTCTCAGTTTCACTGATAATTTGGTGGCCCTTGACTGAATACTTAACAACCAAACCTGATAAAAACTCAGGCAATATGACATTACTGCCACCACCGAGAACTGTTAATTTCTCTTTTGATTGCTGAACAGAGGTAATAACATCTGCAATTTCCTCTTTACTTTTTATTTCAAAAAATCGCTGAGCAAGTGATGGGACAGCTAGTGTATTCAGCGATTGAAGATTAACATTTGGCAAAAAGATAATAGTGACACCTACAATAAGTTTGGCCTTAAAACGTATGTTCTTTTTGAATGCGTGCTAACAAGTTTTCAGCACCACGTTCAACTAATTGGATAACATGTTCAAAATGCTCTTGTCCTCCATAATATGGATCTGGCACTTCAAGCATCTCCTTCAAACCAGCAGCTTCCAAAAACAAAGCTAATACACCATGGTAACCTGTAGGGCACATTACCCGTAAATCGATTAAATTTTGTTTATCCATTGCTAAAATATAATCATACTTTTTAAAATCGGCAGCAGTGACTTGTCGTGCTCGAAGCCCACCAATGTCATACCCTTTTTCTAAAGCACTGGATTGAGCCCTATCATCAGGTGGATTCCCTGCATGCCATGCACCTGTACCAGCAGAGTCAACATGGATATTATTTGTAAGTCCCGCTTGATCCACATGATATTGAAACAACCCATGAGCTGTTGGCGACCGGCAAATATTACCCAAGCAAACAAATAATACATTAACTGTCATAATGAGAATCTCATTAAATAGCCTTATTCTCTCTATTTTTAAGTAGTTTTTCTAAACGCTCTAGATCTTCTGGTGTATCAATCCCACCGGGAACGTCTTCCACAGACTGACTTACATGAATTTTTTCAGCATTAGCTAAAATACGTAACTGCTCAAGAGACTCTAATGACTCTAAGGTAGCCACAGGCCATTGAACAAATTGATTCAATAATTTGACTCGGTAAGCATAGATACCTATATGCCGTTGAGGTAGCAAAGAAATTTCAGGCGTTGATTCTGAAAGCGGGTTTGCCCCTCGAAAAAATGGAATCGGCGCTCGTGAAAAATAAAGTGCACAATTGTTTTGGTCAGAGACAACTTTAACAATATTCTCATTATTAAAATCGCTAACACTATTAATGGGTTCACTTAATGTTGCAGCCGCTGCCGTTGTATTGATACGTAAATTATTAGCGACTTGATTAATGACCGCCGGAGGAATTAAGGGTTCATCCCCCTGAACATTCACAACGATTTCTTCGTCATTTAAGTGATATTTTTTAACAACTTCGTGGATACGATCAGTCCCAGAAACATGCACAGGAGATGTCATACAGACTTCACCACCAAAATTTTTTACAACATCAACAATACGTTGATCGTCTGTTGCAACAACCACTTTTTTTGCTTTACTTGCTGATGCACGTTGGTAGACATGCTCAATCATCGTCTTATTAGCAATCAACGCCAAGGGCTTGCCCGGCAAACGAGTTGAAGAATAGCGAGCAGGAATAACCACTGTAAACATAATTAAAAATGATCCACTTAAGATTTTAAATCAATGAGGTTAGCAACTGATTCAACTAGCGTATCAGGCAATTTAGCGGCAACCTCTAAAGCCCACCAATTTTCACCTGCAAAATCACTGCATTTGATCGCATCTTTTGTTGTCATTACGACAATTTTTTCTTGAAAGTCTAAAAAATCATTGCTACAAAATGCATGATGGTCATCAAATGCTACTGTTTTGGCATGAACACCTGTTTGACTTAGTGTTGTAAAAAAGCGTTGCGGATTACCAATCGCTGCTACAGCAACAACAGACTTTTTATCATGCCATGGTAGAGGGTTTAAATTATATGATTCCGCAGTTTTAATATTAACCCATTGTAGAGGCTCTAATTGTATCTTTGCGTATGAAGCTATACCTTGAAAGCTACGACGACTATCAACTTCACCATTAACCAATACTAAATCAACAGAATTTAGCCGACGGGCGGGTTCACGCAATGGACCAGCAGGTAAACAAAAACCATTACCCATACCTCTCTTTCCATCAACAACTGCTATTTCGAAAGCGCGCCCCAAATTATAATGTTGTAAGCCATCATCGCTGATCAGTATTTGCACCTCAGGATGCTGCTCTAATAAATACCGAGCCACTCTCACTCTATCTGCCCCAACAGCAACCGGGCAACCTGTTTGTCGCTGAATAAGTTTAGCTTCATCACCTGATTGAGCCACATTCGTGACTTCATCGACCAGTAAAGGAAGACCTTTAGGCTGATTGCCATAACCTCGGCTAATAACACCAACATGAATATTTTTTTCTTGTAATGCTTTTACCAACGCAAGAACAACGGGCGTTTTACCAGCCCCACCTACTGAAATGTTACCAACAATAACAATTGGAACCGGGAGCTGTTTCGATTGGCGTATTAAATAACAACGGCGTAGCTTAGCGATTACCCAAAATAATACCGACAGTGGCAGCAATAGGATAACGCTTAAATAACTAAGAAAGCTTTTAACATACCAGATATGCAGAAAAAAACGATGTAACAAAGACTGACGAGAAGATGTCACTAGGGGTCTTCAACTGGTTCTTTAGTGGTGATACGCAATTGCGCAAAGCCTAACTTGCCGGCGATATCCATTGCTTTTACAACAGACTGATGCGCTGCATTGGCATCTGCAGTAATAACTAAGGGTTGCTTAACATTCCCTGCTGCGATTTTCTCTAAACCTCTGAGTAATGTTTGCGCTTGCTGATTAATTAATGCTTGCCCATTAATTGTATAATCACCACTCGCACTGATAACAATATCAATACCGCCATTTGCCACGACCTCAGCTTCAGCGGACGCTTCAGGCAGATCAACTGCCAAGTGCGTTTCTTTAGTGAATGTAGTCGATACCATAAAGAAAATAAGCAATAGAAACACGACATCGATTAAGGGCGTCAGATTGATGCTATCTTCTGTGCGTATTTGACGGCGAAATTCCATAAGCTATTGATGTCCCCTACTGATTAGCTGATTTGACATCAACACGACGATCACTATGTAAAGCATCAACCAGCTTAACCGCCTCTTGTTCCATCACTACCGCAAGACTATCGATACGACGGACATAAAAGCGATGCGCAATCATTGCAGGTATAGCGACTAGTAAACCTGTTGCAGTCGTAATTAAGGCTTCGGAGATCCCGCCTGCAAGTGCACCTGCATTACCCGTACCTTCAAGTTCGATTGCAACAAATACCTTAATCATGCCTAATACTGTACCTAAAAGCCCCAAAAGTGGTGCAACAGCGGCGATTGTACCCAAAGCACCGATGTAGCGCTCCATCCCATGAATTACCTGATTGGCGGCTTCCTGAATGCTGTCTTTCATTGTTTCTCTGCCATTACGGGAGTTACTCAAGCCCGCAGCTAGAATCTTACCTAACTCTGAGGATTGTTTTAGCTCACGCAAACGTTCAGCATTAACCTGATTATTCTTAATCCATGCCCATACTTGAGCCAACTGATGTTTTGGGGCTATTTTTTTCGGGTTTAACGTCCAAAAACGTTCAATAGCAATGGCAATAACCGCTATGGAACATAAAATCAGCGGAATCATTAGCCAACCGCCAGCAACAATAATACTTTGCACAAAGACCTCTTTCTTATATTGATCAATGACTTATCTAGGAATGACAGCAATGTAACATATTGAAAGGTGAGAAAAATAGCCCCAGATACCAACTACTCACAGTGCTTCTAAATCAGAGCTATAATTAAGGTGAAATTAGTGTTTTAAAGTGACAATCATCAATTTTGAATAGTCTTAACGCATAGACTGGGCTAATAACTGATAGATGAGTAGATCGGCCATATATTAGCTCTGTTTTTGTGAAGTCCATCACAAAAAATATTGACCTCTTTATACTTATTGAGTATATTAACTGGAGCCTAAGTAAGTATTTGACCAAATAGGAGATTTTGATCATGAGCATCTGGCTAAAGAGCATTATTGTTACACTCGCTTTATCAATGTGTTCCATTGCATCAGCAGCACCAAGCTACGACTTCGCTAGCCTTGATTCTGCTACTTACTCCTCTAGCTGGGGCTTCTTCAAGCCTTACAAGAAGTGGAATAAGAAATGGAAAAAGAAGTTGAAAAAGTGGAAAAAGATTAAAAACAAAAAGAAGCCTACGCCGACTCCAAAAGCAGTACCAGAACTGGATTCAGCCACAGCTCCTTTAGCAGCTTTGCTTCTTGGTGGCCTTTTAGCCGCTGGCGTTGAAAGACGTCGTCGCAAATCTTCTGACAAGTAATTTTTTAATCACTTAAAGGAAAATTTATTTCCTTTAGATCATGCCCCTACTAGAATTGCTCTATTAGGGGCATTTTTATTTATGAACAAAACACTTCAAACCTACCTGTACACTTTTGTCTGCATATTATTGCTGCTGGCAGAATCATTATTCATCAGTTTACAAGTCGATGCTCAAGGCATCGTTGTTGCCAATAGCTCGCTTTCTTGGCTCTTAGCCCATATGGGTGACCTACTACGCTGGGTCATTATCTCCAGCGCTATTTTTGTAGCGCTTATATTTTGTTTTAAAAAAGGCCAACTAAGCCAATTAATACCCAAGCAAGCAGCCACTATTACCAGCTGGTTTCTCCACTTTGCTAGCTATGGCTGCCTGCTTTATTTATCAATTATTTTATTTAGTCCTGAAGCACGAAATATAGCAATATGGCTTCCCATTACTTGGTTTATTGCTGCTATAGCAAGCTTGGTCACTTGGCTGAAACTACTGTATCCAATTGACCATATCACTGATTTTCTCAAACAAAACCTCAAGTTCATTTTGTTTGCGGGTATTATTGGTGCTTCCCTGATCATTATTACCATTAATGCTGGAAATCTCTGGAAACCTCTGAGCTTAATTACACTCCACACATCCTCTGCATTACTATCATTATTCTTTTCCGGTGACGTTTTCGTTGATGCACCCAATAAGCTTTTGGGCGTAAGGGAGTTTGTTGTCTTAATTGCCCCAGAATGCTCAGGTATTGAAGGCCTTATTACATCATTAGGTATCACTGGCATCTATTTAATTGCTCTACGCCGCCAACTGAAATTCCCGATTGCATTTTTACTCTTACCCATAGCAATTATTCTTTCCATTGTATTAAACACTGTTCGCATTGCTGTGTTACTTGCTATTGGTGCACTGATATCACCGGATATTGCTGTTGAGGGATTTCATAGCGTTGCAGGCTGGATTTCTGCCGCAATAGTTGCTTTCTTAGTTATCTTTGTTTTCTCTTCGTTGAGTATTTTTAATAAACCAATCAATACAACAGAAAAACAAACAACTGATACAAAATCACCTTTAGTTGATGACAGTGATTTATCTTGGGCTATATTGGTCCCGTTTATTATCACTTTAATTGTTTCTCTCTTTAGTAAAATATTGATTGAGGACTTTAACTATCTATACCCCTTAAAAGTTATCTTTGGCGGTATCGCACTCCTGTACTTTTGGAAATATTATCAACTTAAACTTCCACAGCAATGGCTAGAACCGATTATTGCGGGCGCGATCATTGCTGTCCTATGGGTATTATTAGTGCCCACCAATCCTGAATATGACCTTATTTTTATCTTTTCCCTCACAGATATGTCACAGACAATGATCTATGTGTGGCTAGGCTTTAGACTGATTGGTTTTTGGCTGATGGCGCCATTGCTCGAAGAACTAGTATTTCGTGGTTATATACTGGCACGCTTATCGAAGCAATCTGTAAGTAATGAAAATAATTTAAGCGTTTCGATTATTGCAATTGTTATTAGCTCGGTCATCTTTGGTATCATGCACAGTGCGTTTGTTGCAGGTTTTATAGCCGGCGTTATTTTCGCTATAGTAAGGTACCGAACAAAGAGCTTATCGGAACCTATCCTGTCCCACGTTGTTGCAAATGTATTGGTTGCACTTTGGGCCATTGATACTGAACAATGGTCTCTGTTATAAGTTATTTTATTGGTTAAATAAAATGGCCAGCAAAGTAATACCTTAAAATTAATTCAAGGTATTACTTTTCCAAAACTTAGCACCCTTCACAGTAACAAATAAAGATAAACCATTTTCGGTAATTTGATAAATAGAAACCCCATTTAAGGTTGCTTCTTCACTATCTGCACCACCTTTATCACTTACTTTAGCAGAAGCATCGGCCTTAACAGCGAAGGACCAACCATCATTGATAAACTTCTGCATATTTTTTTCATCATGAAAAACAAAAACTAGGCGGACATCAGTTACCCCCACACCAAAACCGACGCCTAGCTCACCCATATTCATATAAGTATATTGCCCCGATCGATTATTTTTGGCAACGCCATAACCACCACCAAAACTTGCCACTAATAACTTAAGGTTGGCATTACTAAAAACAGCATAGCCCTCTGCATTCGCGACCTCTGAACGAACCTCTGGCTTACGTGTATATAAATCAGCCAAAACCTCATTGCTCATATCAACAATGGTTTGTCTTTTCTCCGAAGGTGTTTTATTACTCGTCGTCACACAACTAACAAGTACTGGAATTAAAAGGGCCATCATTATTTTTTTATATAACATAAATAACCTCCATTATTATTAATAATATTAAGCACTCTGACTATTTAAATTACCAGTAAAGCGCTCATCAGCATGGTTTTTAGCAATCAACATGTAAACAGATGGAATAACAAAAAGTGTAAATAATGTGCCAATTGCCATTCCTCCAACCAATACTAAGCCAATAGAATTTCTTGCCTCTGCACCAGCGCCCTCTACCATGGTTAAGGGGAAGTGTCCGGCAACGGTGGCAACACTGGTCATTAAGATGGGACGTAAGCGTGTTATAGAGGCTTCTTTAACAGCTTCTAGTTTTGCTATGCCCCGCTCTTGCATTTTATTAGCAAACTCGACAACTAAAATGCCATTTTTAGCAATCAAACCAATCAAAGTGACCAAACCTACCTGAGAATAAATATTCAAAGTCGTTGTCCAATCATCTGTCCAAAAAGGCACTGGCGCAGGCATTTTAAGAAATACAAAAATAAGTGCACCAAACATTGCCAATGGCACACACCCTAAAATAATGACAAAAGGATCTCTAAAACTATTAAACTGAGCTGCTAAGACAAGAAAAATAAGCACAACTGCAAGGCCAAAAGCAGGTAAAAATTTGTTACCCTCTGTCCGTAATTGCCTCGATTCACCCGTGTAATCAACACTATAGCTCGATGGCAAAATCTTAGCCGCTTCATCTTCTAAAAAGCCTAGTACTGTATCTAAAGGCTGTATAGCAACACCACTTAACTTAACTGAGTTTTGCTGCTGAAAACGATTCAATGTTCTGGGAACAGTCTCATTTTCAATCGTTGCAACAGAAGCCAACTGGATCAATTGATTATTTGGTCCGGTGATATAAATTTCTTTTAATTGTCCTGGATTCAGGCGCTGATCGCGTTTTACTTGTGGTATAACCCGATAACTTCGTCCTTGAATATTAAAACGATTGACAAAATTACCCCCGAGCATAATACCAATATCATTACCCACTTGTTGCAATGTCAATCCAAGATCAGCCACTTTGTCACGATTAATACGAATTTTTGCCTGCGGCTTATCTATTTTTGTATCAATAATAGGTGGAAAAGCAAACATTCCTGAGGCCGTAGCTTTATCACGCAAGGTCTCAGCGACTTTCAGAATTTCTTCAGGCTCTGCCGTTGACACTAAAATAAACTCAACAGGAAAATCACCACCACCCGGCAGTGCCGGTGGTGTCACTGGAAACATATTAATACCCGGGATAGCCGCCAATTCTTGTTGTGCTCTTGGCATTAAATCAAAAACTGTTTTATCTCTTTCTTCCCATGGTTTTAACACCATGCCACTAAATCCAGAGCCAGGATTGGTAATTTGAAAGGTAAAATCAGTTTCAGGAAAACTTGAAAAAATACGATTAGACTCTGCCGCATAAATACTGGCTTGATCCAATGTAGAATTAGCAGGCCCTTCGACAATACCAAACACAACGCCTTGATCTTCTACTGGAGCAAGCTCACTAGATGACATCATAAACATGGGAATACATAACAAGCCAATCACAATCCAGATCATTAAAATTGCAGGACGTGATTTTAATGTTGCATCTAACCAACTTGCATACTTTTGTTTTAACTTATCAAACAGATCACCGGTTATTTTAGCAAACCCTTCTTGGTCCCCACCCTCCTTTAAAATTTTTGAAGACATCATTGGTGATAGCGTCAAGGCCACAATACTGGAGATAATAACAGCACCGGATAAGGTAAAGGTAAACTCTTTAAATAAAGTGCCTGTTAACCCTCCCTGTAATCCAACAGGCAAATATACTGCCACTAACACGGCCGTCGTTGCGATAACGGGGCCAATTAATTCACGAGCACCTTTTATCGCTGCATCAAACTTCGACATACCCTCAGTAATATGCCGTTGTACGTTCTCCACAATAACGATGGCATCATCAACCACAAGTCCTACTGACAATACAATGGCTAACAAAGTTAACAAATTTAAGCTGAAACCAAACAGCTGCATTAAAAATATGCCTCCAATTAGCGATATTGGAATGGCAATTATTGGCACTAAAACACTGCGGACTGAACCCAGAAACAAGAATATAACAACGATTACGATAATTAATGTTTCAGCAAGAGTAATAACAACTTCCGTGATAGCACTGTCTATATACTTAGTTGCATCATAAGCAACACGAGCATTCATTCCCGTTGGAAGACTTTTCTGAATCTCTTCCATTTCTTCACGGACTAATTGAATCACATCAAGTGAGTTAGCATTAGGTAGCGGCCAAATCCCCATAAAGGTGGCTGTTTTTCCTGAATACATTACTTCTGTATCATAGGATTCAGAACCTAATTCAACATCAGCAACATCTTCAAGACGAATAATGGCGCCGCCTTCAGAACGTAAAACAAGTTTTCTAAACTCACTGACTTCGCTTAAATCGGTGTCAGCCGAAAGGTTAACTTTGACTAGTGACCCTTTAGTTGTGCCTAATGCTGACAAATAATTATTCGCTGCTAATGCTGCCCTAACCTGCGTTGGTGTCACATTATGCGCTGCCATTAATTCCGGTTTTAACCAGATGCGCATGGCAAAATTACGGGCACCGAGTACATCGGCTCGCTGCACGCCATCAAGGGATGAAAGGCGTGGTTGCACGACTCTGACTAAAAAGTCAGTGATTTGATTATTATCTAAAATATCTGAATTAAAACTTAAGTAAGCTGATGCAAATTGACTATCCGCTGACTCAACATTAATTGTCGGCACTTCTGCTTCCGGCGGTAGATCGCTGCGCACCTGATTAACCTTAGAATTTATTTCCGATAAGGCTTTAATCGGGTCATAGTTTAACTCCAGCCTTGCTTTGATTGTAGAAATGCCTAACTGGCTAGAGGATTCAATATAATCAATTCCTTCAGCACCGGTGATTGCTTGCTCAATCGGTGTGGTGATAAACCCCCTCACCAACTCTGCACTGGCACCAACATATGCCGTTGTAATGGTAACAACTGCATTATCACTGCGAGGATATTGTCGTACTGAAAGTGAATTGGCGGCCT
Source organism: Cellvibrionaceae bacterium (assembly GCA_050633825.1). Lineage (GTDB taxonomy): Bacteria > Pseudomonadota > Gammaproteobacteria > Pseudomonadales > Cellvibrionaceae > CANLBN01. The sequence continues at coordinate 20,425 of JBOEHG010000044.1, read as the reverse complement.
GCAAGCCTGCAATAACAATAATAAGGCTAACAACGATTGACAATACTGGACGTTGAACAAATATATCCGTAAATGCTTTCATCTAATTATTCCTACTTATGCGGATTACTTGTCATCAACTAATGGGTTAACACTAAAATCAGGCACAACATCATTATTAATAACCACGGGTGCATTATTACGAAGTTTAAATACCCCAGCACTTGCGACTAACTGCCCTTCTTCAAGGCCTTTAGTTACGGTAACAAAATCACCTCTCTGCTCACCTAACTTAACAAACTGCTGCCTTGATACTAATGATTTAGGTTCATCGTTTTCTCCTGCTTCTTTTTTAGAAGGAGCGTCCTCAATAACAAAAACCGAATCACCGTAGGTTGCATATTGTATTGCAGTAATGGGTACCAATAATACCGATTGGGCTTTCGGCAAAACCACATTGAGACTGGCAAACATACCGGGCAATAATTCCTTTTCAGGGTTGGCCATTATCGCTTGTAATTTAATACTTCGAGTTGCTGTATCGATTTCCGGGTCAATGGCGTTAATTTTACCGGTAAACACTTTTTCAGGAACCGCATCCGATGTTAAGCGCACAGGCAAACCAACAGCAATAGTAGGCAACATCTGCTGAGGTAAAAAGAAATTAACAAACATTTGGTTAGTTGCTTGTAATGACACCAAGGATTCGCCCGCGTTGATTGTTTGACCAAGATTAACCAAGCGGATACCCAAGCGGCCATCGAAAGGTGCCTTGATACTTTTCTTTTCAATCGTAGCACGAATATTATCAACGTCGGCTATTGCAGATTGATAACTACTCTTGGCATTATCAAGCTCAGATTTTGAGGCAACCTTCTTTGTATAGAGCTCACTTATCCTATCAAGGTTGCTCTTGGCGAGCGATGCTGCCGCTTGCGCTGACCTTAATTGCGCACGTTCTGTGGAGATATCTTGTTGCACAAGTAAATCACCGGCTTTCACTTCGGCTCCAGCATTAAAGTGAATTTTGGAGATTCGGCCAGACAAATCTGCTGTGATTAACAAGCCCTTTGCCGCTTCTAATGAACCTATAGCAGATAAAGTACTTTCCCATTGATCAGACTTAACTTCAAAAGAAGAAATAGATAGCGGCGGTTCACTAAATGTTTCACCCATTTTAATGAGTGCCGCTATTTGTGCTCCTTTTACCGCTGCAATAAGACCAACAACAATAACTAACCCGAGAATACCCAACAAAATCGATTTTTTCATGGTGACTTTCTGTACTAGAGTGAAAGAAAAATAGATGACGAACAAACACTACAATGAAGAATAGTGATATGCGCTTTAGCGCCGTATACTAGCGGAGTTCCGTTAACGCGTCTATCGCACCCAAGCCCTTTACGAAAGTGAGACGATAATAGATTGTTAAGCGCAACAATATCGATGGCAGCTTGAAAGGCATACTGTCTATTTTTGTAGCAATTAAAGCCCTATTTAAGTCTATAACCTAGACTAAAGTCCAAGAGCTAAACTTTTAGCTATGCATTTGCGTAAAAATGTGAATAAATCATAAACTTCGTTGTCTTATGATGGACTGCACACAAATTCTGTGCAATATTTGACCCAATCGACTTAACATTCGCTGGTATCGCGCAGGTACGCCCGCTTAGGATGTTGAACCTATAAATTGTGTTATATTTAAGTAGTATAAATAAGAAGTCTATTCATTATGGTTTTTAAGCCTACACGCTATCTCTCAACTGGTTTTATTGCATTCATCACAGCGGTCTTGCTATTTTTAGTTTGTATTGTCGCCTATGCACTCAACCCTCAATCTTCCAAATCATCAGACAAAAACCAAGACATCACGCTTGAAATCCTTAAAAAATTGGATCAAAAGCACTTTGTCGATTTAAATGTTGATGACAGCCTATCTGAGCGCTTTCTCGATAACTATCTTGATCGACTTGACCCAAATAAAGCCTTCTTTTATCAATCTGATATCGATGAATTCAAGCAATACCGCTTTAGTTTGGATAACTACTTAAAGGATGGTGATAATAGCATTGGCTTTGTTATTTATTCCAAGTTCAGAGAGCGCTTGGAACAACGCCTAAATCAAGTCATTAAGATGCTAAAGGATAATTCTTTTAAGTTTGATTTCGATAAAAATGAGAGCATCGCCAACGATACAGAAAATTTAAACTGGCTAGCCTCTGAGTCAGCTGCCGACGAGTATTGGCGCAAGCGAATTAAGTCATTCTTGCTGTCACAAAAATTAGCCGATGAATCAGTTGATAAGTCACGGGAGCAACTTGTTAAACGCTACGCAAATCAATTAGCGAGAGTTAAAAAGAATACCGATGACGACGTCTACGAAATTTATATTAATGCTTTTGCGGAGCTGTATGACCCACACACAAGCTATTTAGCACCAAGAACCTCTGAAAATTTCAACATCAATATGTCTCTCTCACTTGAGGGCATAGGCGCTGTTTTACAAACTGAAGATGAATATACAAAGGTCGTAAGGCTAGTAAATGGCGGCCCTGCCTTTAAACAGGGTGAATTACAACCAGCGGACCGTATCACTGGTGTTGCTCAAGGGATTAATGGCGAAATGACGGATGTTATAGGCTGGCGCCTAGATGAAGTAGTATCTCTCATCCGTGGTCCCAAGGACAGTATCGTACGTTTACAGATTGACTCTTCAACGCCATCTGACAAAGGCACTAAAACCATTCAAATTAAACGTGATAAAGTTAAGCTCGAAGATCAAGCGGCCCAAAAGGCAGTATTTACCGTCAGCAATGATGGTGAACCATACAAGGTAGGGGTAATCAATATCCCTGGGTTTTATATTGATTTTCAGGCCTATAGAGAAAGAGACCCGAACTATCGCAGTACAACACGCGATGTCTTACGTTTGCTCAACGAACTGGAAGCCGAGAATGTTGATGGGATTGTTCTAGATTTACGTAACAACGGCGGCGGTTCACTTCAGGAAGCTACGACCCTAACCGATCTATTTATTGACAAAGGCCCCGTTGTTCAAATTGGTAAAGGCACTCTTAACTCGACTCAACGCTCACGTTATAATGCCGTATACCGAGGCCCTCTCGTTGTTATGATCAACCGCTTAAGTGCGTCTGCATCAGAAATTTTTGCGGGTGCTATACAAGATTATAAACGCGGATTGATTGTAGGTTCACAATCTTTTGGTAAAGGGACCGTACAAAGCTTAACGCCTCTGGATTCTCGTGGTGATTTAAAGATTACAGAATCAAAATTCTATCGCGTTTCGGGTGAAAGTACTCAGCATCGAGGGGTTATTCCAGATATTTCTTTCCCAGAATTACTGGATAAAGAAAAAATAGGTGAGAGTAGCTATGATACTGCTTTAGAGTGGAGTAAAACCCGTGCCGTCTCTTACCCTCAATATCTCCCAATCAATACTATATTGTCACCATTAACAGAGCGTCATACCAATCGTATTGCTGAAGACCCTGACTTCATTTACATTAATGAACAGAAAAGCCTTCTCGATCGCTATACTGGAAAAGACTTTATTTCTCTCAATGAAAATGTACGTCTGCAAGAGAAAAAAGAATTAGAAAAAGCCACTTTGGCACTTGAAAACAAGCGACGTAAAGCAAAAGGATTAAAAAAGTTTAAACAATATGAAGATTTAAAAGAGTTTAATGAAGAAAAGAACAAACGCACTGCTGCGACTGCCGGCACAACGGTTATTGATACCGAAGATGACGCCATGCTGCGCGAAGCAGGATACATACTAAAAGACTTTACTGAGTTACTATCAAAAGGTTCATCAAGTAAAGTTGCCAAAAAATAATAAGCTTTTTTAATTATGATTTCTGTTGTCTCATTTAATGTAAACAGCATTCGCCAAAGAATGCATCAATTACAAACACTAATTGATACTTATAACCCTGACTTCATCGGTCTACAAGAGACCAAAGTAACAGATGAGGATTTTCCCGAAGAGCAAATTAATGATCTGGGGTATCAGGTTCATTTTTATGGCCAAAAAACACATTATGGCGTTGCGCTTTTATCCAAGCATGATTTCATATCGGTTAACAAAGGGTTTCCTCATGACACTGAGGAAACACAGCGGCGTTTAATCAGCGGCACTTTTGCCTCACCTCTCGGTGGCGAAATCACTGTTATTAATGGTTATTTCCCTCAAGGTGAAAGCAACGAGCATCCCACTAAATACCCTAACAAAGAAAAATTTTATCGTGATTTAATCAATCACCTTAATGAAAACCATAGTCCTGATGATCAACTACTTGTCATTGGCGATATGAATATTTCACCAACAGATGCTGATATCGGCATTGGTGAAGACAATCGAAAGCGATGGTTAAAGACAGGTAAATGCAGTTTTTTACCTGAAGAAAGAGAATGGTTAAAAGAACTACAAAGTTGGGGACTTCACGATACATTTAGGCAGCTACACCCAGAAGAAGACGCCCTATTCAGCTGGTTTGATTACCGTAGTCGCGGCTTTGAAAGAGACCCTAAAAGAGGACTCAGAATCGATTTCATTTTAGCAAGCTCGCCTTTATTAGCCTTGTCTGAAAGCGCAGGCATCGACTATACAATTAGGGCGATGGAAAAACCATCAGATCACTGTCCAGTATGGACGCGCTTTAAATCCTAATAGTGAATGCAGCTTTTAAGTAAAGGCTGCACGTGCTTACTACGTTTTGTTTTCTTCTGTACCGTCTGCTTCAGTCAAATGAATAGCACGACCAATCCAACGCCTGAGTATCGCCCGCAAATCATCAATTTGAAGCGGTGAATCAATATAGTAATTCATTCCAGACTGCAAGCACCGGGTCTCCTCTCCTTGTTGCTCTTGATGACTTAAACCAAGAATAGGCAATCGATAACCACTAGCATGAAGCAATTGATTTTGCGCTTTTGCAGTTTCTATAAATTCTTTCATATCAACATCAGCAAGATAACTCTCAGTGATAAAAGCATCAAATGCTTCTTGTGTAAGCTTATTCATTGCTTCTGTTGAATCGTTAACATTAACAACCGAACAACCCAGCTTTTTCAACATCACCTCTGCGATGGTTCGATCAATTTCTTCATTTTGTAGCAGTAATACTTTTTTACCACCCAAAAACTCTTCCTTAATGGACTTAGAAGATGAATTATCGTTAATTAATAAATCTTTAAAGCGTTTACGTAGCTGTTTGTAGTTAATAGGTTTCAATACAACTTCGACTTGCGCACTTTCAACCAATTGCTGTATTACAGGTGATTTACTTTGTACTTCTGTAACACACAATAACTGCGGGGTACTTAGCTCACTTGTTTCTTCAGCCAACATTTTCGCCAATGCCGCTCCCTCCAAGTTGTCTATATGGGTATAAATCATGATCAAATCAAAAGCAGTTGATGCTTGGCAAGCATGCTTAACAGCAGCAATTGCATCATCGTAGTCGTAAATAATATCAACCACTAAACCCCAAGCTTCAAGTGTATTTTTATATTCATCTTCAATAATTTGCGGAGGCTGATATAAAAGAATTCTCTTTCCATTTAATTTCGATATATTGTGAGTTGCGCTATTTGCAGGTGTTACCGTTGGCAAGTTTGCACTGAACCAGAATCGCAACTCTCCAGAACTAGTATAATTAGCCCCAGCACTTCCCTGCATACAGTTGGATAAGCCTTTAGCTATTGCCAAGCTTAATCCTTGGCTCATATTATTAGCATAATGGGGCTTAAATGCGTCGTGTAGTTGTTGCTCTATTTCAGGATTTCTCAAAGGGTTATCAATATTGATTGCAATTTTTAAACGACCTAATTTTTCACTATCACCAATATAAGTGACATCAATAAACAAACTGCCTTTATCTGCATAATCCACAGCATTTGAGATCATATTAATAATGATCTGTTCTATTCTTTCTGCATCACCACGTACTCTAATAGGAAAATCAGCTGTAAATTGTGTAAGCAACTCGTGATTTTTTTTATAAACCAAATCACTTGCGGACACAATCGCTTTTTCAATAGAGCCACGCAAATCAATAACATCCGAACTGAGAATAACTTCCTTGCGTGATATATGCGAAAACTCAAGAACATTTTTTAACATTTGTAACTGCTGTTGACTTTTTTGTTCCGCTAAACCAACTAATTGCTCTTCTTCTTCCTCTAATTTCGAGAGCTTTAACAACTGCAGACTGCCCATAATTTCTATTAATGATTTTTTTAACTCGCCCGCTAAATTCATAAACAGAGTGTCTTTATCAGACAATGTACTTTGGGACGTTATTTTTTCAGCTTCCAATGCATTGGCGCGCTGCGTTAAATCATAGGTTGCTTGCAGTCGATCCCAATAAGCATTGCCCTGACTAATGCCCTGTCGTTGTAACAGTAAAAACAAAATCAACATAATGGCGCCGTAAATACTATCTAGAGCTTCTAGCGATAACATCGCAATAAAACTACACGGCAATAAGCTCATCAACATATATAAAGTATAAAAACGTTGATAAGGAGAAAAAATATGTGAGCAACTGGTAAAAAAAGCAATGGTATAAAGCCATAACAAGGGCGTTTCATATTGCAGGCCTATTTCATAGGTTACCGCTGCCAGCATTCCCCCCCACCATGCAGCACCAATAATAGTGATAACAAAATAAATATTCCGCCAACGAGCAGGCGCTCGTGCATAAATAGCATCAAAGCGAAATAAATAGTAAGAGCGAAACAAGATAGCAACAACAATACCAACAGCAAAGATCATAGCCATTGTCGGCTGCTGATCATAATATTTGCCTAAAAACATACCGATACAAAAGACAATAAGGCTTAGTGCGAGTCCTCGTTTAGAGTACCGAACTAAACGCACATCAGTCTCTCGCATTATATTGCGTTGCTTATGAACTTTTGTTTGTGGTGTAAAAAAACTAAAACTCATGATTATTTGTTACGACCTTTTTGTTATGACCTTTATTATGGCCTGTGCACCCTGTATAGGATATTACTTTACATAGATATGCTTTAGCTTATGCGCATATCTTACTTACCTATTAATTAATAACTTCTACCAACACAGTTTTTATCACAAAACCGAGTAGGCCTATTCCCAAAGCGGTAAATAAAATAAATGACCCAAAACGTCCTGCTTTTGACCGTTTTGCCAAATCCCACATGATAAAGCACATGAATAAAATCAAACCACCAACACACAGTGTTAACGCTAGACTTTCAAATTCTTCAATAGACATAGTAAACCCGAGATAAACACTTAAATAGCGCACTGTGAACGTGCATACCACTAACCAGTGTGGTACTTTATTGTGACTTTGTGAAGTAAAAAGTGCTCTATTTTACGCCATTTAATGATAGGACGACAAAAAGCGTTTTACCATTGAATAGTATTGATTAAATTAGAAGCAAAAATTAAGTAAATACCATTAAAAAGGGGATACAAAATGAAACACTTATTATTGATTATAGCTGTCGTTAGCTTGGCTATTGTTGGCTGTTCAAAAAGCGATCAAGAAGAGGCTCAATCAACAACAACTTCAGCAATCACTGAAACAGAAGAAACCGTGGAAACAAGTGCTGAGAGTTTAAAGGAAGCTGCTGCGGAAAAAGTCGCTGACGCTAAAGCTGTTGTAGTAGAGAAAGCTGAAGAAGTAAAACAAGCGGTTGCTGAAACCACTGAGAAAGTGAAAGAAGCTGGAACAGAAAAAGTAGAAGAAGTAAAAGAAGAAGCCAAAGAAAAAGGTGAAGAAGCGCTTAAAGACCTTAAATCAAAGTACTAGCCCACACTACAAAGCCTGCTATCGCAGGCTTTTCTTTTAAATATGGATGAATAAATAATAATCACCTAGTCTTAGGGGTAGACAGCCTCTTCCCAATACTGGAGCCATATTACATGAGTGAAGTACAAACCAACGAAACCACGACTATCGAACGTGAATCAATGGAATATGATGTAGTCATTGTTGGTGCTGGACCAGCCGGTTTAGCCGCTGCATGTCGCCTTGCTCAGCTGAATAATGAGCTTTCTATTTGTATCGTTGAAAAAGGTTCAGAGGTTGGCGCGCATATTTTATCGGGGGCTGTATTTGAGCCCAAAGTGCTCACTGAACTGTTTCCAGACTGGCAATCCATGGGTGCTCCACTATTAACAGCGGTTACTGAAGACCAAACTTACTGGCTCAATAACCAAGAGAAAGCAACTAAGATACCCGCCCTACTGTCACCCAAAACATTTAATAATCACGGCAACTATATTATCAGTTTAGGTAATTTATGCCGCTGGCTAGCAGAACAAGCTGAGAGCTTGGGTGTAGAAATTTTCCCCGGCTTTTCCGCTGCCAGTATCCTCTACGATGAGTCAGGCAATGTTAAAGGTATTATAACCGGTGATATGGGTATTAGTGCTGATGGCACTGAAAAAGAGGGTTATGCCGCCGGCATCGAACTCATTGGGAAATATACCTTATTTTCTGAAGGCTCCAGAGGACACTTAGGAAAACAATTAATCCAGCAATTTAACCTCGACCTGGATAAAGACCCACAACATTATGGCATCGGCATCAAAGAGCTATGGCAAATTGAAGAAAAGAATCACCGGCCCGGCCTAGTCATGCATACCGCTGGCTGGCCATTGCAAATGAGCAAAAGTGGTGGTGGCGGCTTTTTGTACCACCTAGAGAACAATCAGGTAGCCATTGGTCTGATCACCGACCTTTCCTACTCTAACCCCTATTTAAGCCCCTACGATGAATTTCAGCGCTTTAAGCACCACCCAGTGATAGCACAGTACTTATCCGGTGGCGAGCGTATTAGTTATGGTGCCAGAACCATTACTAAGGGTGGATTACAATCACAACCTGAAATGGTTTTCCCAGGGGGCTTGCTGCTTGGGGACAATGCGGGCACCTTGAATGCTGCAAAGATCAAAGGCTCACATACCGCTATGAAATCAGGGATGGTTGCGGCAGAAGTGGTTGCAGCAGCAATAAGTGAGCAGCGCTCACATGATAGCCTTGATGAGTTCAAAGAGTCCTATAAAGCATCTTGGGCTTGGCAAGAGCTATACGAACAACGGAACTTTGCGCCTGCCCTACATAAGTGGGGTAATTTTCTGGGTGGCGCCTACACCTTTATCGACCTTAATTTGTTCAACGGTAGTTTACCGTGGACTTTATCAGACCCTGCGCCAGACTATTCACAACTAGAACAAGCCAGTGATAGCCAACCTATCGATTATCCTAAGCCTGATGGCAAGCTTAGCTTTGACAAATTGTCATCGGTATTTTTGTCAAATACAAATCATGAAGAAGATCAGCCTTGTCATCTAAAATTAGCTGATACCAGTATCCCCGTTGAACAAAATCTATTACGTTATGATGAACCTGCTCAGCGTTATTGCCCAGCCGGCGTTTATGAAATTATTGATGACGACTCCGGTGATAAACGCTTACAAATTAACGCTCAAAACTGCGTTCACTGTAAAACCTGCGATATTAAAGACCCTAGTCAAAATATCACCTGGGTAACACCAGAAGGAATGGGAGGCCCCAATTATCCGAACATGTAATTGAGCATGTAATCAGGTATCACAATAAACTTATTATCATAAATATTAGTAAGTCAATGTTTGTGCTGTGGGTACCATACTATGAGCATAGACCATTAAACTTTCTTTCAAAAACTGATCAAAGTCAGAATGTGTAAACGCACCAGAGCGAGATTTAATAATCGCAACATCCAATACTTTACGTGTTCTGGCATCAAATAAATTCAGTTTAATAATGGCCGTGTGTGGTTTAGGAATCATTCTTTTTCGTGTTTTGGTCGTTGACTCTTTACTCTTAAACTTGCGCGCCTTTGTCGTATAACTGACTTCATTATTCGTTTTTGTCTGGTCTTCGGCATGCAACACATGCATCTCTACAAGAAAGTCCAAGCTATTTGTTGCTGGTTGCTCTTTAGTGACTAGACTTACCTGTTTAAAGGATTGAGCTAATACCCGATGACTTTCACGTATTACTGCCATATCAATAGTAGCAGCCGCAGAATTTGTTTTTACCGCACTGGCTTGTAAGCTTGGAATAATAGCCAAACCAAGATGACTTCTAGAGGAAAGAGTAAAGTGCCGTTGGCGATCAATAGAAATTTTATTCAGTAGACCAAGATGGCTTCCACTAGTAGCAATAGAATTTATAGGTACAGAATCTATAGGTAATGATGAACAAGCACTCACCACTAAAACCATTACCAACTTAAGGCTCAAAACATAATATCGAATCATTTTCTATCCTCTTTATATGTCGCGTTTTCTATTACTAAACTGACTATTACTAATCTGAAAATAGCGATCGATTTAATAGATGCCGGATAAACGTCCAATCAACAGTCTCACCTTATAGTTGTTATCGGCAGGTCAGCAGGTTTATTAAGCATTCAATAATTGAATGCAGCAAAAATATAATAATTGCCTATACTCAATGAATACCGATTAGTTTAAGCAGCGATTCTTGCTTGCTTACCTTGGTTGACTCTATCGATATCAAAGTGAATGAATTTACACATCATTTACAGACGCCAGCTTCAGGAGAGCCTATTTATGTCGTCATCTACCATTGCTGCCGCAATCGCCATACTTGAAGAGCTCACAGCAGTTCTTGATAAGGCCTATTGGGAGTCAAACTCCTTAAATGCTAAAGATACGATTTATGATTGCATCAGCTCTATCAATAAAGAACTATCTGAATTAAATAAACTAAGTATTCAAGATCATGACTTAAGTTATGAGCCCATAAGCGGTGAGTTTAAAATTGCAACGCGCAGGATACCGACTTTTAGAAAGTACCTAGATGGCCATATTATGCGTAGCTCAACCTTAGCCAAATTAGATTCAACAACTTCAGCAATATTGCAACTCATCACACCGGATAATGAAATAGCCCCTTTATAATACAAAGATTGATTACGATAAGTTAACAAAAGAAATATTCTTATGAATAATAGATGTAAAAAAAGGGTGTATTTGACTGGAAAACTAAGGGATATGAATCATACTTAAAGTACGATTTGTTCTCCCCCCTTTACAAATCGTGAGGGCTGAAAGAGTGCCCTATGAAAGTTTACTCCTAATGGTCTTGTCCAGGTGCTCCCCCCAGACGCCTGGTTTTTTTTGTCTAAAAATCCCTATTTACTGGTTTCTACGCCTTATCAGCAATGCCCTGCTTCACCTTTGCATACCAAGCCGAGGCATCAACCAAGTCACCTTGTTCATTCATCAGGGGGTATTTAAGGTCATGCTGATGGCAGTACTCCGCAAGGTCTGGATAACACCAACAAAATAAGCGCTTTTGATATAGCTCATCTGATAAACGTGCTTGGCCATACAAGCCCGCCTGCTCTCGCTGATGACGGGCTTCAGCCATAATAATGGCGCAAGCAACAGAAACATTAAATGAGGCAACCATACCCTGCATAGGGACCGTGGTTTCTATATCAACATACTCAAGTGCCGATTCACTGACACCGTACTTCTCTGTACCCAATAGTAATGCCGTTGGCTTTGTATAGTCGATTTCACGATAATCGACTGCGTTATCGGATAAATGTGCCGCCACAACCTGAAAGCCTTTCTCTTGTAGGTTCTTAATCGGTTCTAAGGGGGACTCATAAAGCGCCACATCAACCCACTTCTGGCTACCTAGCGCCGTTCCACGGTAAGGTTGGAAGCCAGCTTTGGGCATTACCGCATGAATGGTATCAACACCTACCGCATCACAAGTGCGAACAATAGCCGCAATGTTTCTACCTTTATGGACTTCATCGGTAATCACGGTTAAATCTGGTTGTCGCTTGTTCAATACATCAACAATTCGTTGATAACGCTCTGGTGTCATAAAAGAAATGATCTATTGGTAATTTGTTTTCCACAGTTCCTGTGGATAAGTCCGTGGATAGCTATTTGGAAAAACCTTCAAAGCCCGAAATAATGGGCCTATCAACAAATTGTATATTTTTTAACCTCGCCATTTTTTCTTTATTTTTCAATCACTTACAAAAGTCAATATCGCTTTTGAAAAAATAAGGCACTTTTTTGACCTAATTATGACATTGACATGAGAGGTGTGTATAACGTTGCGTTAGCAATCCTTAACGTCACACCACTCATTACTTGGTAAAGAGGTTTGGAAACATTCAATCCATTGAGTAAAAAGGTAACAGCTCGTGCAAATATCAATCTAATTACCTACTGGCTACTGAAAAAACCGACTAACTTGCAGCTGTTCCACTAAACGGCTGACGCCTCGCTCAACACCTGCTTGAACAGCAATACCCAAACGCTCCGGTAACGACTTCTTCAGCGTATAGCTCACTTCAAAAATATCATACTCAGATGCCAAGCCTGTAACGTAGTCATCACTGGTGATAAGCTCATCAATCAACTTTTCTTCCAGTGCTTTTATGCCAAACCAGATTTCACCTGTAGCCACGGACTCAATATCGACAACAGAACGCTGCCCTTTGACATAGTCTTTAAACAATTGATGGGTATTCTCAAGATCTTCAACAAACTTATCTCTCGCCTTATCCGTATTTTCACCAAACAGGGTCAATGTTCGCTTGTATTCACCCGCTGTGAGTAATTCAAAGTCTACATCATGTTTTTTAAGTAACTTATGAAAATTAGGTAATTGTGCCACTACACCAATAGAACCGATAACAGCGAAGGGGGCCGCACAGATCTTATTGGCAACACAAGCCATCATATAGCCACCACTAGCCGCAACCTTATCGACACAGACCGTCAATGGGATATTGCGTTGACGAATACGATCCAGTTGACTGGCCGCTAAACCATAGCCATGAACCATACCACCCGGGCTTTCCAATCGGAGCACCACCTCGTCTTTTTCATTGGCGGTAAAGAGAATAGCGCTGACGACTTCTCGCAACTGCGTTACAGCAGATGCTTTCATATCACCATCAAAATCAATCAAAAAGACACGCTTTTTCTGTTCTTTCTCATCGTTAGATTTTTTAGCTTGTTTTTTCTCACGCTTCTTTTCTTTTTCAGCGTCTTTTTCTTCCTTCTTTAATACATCGTCATCATACATCGCACGTTTCATGCTTTTACGCATATCATCAAAGCGATCATTAATCTTGGTCACATCAATGGCGCCCGCCTCGGCTGACTTTTGTTTCATACCTGCACTCACCGCAATGCCAATAATGACGGCAACAGCAGCAACAAAGGTAATTGCTTTTAGTAAAAATAAACCATACTCGTATAAAAATTCCACGAGGACTAACTCCCAGATAGTAAAAAGTGAATGAATAAATTAACAGATAAGTACTAGCGCCATTGATCAACAGCTTTGCGAGCGGGGTCATTTAAAGGCCTAGCCAATAAACCGGATGTTGTCACTGAAATTTGGTACTGAGCCCCTTCGACCATCGGTAGAAAAGTAGAGTTGCCATAACGTGCATCTACAATAGAATCAATATCAATGCCCTTTAGCCAATCCCAGACATCAACCCCAGCGACACTTTGAGAAACTGTGTAAACACTGCGCTTCTTGGTTCTTTCTTCATCTAATAGTAAATAGCGACCACTGATACGATCGAGTCGATAGCCTGTCTTCATACCAAGACGGCTGACTAAACCGTTCCATTTAATAATACGGCTGTCTAATTGCCATTGGTCACCGTACAACTCAAAATTCTGTTGCTGCCCATTAGCCTCAACAAAAGTGGCTGAATAATGTTGATTATCAAGTGATTTAAAGCTAATGGTTGCGATGTTTTGTTCCGCAGTTAGTTGTCGATAGCTATAAATATCAAATGCCATACAGCCAACAATAATGACGCCAAACACAAGCAAGAGGCCGGCAGTTCCTCTGAGCCAACCCATAAGCCAATTATTTTTAAACAGTAATTTTGTTGACCAGAAAGCCAAAACAGCGGCTATCAAAACAAAAATAACCGTCAATAGCAGATATCCCATCCAACGACCCTATTTATTGTTAAATCCGTTATTAAATGAAAGTTTTATAACAAAGAGATAGGTTACCTTGGTCCCCTAATAATAACAAGCCAGAGCATTAATAAGAGGGGATACTAAGGAGTTGGCAGATTCGCTAAACACCAATCTGCCACTGTGAGGCTTAACCCAAGCAGACTAAGCTGCACTAGGAAAAAGAAAGCGGTAATCAGCTACCCGTATAACTGACGCCATAACCTAAGGCCGCTAAACTTTCTTCAGCAATGACTAAGGTATCGCTACTTATGGTTTTATCGACTTTCATACAGTCTAAATAATACTCTAAGCAAATCAGCGCATCAGCAAAGGTTTCAAGCATGTGTTCTAAAGCCGCGGGCTGATTATTGGATAACAAAGATCCTTCGATAAACTGAACGCAACTGGTTACCACTGCGGCGGCACGCGGTAGCTCTAACACCACCATTCCGCCACGAACACCATTCATTGTCTTAGCAACATTCTTGATATGGACACGATCGTAAGAGGAGTCAGCATAAGAATTAAGGGCTCTCTTAACCATCGTCAAACCTGATTCAGCTTCTTCGAGTACAACCAACTGTGCATCGGCCAGATGGCTGCTCACAATCATTTGATTACGTGATAGCTGGTTAATCTCAGCAAGCTTTTCATCTGAAAAATTGCGTTTTTCAATACTATCCAACACACTTTCAACATAGATAAAGGCATCAGCAACATCAATAATTTCAGAAGGATCGATTTGTTCACCGGCTTCTTGCCACGATTTAACCCGCTCTAATTGCTGCTTCATGGTTTGGCTGGCAGACTTTAAGCCAACAACATCGAGGATATCTCTAATCTTGGTAACACTCGTGATCAACTCATCGTAACCATCAATAGAGGCCACATCGCTTTCAGAAGCAAATTCAACGGCTTCTTTTACTGCACGTAATTCTGACTTTAAGGTTTCAGCAACAGAACTCACAGTGCTAGCACTAGGGCCTGTCAATGCTTTAGCTTCGGCAAGCCTCTTTTTCTCATCATAGCCTAAATCAGAGTAACCAAATGCCACTTTAATTTTAGAGAATGGTTCGTCTGCAATACCCGCAAGTGCCACATAGTAAGCCAGTTCTTTTAGGTATTCCTTCGCTATTTGAAACTCAAAGGCTTCTTCGCCGTCTTTTTCAACACGCTTGAATTCTCTATCCAGATGACTAAAAAGGCGCTTACGCTCAAGGCTCAAAGCCATATCTGACTGTGCAAAGGCATCGATAGCATTCAATAAAAGCCACCAGAAAGTCTCACTGGGCGAGCCTTTGGCATATTTTGCGATCTTATCTGTCGCTCTCTGCATTAACTGCAAAGAAGAAGGGATACGAACCTCTTTGATTAACCCGAGCAAGCCCACTTGGTACATATGCCTGAAGCGACGCGCCATACTTGTTAAACTATCACCATGTGGAATAGGCTCCGGCTTACCTTCTTTGGGTAGACGAAAGGAAGTGATGGCATAGGCAAAATGACTTTCCCAAACAATAGGCTCTCTGTTTGAGATACGAATATCATTAATATAGGGTACCATTAACGCTGGCATGCCTCGCTCTTGTTGTAATGCATACTCAAAATAGCAAGACAAAACAAAGAAACCTTTAGTCAGTGCTGACAGTTTTTCATCTTCTAACACTTCTTCGCTTTCATTAATTTTACGGGATGTTTCCAGTAATTCTCCTGCCAGCTCACAAGCCCCATGAAGCTCAATCAGTTCTAAACTACCACGAATTTGTTGAAGTGACTGGATACAGGATTGAAGTAATTTAGAGTTCTCACGATCAGAGACAAAGCCCTCTAATTGAGTCGCAGCCTGCTCAATAGTAATGACCAGTTCTTCTCTCACGACATTGAGTGAGGTCAAATTAATCTTGTCTTTGTTGGATAAGTTACTGTCGTTTTCTACTGGCACTGTCTGCATGTTAAAACCGTTATCCGAAAAATGAAGGAAAATTACTTAGAAATCGTTATTTTGTCCATGCTTTGGGTCTCAAAAACAACCACTTAGGGACATTTTTATCAATTCGATAAACAAAAGAGATTGTGCTATAACTTCCTTATGTAAGCACTTGTTTTCTCTTGCCTTAGTCGTATTTTAGGCGAAATAGACCCAATAGACCAATATCTGCTGTGATAAGTTATTGCCAAAGGGTAAATAAAGCCATTATGTTCAATTATTTGGACGTAATGATATTCACTGCTCATATTAATTCAAGGATATATTATGCCTAAAACTGTTTACCATGGCTTTGGCCACAATTTTTTGGGTAATTCGCCAATCTGGTACAAGCAGGCGATTATTTTCTTCCTCGTGCTCAACCCCATTCTCATGGTATCTGTTGGACCCTTTATTACCGGATGGGTTCTCATCGCCGAATTTATTTTCACTCTGGCCATGGCCTTAAAGTGCTATCCACTGCAACCGGGTGGATTATTAGCCATCGAAGCCGTTGTTCTAGGAATGACCAGCCCAGATTCAGTCTTCCATGAGATCGAGGCCAATTTTAAAGTCATCTTATTACTCGTTTTTATGGTGGCCGGCATCTATTTTATGCAAAGCCTGCTGCTATATGTTTTTACTAAATTACTGGTAAAGATTCGCTCCAAAGTATTGCTGTCACTGTTGTTCTGTTTTGTCTCGGCGATTTTATCCGCTTTTCTTGATGCACTAACGGTAACTGCTGTATTAATCAGTGTGGCTGTCGGCTTTTATGATGTTTACCACAAAGTCTTTTCAAGAGGCGATGTCCCCAAAGAACTTGCCGAAGCACACAAAGAAGATTTATCTAAATTCAGGGCATTTCTTCGTAGCTTAGTGATGCACGGCGTTGTCGGCACCGCATTAGGGGGCGTATGTACCACAGTAGGTGAACCACAAAACTTATTAATTGCCGAAACCGTGGGCTGGGACTTTATTGAATTTGCCAAAGTAATGGCACCGGTAACCGCTCCAGTCTTTGTGTTTGGTTTAATCACCTGCGCCCTATTAGAAAGCCAAACAAAAGGATGGTTTGGTTATGGTATGCGTATCCCTGAGAACGTCCGTAATATCTTGGTTGAATTTTCAGAAGAGCAAGATAGGAAGCGCACCAAGAAGGAAAGCGCTCAGTTAATTGTTCAGGCTGTTGTTGCTATCTTTCTTGTATTTGCTCTGGCGTTTCATATCGCCGAGGTGGGTATTATTGGATTGATGATTATTGTTTTACTCACAGCATTCAATGGCATTGTTGAAGAACACCAAATAGGCCATGCTTTTGAAGAAGCCCTGCCCTTCACTGCTTTATTAGTGGTGTTCTTTGCCATTGTTGCCGTTATCCATGATCAACATTTATTTAGCCCTATTACCGATGCCGTATTAAGCTTAGATGTTAGCCAACAAGCGCCGATGTTATTTGTTGCCAATGGTATATTATCAATGATCAGTGATAACGTATTTGTGGCAACCGTTTATATTGGTGAAATAAAAGCGGCATTCGAAGCAGGCACAATCACAAGAGAACATTTTGAAAACCTAGCCATCGCCATTAACACCGGCACGAATATCCCCAGTGTGGCAACACCTAATGGTCAAGCGGCATTCTTATTTTTGTTAACCTCAGCCCTAGCGCCCTTAATTCGCTTATCTTATGGCAGAATGGTGGTTATGGCCCTACCCTATACCTTTGTCATGGGTAGCGTAGCGTTATTTGCTGTTATTTATTGGGTTAAATAAATACATGTTGAAAAAGAAATGTCGCTGACGTTTTCTTTTTAGCAAAAACAAAAAAGGCCGGATTTTTATCCGGCCTTTTTAATACTAGAAATGAAAATTTAATTCCCGAAACGTTTAACTCTATTCAAACCTGCCAAGGCGGCAATACGATAGGCTTCTGCCATTGTTGGGTAATTGAATGTGGTATTTACAAAGTAGTGAATATTATTCGCTTTACCCGGTTGTTTCATAATGGCCTGACCAATATGAATAATTTCAGACGCTTCTGCACCAAAACAGTGAATACCTAATATTTCAAAGGTATCAATATGAAAAAGGATTTTTAACATACCCACTTCATCGCCACTGATTTGTGCACGGGCAATGCTTTTAAAAAAGGCACGACCTACTTCGTAAGGGATTTTTTCGTCAGTGAGTTCCCGTTCGGTTTTACCTAAAGAGCTGATTTCAGGAATGGTATATATACCTGTTGGCACATCATCAATAAATTCAACAATGCTGCCATTGATGCTATCGGCAACAGCGCGGCCTTGATCATAAGATGCGCTGGCTAAACTTGGCCAGCCAATCACATCACCGGCTGCATAAATATTTTCAACAGTGGTTTGATACTTTTCGTTAACTTTTAACTGCCCACGACTATCTGCGTCTAAACCTGCATTAGTCACATCCATAAGATCGGTATTACCGGTTCGGCCATTTGACCATAGCAAGGCATCAGCATGAATACGTTTACCTGACTTTAAATGCAAGGTGACTGACTTATCATCAGAAGTAAGTGATTCAAATTCTTCTTGATGTCGCACCATAACGCTACCTTCACGTAAATGGTAACCTAGCGCATCGGAAATTTCTTGATCGAGAAATGAGAGTAATTGATCTCTGGTATTAATAAGGTCTACTTTTACACCAAGACCAGAAAAGATAGAGGCATATTCACACCCAATAACACCGGCACCATAAATGATCATGCTACGAGGCGTGTGTTGCATTTCAAGAATCGTATCACTGTCATAAACACGGGGGTGATTAAAATCAATATTGTCAGGTCTATAGGGGCGAGAACCTGTGGCAATCACTATTTTATTGGCGGTAATTTTTTCCTTACTGCCTTCGACGGTATCCACTTCCATGGTGTTAGGATCAATAAAACGCGCTGTACCTGTATGTAGCTTCACTCTATTTTTAATATAAAAGGCAGAATGAACATCTACTTGCCGAGGAATAATACGCTTGGCCTCTTTCAATACCTCTGAAAAAGTCACCGTATGCATATCACCCATTTGATGAAATAAATTATTTTTACGGTAACTGATTAATTCTCTAACGACGTGACGTAATGATTTGGAGGGGATAGTGCCTTTGTGAATACAATTACCACCAATCCATTGACGACTTTCTACAACACCAACACGCAAACCGTTTTTGGCGGCTCCCATGGCAACCCCTTCGCCAGCAGGTCCCGAACCTACTATTAACACATCATAAAAAAAATCGGCCATATTTATTCACTTCGTTATATTAATTAACTTACTTTATTTAAGCTTGACTTAAAATGGAAAAAACAATAAAAGTTATCAATCTTTATTTTTTTTCATTACATCAACACCTAAATCAGCGGCAGAATCAACATCAACCATAGCGCTGTCTTCACACTTTTTAGGGTCACCACCACAAATATCACAATTATAATCCTTC
Source organism: Cellvibrionaceae bacterium (assembly GCA_050633825.1). Classification (GTDB taxonomy): domain Bacteria; phylum Pseudomonadota; class Gammaproteobacteria; order Pseudomonadales; family Cellvibrionaceae; genus CANLBN01. The sequence continues at coordinate 950 of JBOEHG010000044.1, read as the reverse complement.
TCGCCCAATGCAGCACCAATGCCACCACAGGAACCAGCAATAGGTTTGCGCCCTAAAATAACACCAATAGACATGGCGGTGATAATAAATGCAAGTAATAAAAATGCCAGTAATAATGTTGTCATGTGCTCTCCACTTCTATTGCACTAAGAAAGGTTTAAATTGCTCTGTCACCACGATATCGTAATCTTGATTAGGATCGTCGTTATTATACAGGATAAAGTAAGCCGCTAAATTTTGCTGCTCTGCAAAAGCCAGTGCATTTTTCTTCCCCAATACATTTAGGGCTGTTGCATAGGCATCTGCTGCTGCGGCAGTTTCCGCTATCACTGTCACAGAAGCAATGTTATGACGTACAGGTTTACCTGTACTCGGGTCAATAGTATGAGAAAAACGCTGTCCGTCCTTCTCAAAAAAGTTGCGGTAATCACCGGATGTCGCTATCGCTTTATCGGTAAAGGCTACAATTTGTTGTGCTTGGCGTTGCAGTAAGGAGGGGGCTTCAATACCCACTCGCCACGCTCGGTCTTGCTGATTGTATCCTTTAACACGCATTTCGCCACCGATTTCCACCAAGTAACGAGAGCTATTATACTGATCTAACAGTGCTGATATTTGATCAACCCCATAGCCCTTAGCCACAGCGGACACATCGAGCCATAAGGGGATCATTTTTTTAATAGCGCTTTTCTGTTGGTCAATCACTAAGTTTTGCCAACCCACACGACTCTTAGCCGTATTAATTTCATCATCACTAGGGATATCACCCTGCTCTCGCTTACCAAAGCCCCATAATTCAATAAGTGGACCAATCGTAATATCAAAACGACCTTCAGTGAGGGCGGCAAGACCTTGGCTTAAGGTAAGCACCTCTAAAAAACTGGCTGAAATCGGTTGCCACTGATCTACTTCAGCGCGATTGAATTTCATAATTTCAGCATCATCAATAT
>JBOEHG010000043.1:0-19457 GCA_050633825.1 Cellvibrionaceae bacterium | reverse complement strand
GGCATTAAATGAGGCTTTGCATACCTATCGATGGATGCTCGAGGAACTCAGGGTTTCCTTTTTTGCGCAAACATTGGGGACGTCAATTCCCGTATCTGTGAAGCGGCTCAATAAACAGTGGGAACAGTGTTAAGTGATTACTTATGATCAGCGGGAACTATGTTAATATGCCGCTTGTCTTTTATTTGTTCATTTTTAAGGATTCACTATGAGCTCGACGCTTAAAAAATGCCTGTTACTAGTCATTCTTCTCCCTCTTATAGTGGCTTGCGCTTCCACATCTAAAGTAGGAGAGAATTCAGCGGGAAATGAGAATGTAAATACAGATCCGTACGAGGGTTTAAATCGGGCGATATTCTCATTCAATAATGGCATCGATAAGATATTTCTTAAGCCTGTTGCTAAAGGGTATAAATTTGTAACCCCTGATCTTGCCGAAGCCGGTGTGAGTAACTTCTTTTCCAACTTATTGGAAATTCGCAATATCGTCAATGCGGGGCTTCAGGGTAAGGGAGAGAAAACACTCACCTACACATGGCGCTTTATTGTTAATTCAACTTTTGGTTTATTTGGTCTCTTAGACGTTGCTAGTGAGATGGGACTTGAGACGGAAGGCGGTGAAGACTTCGGTCAAACATTGGCTGCATGGGGCGTTAAATCAGGGCCTTACATTGTCATGCCGTTTTTAGGGCCATCGACTCTGCGTGATGGATTCGCTATTCCAGTAGATTCTTATCTCGATCCCGCTAATTATGTTGAGCACAATGCAACTCGCAATGCTCTCACATTTACCGAAATTGTGAGTATCAGAGCCAGCTTATTGGATACAGAAAAGTTATTATCTGGTGATCGCTATGTCTTTATTCGTGACGCTTATCTCCAACGCCGCGATTATTTAGTCAATGATGGTAAGGTCAAAGATACCTTTGGCGATAGCCTAGGTGATGATAAAGACTTCTAGCGGGGCTTCTCATTTACTCGTGCAGAGGGCATTAGACTATGGTCACTAATGCCCATTTTTTTATTGAATAATTACGGCACTAATCGTTCTCTACGGCTTCCAGTTCTGGATGATTCAGTACTTCTTGAATTTCGAGCCCTAAGAGGTGAGAGTTTTTGGGGCCGGCTTCGACTCTAGATACAACACAACTTGCCTGAAGCATAGGGTTGTGGCCATGAGCGGAATTTACTGTGACCATAAGCTCTGTGTCGAGAGCAAGGGCTTCATCTAGGGTCAGTAACATTCCTCCGCCACTTAAATCATGGCAAATACCATTAATAGTGCGATTTTCTTGGTTTATCGCTATCTCTACCGGTGTATTTACTTTCATACGGATAAAGTTTCGTTTTTCGCTGTATTCTCTATCGAGTAAACCCATAGTCAACACCTTAAATTTTCTGCATCAGGTTACTTTTTAATCAGGCTTTTGTCACGCTTCTATTTTGCAAGAAGTGAAAAAATACACTTAATCACACTTGGATTGCACTAAGCATAGTCAAAAAATTGCCTGCTTGCCTTAATCACTACAATATTAATGCCATATCGACTATTTTTTGTTGTTGACGACGTTATAGTTGAGCATATTCATGACAATTTAACTCGGATTAAAGTGCAATTCATACTTGCTTGCTGATATAGAAGGGAGTAGGGTTAGCAGCCTATTGATCGACACCTTTTTCGATACCTTTTCCGATAGGATATTCGTACTTTAGATGCAAAACTCGGACTATAAGTTACTGGTCATTGATGATGATGTGGGAGTGCGACAGAGCTTTGTTGCCTATCTCGAAGACAGTGGTTTTGAGGTATATGATGCCCCCGATGGTATCGCTGGCCTTGAGTTATTTGAACGCTGTATCCCAGACCTTGTCATTACTGATTTGAGAATGCCAGGCATGGATGGCTTAAGCTTACTTAAGTCCTTACATCAAACCTATCCTGAACTTCCAGTTATTGTTATATCCGGCGCTGGCGTTATGAGTGACGTTGTTGATGCTCTTCGTTTGGGTGCTACTGACTACCTCATCAAACCCGTTATTGATATGGAAGTGCTTGTACACGCCGTTCGCCGTAGTTTGGAACGATGCCATTTATTGGTAGAAAACCAACGCTATCGAGCTGAGCTTGAAAAAGCCAACGCCCAATTAACCCGTCATGTAGAAGCACTTGAGCAAGACCAGCAAGCGGGTAATTTTGTGCAGCAAAGCATGTCGCCAATATCCCCATTTTTTGCACGTGAATATACCTGTGCTCATAAGTTGATACCGTCCTTATTTCTGAGTGGCGACTGTATTGACTATGCTCTGTTAGAAAAGCGCTACTATGCCTTTTATATTGCTGATGTTTCCGGACATGGCTCTGCCCCGGCTTTTGTGACGATTTGGTTGAAGAATCTGGTTTCACAGCTTGTTCGTATGAGAAGGTTGTTGTCAGATTTTGATGCTATGCATGAGACACTTCAGGAGTTGGTCACAGTAATCAATGATGAATTAATGGCGATTCATTTGAATAATCATATGACAATGATTGTTGGCATTATTGATACCGAAACCAATGAGTTATTTTATATTATTGCAGGTCACTTGCCACTGCCTATTCTAATTACGCCACAAGGCGCTAATTATCTGGAGGGCTCGGGTAAACCCGTTGGCTTGTTCGATGATAACAGGTGGAAAGTCAATCATTTTCGATTGCCTGAGGCTTGTTCATTGATCACTTTTTCTGATGGAATTTTAGAAATAATTCCTGGAAAAGATCTACTGGAAAAAGAGCAAACCCTGCTACAATTGTTATCTGAAACAGATGGCAGCCTAGAGGCTGTAAGTGCACGTCTTGGCTTGGCTGATGTCAAAGATGCACCAGACGATATTGCGCTGTTATCTATCTCGCGAGGTTTTATTCCTGTCGCCTAGCATAAACTGCAAAAGCGAGAGATGAAAAGAGGTTGTTGAATTCATGTCAGATGTGGCATCCGGTGAAATTTTAGTTGCTGATCATAAAGGTGTATACGTCATCAAAATGTCGGGTGATGTTCGCTTGACCTTATGCGTTTCTTTTGATGACTGTATTGAAGACCTTATATCTCGTAAGGGTTTTTGTACGGTTTTATTCGACTTGAGCGATGTTCAAGGAATGGACAGTACAACATTAGGTTTGGTAGCTAAACTTGCCGTAAAAAGCGGAGAGCATAAGCAAGCGAAGCCACTGATCATTTGTAATGATCCCGGCATTCAGCGCTTATTGACGACGATGGGTCTCGACGAAGTGTGTGAGCTGATTGACTCTCCCCCCACGGATTATTGTGAGACCTCTGAATTTGTGAGTTTGAAAGCAGACGATAATGCGACAGAAGATCTTGTTAAAGCCAAAGTCCTTGAATCTCATTGTGTGTTAATGGAATTAAATGAGAGTAATCGAGAAACGTTTCAGGATTTAGTGCATACGCTAAAATGTGGTTAATTTTTCTGTCACCTTGTTTTCCTCTCGCCTGATATGCCTTCAGTATCCCCTTTTTCTAAACGTTTTCAGATATTTCTCTTATTTTGATCTTTGCTTGAATAAAGTCTCGATGGCTGACATGAATTAAGTCAGCTATTCGGCGAATAATATGTTCCTCATATTTGTCTAAAGAGCCATCTGCAAAGGCAATTTTCCACAAACCCTCAACCAAGATTATTTTTTGTGAATAGTCACAGTGCTTGTTGATTAATTGTGTAAACTCGTAAAGCGAAGAGGAATTGGACGATGCATCTTTGCCTTGATTTGCTAAGGCTTCGGCATCAGCCGGATTTAATTCACATTGAACCATCAATAACTGTTGCAGCTCTTTCCATTCCTGTTCATCAAAATTCTGATCAATAGTAGCGACTTCCACTAAGAGCGCTGCGGTAGCTAAATGCAAATCCTGTGCTGATAATACAGGTTTATCATTATCTGTGGATAATCGTTCAAATAACTTTTCCAATGCGGCAATCATGATGGTTTATGTAGCCTCAAACGAATGAGTTCTTCTAATTTAACTTGATCTTTTACAAAATTGCGAATGCCTTCTGATAATTTCTCCGTTGCCATTGCATTATCGTTTAATTGATAGCGAAAACTTGCTTCATCAAAGTTTATTTTTTCTATGGGCTGACCGATGTTATCGATACTTAATTTTTGAGTAATCGGATCACTCATATTGCTTAGCTCAGACAATAATTGCGGGCTAATAGTCAGGCGATCGCAACCAGCCAGTTCAAGAATTTCTTCCTTGTTACGGAAGCTTGCGCCCATTACCACAGTATTAATATTGTGTTGCTTGTAGTAACGGTATATTTCCGATACAGACTGCACGCCGGGATCTTCTTCAGGAGAGTAACTATCACGTCCCGTATCCTTTTTATACCAATCCAGTATTCTACCGACAAAAGGTGAAATCAAATAAACGCCGGCATCCGCACAGGCAATCGCTTGGGTTAAACTAAACAATAATGTTAAGTTACATTGAATCCCTTCTTTTTCCAGTACTTCTGCGGCTTTGATGCCTTCCCATGTTGATGCTATTTTAATAAGTACACGATCATTGTTAATGCCTTTTTCTTTATATAGCGCAATCAATTCACGTGCTTTTTGGATACTTGCCTCTGTATTGAAAGATAAGCGTGCATCAACTTCAGTAGAAATACGACCGGGTATAATGGTGAGTATTTCACAACCAATTAATACGGCAAATTTATCTATAGCGATTGATATTTGTTTTTCCACGTCAGATGAATTTTGTTGAGCCCAAGCAATTGATTGTTGAATAAGTGCTTCGTATTGCTCAAGCTGAGCAGCTTTATACAATAAGGATGGATTAGTTGTGGCATCCATCGGTTGATAAATTTTAATTGCTTCGATATCGCCTGTATCAGCAACAATATCAGTTACCGCTTTTAATTGTTCTAGTGTTGAAGTCATTTATCCATCTCAATATTACGTTAATATAAAGTTCACATTATTTTTTCTAGTGCCACTTTTAATACATCAATACCGGCTTCTTTTTTGTAGGCGTTTTCGCTAATGTGGCGACGAAATAAGCGGGCACCTTTTTCACCTTGGAAGAGCCCCAGTATATGCTTACTCATATGGTGTAAGCGTGTGCCTTGCTTAATTTCTTTTTCACAGTAATCAATATAGTTAAGCATAATTTGCTTACGGCAAGGTATGTTTTGTGTCGATCCAAAAAGCCGTTGGTCAACTTCTGCCAATAAATAAGGGTTACTATATGCTTCACGGCCAATCATAACGCCATCAACGTGCTGTAGTTGTTCTTCACATTCGTCGAGAGATTTTATTCCGCCATTAATAATAATGGATAAGTCTGGTCTCTCTTTCTTTAATTGGTAAACATTATCATAAATGAGTGGCGGTACTTCTCGGTTTTGTTTAGGGCTCAAGCCTTGTAACCATGCTTTACGCGCATGAACAATAAATGTTTTGCAGCCAACCTCTGCAACATTATCGACAAAATTGATAAGCCCTTGGTAGTCATCCATATCATCAATGCCAATGCGATGCTTAATGGTAACAGGGATATCAACTGCATCCTGCATGGCTTTTATACAATCAGCCACCAACGAAGGGTGGGCCATTAAACAGGCCCCAATCATGCCGTTTTGGACACGATCACTGGGACAGCCACAGTTTAAATTGACCTCATCATACCCCCATTGTTCCGCTAAGCGAGCGCACTTGGCTAGATCACTAGGGTTACTGCCGCCGAGTTGTAATGCCAGTGGATGTTCGCAGTCGTTATAGTGTAAAAATCGTTCCTTATCCCCTTGCAGCAAAGCACCGGTTGTCACCATCTCTGTATAAAGCAATGCTTGTTTGGAGATCAAACGCCATAAAAACCGACAATGGTGATCGCTCCAGTCCATCATCGGGGCAACACAAAAACGCTGATAATAAGGGGAAGGGCTGAATTGTGGCTCCGAGCGCTGCATAGTGGATAATATCAATAGAAGTAAAATGTGTATTTTAAGTGAGTTAAGGCCTGAGGACAAAAAACTTTGTTATTTAGTGGTTGTGAGTGACCTATTAAGTAGCAGTAATTGGCAGTTCGGTTTTGTAACGCACTTGTTTTAATGCAAAACTGGATTGAATATTCGAAACACCGGGAATCATGGTCAATTTATCTCTTAGGAAATGTTCGTAACTCTCTAAATCTTTCAATACCACCCGCAGTAAATAATCAGCATCTCCAGTCATTAAATAACACTCCATGACTTCAGGGTATTGGTCTATAGCATTTTCAAAAATTTCGAGATTATTGTTATTTTGTTTTTCCAGGCTGACACGGACAAAAACACTGATGGGCAGACCAACGCTTGATGGGTCCACTAGGGAGACGTAACGCTGAATGATGCCATTGTCTTCCAGCTGCCGCACGCGACGTAGGCATGGAGAAGGGGATAAATTAACCTCTTCCGATAACTCTGTATTACTTATACGACTATTCCTTTGAAGCTTATCCAATATTTCGAAATCTGTCTTGTCTAATGTTATTTTTGGCATAATATTCTAATTTTATAATAAATAATTATTATTTATTGCTTTTGATGGTCTTATTGTAGCTTATTTAACAACTTTGTTGCAGCGTTATTTCACTATAATGGTGGTCTTGGAAAGTATTGTTATTCGTTACTTTGTGTAAAGAGCGTGGGTGTATCAATGATAAAGCAGAAGATAAATACAGATATTGAACAGAAGGAATGGCTGGAAGCGATTGCCAATATTCTTGAGTACGATGGCGAGTTAAGAGCGAAGGAGATTCTTCGTGCTGTACAAGGATATCTACTGGATTCAGGTGTTTCTTTAGAAGAAGCAACACTAAACACACCTTATCGCAACACCATTGATATTAATAATCAACCGGCTTACCCGGGTGATATTGATATTGAAACACGGATAGAAAATATTATTCGTTGGAATGCTATGGCAATGGTTTTACAGGGCTATGACAGTGGCACCGGTGTTGGTGGCCATATTGCAACCTACGCGTCAGCAGCAACAATGCTAGAAGTCGGATTTAATCATTTTTTTCGTAACCCCTCGGAAGATTATGGTGGTGATTTGGTTAATGTACAGGCCCATGCTTCACCCGGTATTTATGCAAGAGCATTATTAGAAGGGCGCTTGTCATTAGAGCAGGCCAAAAACTTTCGTCGAGAATTACACCCGGATGGCGGCCTATGTTCTTATCCTCACCCTCGGAGAATGCCTGATTTTTGGCAGATGCCAACAGCCTCAATGGGCTTATCAACCCCGAGTTCTATTTATTTAGCAAAATTCAGTAAATACTTGGAGAATCGAGGTTTAAAACCGGCTAATGGCGGTAAAGTCTGGACCTTTATTGGTGACGGTGAGTCAGACGAGCCAGAAGTATTAGGGACAATTAATATGGCTGCCCGTGAAAAGTTAGACAACCTGGTACTTGTTGTAAATTGTAACTTACAACGTTTGGATGGACCTGTTCGCGGTAATGGAAAAATCATTCAAGAGTTAGAAAAAAGCTTTCGTGGTGCTAGCTGGAATGTGATTAAAGTTATATGGAGTGGTGAATGGGATGCATTATTTGCCCGCGATAAAGAAGGGATACTACAGCAACGTATGGAGCAAGCGGTTGATGGTGATTATCAATGGTATAGCGTGGCTAGTGGTAAAGATGTACGTGAACACTGGGTTCGTGATAATCCCCAGTTAGCAGGTCTGATGCAGTCACTCAGTGATGAAGAAATACGCTGTATTCGTCGTGGCGGGCATGACCATAAAAAACTCTATGCTGCATTTGAGCAAGCCAGTAAAGCAAGCGGTAAACCAACCGTTGTTTTGGTGAAAACCATTAAAGGTTATGGCATGGGTAACGCAGCAGAAGGGCATAATACCGCACATCAAAAAAAGCAGCTAAGTGATGAAGAACGATTATCTATTGCCAAACGCTTAGACATTCCTTTAACGACAGAACAAATTAAAAACGCTGAATTTTATATTCCTGAAAAAAACACTCAGGAAATAGAATACTTACAAAATAAACGACAAACCTTGGGGGGGTATTTACCCGCTCGAACTGAAAAAAAATTGGATATAAAGGCACCTGATTTGTCGCTCTTAAAATCGGTTATTGAAGGTTCTAACGGTCGCGCTATTTCTACTACAATGGCCTTTGTAAGAATTTTATCGAGTCTGCTTAAAGATAAGACCATTGGAAAATATATTGTCCCTATCGTACCTGATGAGGCACGAACTTTTGGCATGGAAGGTTTATTTACCAGCGCCGGTATTTATTCTCAATGTGGTCAGCGCTATCAGCCTGTCGATGCGGGTCAAATACTCCATTATAAAGAAGCAAAAAATGGCCAAATATTACAGGAAGGTATCTGTGAAACCGGTGCTATGGCCTCTTTTTTAGCAGCGGGTACAGCGTATTCTGTACACGGTGTGCCAACCATTCCATTTTATGTTTTCTATTCCATTTTTGGTTTTCAGCGTGTAGGCGATATGATTTGGGCCTGCGGCGATATGATGTGCAAAGGTTTTTTGTTAGGTGGTACAGCAGGAAGAACGACATTAAATGGTGAAGGTTTACAGCATCAGGATGGTCATTCGCAATTAGTGGCAAGTACCATCCCTAATATGCTGAGTTATGACCCTGCTTTTGGCTATGAAGTGGCGATAATTATTCAAGATGGCATTTACCGCATGTATGAACAAGGTGAGAATATTTTTTATTATATTACTTTGTATAATGAAAACTACCCAATGCCTTCAATGAACGGCCTTATTAAAAATAAAAAGGAAGAAAAAAATCTTCGGCAGGGAATTTTAAATGGTTTGTATTGTTACCAGCGTTCACCTTCAAAAGAAAAGCACCATGTTCATATAATAGGTAGTGGTTCTATTATGTCGGAAGTGAACGAAGCCAAGGAAATACTAAAAACTTATTTTATATCCGCTGATATTTGGAGTGCTACAAGTTATAACGAATTATATCGGGAGGCAATTAATGTTGAACGTTACAATCGTTTACATCCTAATGAAAGTGCCAAAGAACCTTATATTGAATCACTGTTAAAAAATGAAACAGGGCCGTTTATAGCGGTTTCAGATTTTGTAAAAGCCATGCCGGAAAGATTATCCCGTTGGTTACCGGATGATACGGTTGTATTAGGAACGGATGGCTACGGTTTAAGTGAAGCAAGGGATACACTAAGAGATCATTTTGAAGTCAGTGCAAAATATATTGCTTATACGGCAATATATCGTTTGTATATCGCTGGGTCTGTTTCTGTAGATTTGCTCAATAAGGCCATTGATGAACTACAAATCGATAACAACAAGATAAATCCGCTGGATTAACATTGCCTACGGTACTTTTAACCCGGTACTTTTAACCCTGTACTTTTAATCCAATTCTAATCCTGCGCTAACCCTATGCGCGATCTAACTATATAAAGTAATCATGCAAAATAACCATACAAATTATATTGTTGTTTATATGGCGCGCTTTTTTAGGTTCAGTAAAAAAGTACAGAAATAGTCTTTTTCTATAACTAAAATGACTAAATAAGTACGATTTTTTAGTAAAAGCTATCGACTTCCTCTTTATCCCTATTATTTGTCATAAAAATCATCTGCTGATTGTTGGCGAATAGAAACCTTTCTATCTACACTCAAAGTATTCGTTATTTTCCAGTACTGGTGACTTTATGGCAGCCGAGCAGGCATCGATAGAATGTGGAGAAGCATTAACAATCGCTCATGCAGCTAATTTGCATGAACAATTGACAAAAGCACTCGAAACTTCCTCGACGGTTGAGCTTATGGCCGAGTATGTTGAAAAAGTCGATACAGCAGGCTTGCAGCTTATGGTTGCATTGTCTCAGGAACTGGAAAAAGCGGATGGCAAGATAGTCTGGAAAAAACCTTCGGATGTGTTAGTGCAAGCAGTGGCAACGCTTGGTTTAGCACCTTATTTAGTAATTGATCAAAACGCTTAGAAAAATATAAGCAGGAGAAAAACATGGCACAAGTATTAGTTGTAGATGACTCTGCCTCTATGAGAAATATGGTAATGGCAACGTTGTCATCGGCTGGTCATCAAGTTAAGGATGCAGAAAATGGTGAAGCAGCATTAAATCTAGCTAAATCAGGCAGCTTTGATGCCGTCATTACTGACCTTAATATGCCGGTTATGGATGGTATCACGCTAACAAAAGAACTACGTTCTTTACCCAGCTATACCTATACACCTATTTTACTGCTTACAACGGAATCTGCCGGAGACAAAAAGTCTGCAGGTAAAGAGGCCGGTGCAACGGGTTGGTTGGTAAAACCATTTAATCCGGAAAAGCTGTTAACAACGGTTGACCGTGTATTGGGATAACCTTTGCGGGTTAGTTTAGCTAGGTAAGACATAGGGGCATTTCATGTCTATAGATCTCGAACAGTTTCACCAGGTTTTCTTTGAAGAAAGTGTTGAAAATCTGGATGTAGTAGAGCAAGCACTTGTAGAAATCAACGTCGAAGAACCCGTCGATTCAGAAGTGATCAACTCCATATTTCGTGCAGCCCATTCTATTAAAGGCGGCAGTGGTACATTTGGTTTTACCGAAGTAACCGAATTTACCCATTTGATGGAAACACTTTTGGATGAGGTTCGTGATGGAGACCGTGCTTTAACTCAAGAACTGGTTGATGCCTTACTTAAGTCGTGTGATTGTTTACGTGTTTGGTTCGATAGTCTGCAAGCCAAGCAACCTCTCGATACAGAAATATCAAAACCGCTAGTTGCCATTTATGAGGCCATGCTCAATGATGACAATAGTGGTGCTCCTGCAGCAGACACAAGTGCAAGCGAAGGCACTTCAAGTGATGCTGATAATAAATCAGAGCAAGGTGAAAAGAAATGGTTAATAGAGTTTCTTCCCGAACCTAATGTTCTACTAACAGGGAATGAGCCGTTGCGGCTATTTCGTGAATTGGAGCAAATGGGTCAACTCAAATCAACTGCGAATATAGCCAATATTCCAGAGTTCGGTTTATTGACGGTTGATGAATGTTATATCAGCTGGAATTTAGAGTTAATAACAGAAGCCAGTCAGGATGATATTCAAGAAGTATTTGAATGGGTGATTGATGAGTGTAAATTAACTATCACTCAAGAAAAGAGTACACAAGAACCTGTTGTTGAAAAAGAAACTCCCAAGCAAGAAGAGGCTGTTGCCGAGGCGCCCAAAACACCTTCCACAAGTGCTGCAAAACCCGCCGAAGCTAAGAAAGCAGCTTCGGCTAGCGCGTCTAGTGCAGCATCTTCTATTCGTGTTGGCATCGACAAAGTAGATAACCTAATTAACCTTGTCGGTGAATTGGTTATTACTCAGTCCATGTTGTCTGAGCTCGGCAGTAATTTTGAGATGAGCAAAATAGATAAGCTTTCTAGTGGCCTAGAACAACTCTTACAAAATACAAAAGAACTTCAAGAAAATGTAATGCAAATTCGCATGCTGCCGATTAGTTTTGCCTTTAATCGCTTTCCTCGAATGATCCGTGATTTATCCGTAAAAATTGGCAAAAAAGTAGATTTGCAAATTAATGGAGAGACCACTGAACTTGATAAAACTGTGATGGAAAAAATTGGTGACCCTCTTGTGCATTTAGTACGTAATGCAATTGATCATGGTATTGAATCTAAAGAAGATCGTATTGCCGCAGGCAAACCAGAAACCGGTATTATTAAACTCGATGCCTACCATAAAGGCGGTAATATCGTGATTGAAATTACCGATGACGGCAAAGGCATAGACCCTGAAGTTATCGCTCAAAAAGCGGTCGAAAAAGGGGTTGTCAGTGATACCAATGGTATGACAAACCAGCAAATATTTGAATTGATTTTTGAACCGGGATTCTCCACCGCCGCAGAAGTCAGTGATATTTCAGGTCGTGGTGTCGGCATGGATGTGGTTCGACGAAATATTAAAGCTTTAGGTGGAAGAATTGATATTGATTCCGAAAAGGGCAAAGGTTCTATATTTAAAGTACACCTTCCTTTAACACTAGCGATTCTAGACGGCCAATTAATTCGCGTTGGTAATGAAGTGTATATTATTCCCTTGGTTGCTATTGTTGAATCATTACAAATCAAGCCGGATCAAGTAAAACACGTCTCAGGTAATATGGCAGTTTATCGTTTGCGTGATGACAATGTTCCTATTATCCCCATACATAAAGAGTTTGGTATCGAATCCGATAATACAGAATTGGATAATACTTTACTTGTTGTAGTGGAAGGGGATGGCTGCAAAGTTGGCTTATTAGTTGACGATCTATTAGCGCAACAACAAGTGGTGATAAAAAGTTTAGAAACCAACTACAAGCGTGTTGATGGCGTATCAGGTGCAACAATTCTCGGTGATGGTTCTGTCGCCATGATTATTGATGTTCCAGGATTAATTAGTATGTCAACACAGCGTATGCGTGTTGATGACCAACATGCTGCTTAATTTATTATTTAGCACCATTATAAACTGTAATTAATTATTATGAATGCACAAGTTGATATAGAAAGCATTGAGAAGGTAGGAGAGGTTAACTCTGTTATCGATGAAACGTTTATTGCCAGTGGTGAGCAATACTTAACATTTATGTTAGGTAATGAATCTTACGGAATCAATATTTTATCAGTTAAAGAGATTAGTGGGTGGGATGAGGCGACAATTATTCCCAACTCCCCCTCTTATGTAAAAGGGGTAGTCAATATGAGGGGTACGATAGTTCCCATTATTGATTTGCGTATTCGATTTCAGGTAGGAGAGTCGACTTATTTACCCACGACAGTCGTTATCATTCTATCTGGAGAGACTTCATCGGGCGAACGCACAGTTGGCTTTATTGTTGATGCTGTATCCGATGTGCTGGATATTGCTACTGATGAAATGAGGCCTGCGCCTGAATTTGATGGAACGGTTCCATCCAATCATATCTATGGCCTTGTAAATGCTAACGAAAGTGTTGTAACTGTTCTGGATATAGAGCAGTTATTATCGGTGGATGAGTGAGGATCAACTATGTCTGATGCGACGAATGAGTACTTGACGTTTATTTTAGATCAAGAGGAATATGGCGTTAGTATTCTTGCTGTACAAGAAATTCGAGTCTGGTCTGCTGTAACCGATATGCCAAACACACCGGATTATGTGAAAGGTGTTGTTAATTTGCGCGGCGTTATTGTCCCCATTGTTGACTTGCGCCAACGACTCAACAAAGCATCTACGGAATATAACGAAAATACCGTTGTTATTATATTAAAAGAAACAATTGATGATAAAAGTATTATTGTCGGCATAGTGGTTGATGCAGTATCAGATGTCTATAAATTTTCAAACAAAGATGTTAAATCGTCACCTGATTTTGGATCGGAAATAGACAGCCGCTTTATTCATGGGATGGCTACAGTGGAAGAAAAAATTATCATTATTCTCGATGCGAAAAAATTACTTGATGTAAAAGAACTCTACCAGATTTCAGGCAGCCTGAATCAGATAGCATCCTGATAAACTTAAATTGGAAGTAACATTATGGCTGTCAGCGAAACATTAAGTGATCGTGACTTTTCCTTTGTTCAAGATTTAATTTATACAAAAACCGGTATTGTCATTGCTGATCATAAGCGAGAAATGATTTATCGTCGCTTGGCGCGTAGAGCAAGAGACCTTAATTTAGCCGAGTTAACTGATTACTGTGAAATTCTACGATCAGAATCAGAAGAAGAGATGGTTAACTTCGTTAATGCAGTAACAACGAATTTGACTTCCTTTTTTAGGGAAAATCATCATTTTGAATTTCTAAAAGAGACTTTTTTCCCTGAATTCCTTAGTCGAGGAGAGCAGCGTTTAAGGATATGGTCCTCCGCAGCATCGACTGGAGAAGAACCCTATAGTATTTCCATGACTATGTTGGAAGGTTTAGGCGAAAAGTATAAATCAATCGATGCAAAAATATTAGCCACTGATCTCGATACACAAGTATTGCAAACAGCGCGCTCTGGAATTTATCACAAGGATAGGCTCAAAGATCTATCTTCGGCGATAAAGTCAAAATGGTTTTCATCCTTAGACACTGATGCAAATAAGTACAGTGTTGACTCAAAATTAAAAGTACCACTAACGTTCAACAAGCTAAACCTCCTTGGGGATTGGCCCATGAAGGGTAAGTTTGATGTTATTTTCTGTCGAAATGTGTTGATTTATTTTGATCGGCCTACACAAGAAAAATTAGTTAACCGTTTCTTGGATGTTTTGACACCTAATGGGATATTAATGCTAGGTCATAGTGAATCTATTCTAAAGGGAAGTACGGATTTTGAACATTTAGGAAAAACCATCTACAAAAGGCTATAAGTCATAAGTTATGTATATTGGTAACGAAAAAGACGATAAAAAGGTCCATCGGTTTTGGGATAAGTCGCGAGAAGCATTTTGCGTAAAAATTCTTCCCGGCGAATACTATTACACGACCACTAATGAACTGATTTCAACAACATTGGGTTCGTGTGTTTCCGCTTGTATTTGGGATGAGGAGCATAAAGTGGGTGGTATGAACCACTTTATGTTGCCATTAACAGAAAAGCAGGAAAACGAAGTGACATGGGGTGATGTTGCAACCGATGCAACGCGCTATGGAAACTATGCAATGGAATATTTAATTAATGAAATTTTAAAGCATGGTGGTGAGAAAAGTAAGTTTCAAGTAAAGCTTTTTGGTGGTGGTAAAGTATTAGAAGGGACCGGTAATGTTGGCCAAAAAAATGTTAATTTTGTTTTAGACTATGTAAAAACCGAAGGGCTTAATTTGGTTTCTCAGGATTTGGGTGATGTTTATCCGAGAAAAGTATTATTTGACCCCCTAACTGGCCGTGCTTGGATGAAGCGTATTAAAGATGCTAATGATAAAACATTGGCAGCGCGTGAAAGAGAGTACCGTAAAACAATCAATACCGAGCCAGTGTCTGGTGATGTTGACCTATTTTGAGGCAATAGAGTGAAAAAGATTACAGTTCTAATTGTTGATGATTCTGCCTTAATTAGGAATCTATTATCGCAGATTATTAATAGCAGTGACTTTTTAGAGGTTATCGGTACGTCTGCTGACCCCTATGAAGCACGTGAAAAAATTAAACAATTAAACCCTGATGTCATTACTTTAGATGTTGAAATGCCACGAATGGACGGCATTACTTTTTTAAAGAACCTAATGCGCCTAAGACCAATGCCGGTGCTAATGATATCTACACTTACAGAGAAAGGTTCTCAGGTTACGATGGAGGCTTTAGAGCTTGGCGCAGTGGATTACATTGCCAAACCAAAAGTCTCTGTTGCGGATGAATTACCAAAGCTGACCGATGATATTGTCACCAAAATTCGCATTGCAGCTAAAGCCAATATCACCGCACTCACACAAGATAGGCCTGTTAAATCAGTTTCTTTGAAAAAGAGTGTTGGTAAAAAGACGCTCAAAGATGAGATTGGCTTGATTGCGATTGGTGCATCCACCGGTGGGGTAGAAGCCACAAAGCGCATGTTATCGGACTTGCCAAAAGAAATGCCGCCTATTGTTATCGTACAACATATGCCGGCGGGTTTTACCACATCGTATGCCAAGCGTTTAAATAATACCTTGGACGCAGAGGTCACTGAGTTTTCGGGCAGTGATAAAGTCCTCATGCCGAATCATATTTATATTGCGAATGGCAATCAGCATCTGGCAGTAAGATCCAGCGCTGGACGTTTATTGGGTTATTGTATTGATTCTGAGCCAGTTAACCGTCATCGACCTGCTGTTGATGTCTTGTTTGATTCTGTTGCTGAATGTATGAAAGGCCGTTCAATAGCGGTATTGCTAACAGGAATGGGCGTTGATGGTGCCACAGGAATGGCTAACGTGAAACAGACAGGTGCAGTAACCGTTGCTCAAGATGAGGCAAGTTCAGTGGTCTGGGGTATGCCTAGAGTTGCGATAGAGCAGGGGTCTGCAAATTATATTTTAGCCTTAGATAAAATCGGCCCGTTTCTGGTTGAACGTTGTTATGGTTAAAAAAATGAGCCGACATGGAACGCGTGATTTATGAAGCTGTTTTATACGGTTCGCCTCCCTTTTGCGCTAACAGTACTAACCCTACTGTTTTTGTTGCTGAAGGTAAGTCTTTGGATCCAAATTTTATTCTTAATAAGCACATTAACTGCGTGGCTTTTTATTGTAAATCAAATCATTAAAGAACAAAATGAGCATGAAAAAATATCAGAACGGGTCGCTCAATTAAAGAATTTCGGTATGGAATTACAGGAAGTCGTCAATAAAGAACTTGCTTTGGTGCAAGAAGATGTCATTAGAGTAAAAGGAATTGTTTCAGATTCAATTTCTATTTTGCAAAGTGGTGTTGGCTCAATATATGAAAAAACATCCGCAAGTAGTGGTGCTTTACCAAGTGACGCTATGAAACCAGTGGCAGCAACACATTTTTCTAATCAAGAAGATGTGTCTGGTGATCTTAGTTTAGTGAGATCAAAATTAGCGGTTATATTCGATAATATTGGTAAAATTACCAAAGACATTGAAGCCTTTGATTCTGTTTCAAAAAAACTTATGGTTAACGATACTGGTCAAATAGACGGTTTTCTTAAAGTCAATGAAACAGAGCATGATGTAAGGGTACTGATCGATCAGGTTCCTCAGTTTAGCCATAGTATTTATGAACATGTCAGTGTGTTAACGGCAGCTATAGAGGATATAAATCAACTTGAAGCTATTAATTCTGATGATTTCAACGCTGCTGATACCCTAAAAGGCACTAAAGAAGATCAAAATGAAGCAAAAGTAGTCGATCCAGCGATAGAAATACAGTCAGAAATGATGGATATTATGCGAGCCTTACAATTTGAAGATATTGTGGGCCAAATATCAGAGCGAGTTGCACAGCATATCAGTGATATTCGTTTTACTGTTGATCTTCTTTCGCACCTGCACGATAGTGAGTTTTCTGATTCTTTTGAAGAAGATGTTGAAATAATGAAGGATAAATTGGTGGAGATAAAAAGGAAATTATCTTCCGCGTCGGCTAAAAAAATTGCAGCGCAAAAAAATATGGATGAAGGCGATATTGATCTTTTTTAGAGTATATTTAAACAGGTGGCATAATGACACTACAAATAGATAAAGCAAATGATAATATTATTATTTATCTTCAAGATAAATTTGATTTTTCTAGTGCTGATGATTTTAAAAATGCCTATGAAAATAATGAAGAAGCCGAATACACCGTAGATTTTAGAGATACCAATTATATGGATAGTTCCGGGCTTGGTATTTTGCTGAATATGAAGCGCAGTGTGGGCGATAAAAAGATAAGTCTGATTAACTGTAAGTCGCAAATAAAAAAGGTGCTTATTATTTCTCGTTTTGATGAGCAATTTGATATTACATAGATTAATTTTAGATAGAAACTACCACAGATTAGATAAGTAATAAGAGAAAAAATAAATGAAATGTCTGGTGATTGACGATGACCGTGAGTCTCGCAACTCTATTGCAGAGTATTTTGTTCTTCTGGATATTACTTATTATCTATTTTCGTCTTTTTCAGAATTTATTATTTGGCGAAATGATAACCCGGATAGTGTTATCGACTTTGTTTTTATGGGTGTCTCTTGTAAAAATGAAGAAAATTTTAATGAATCAATTAGAATTAAAAAAATTTTAAAGAAAAACAGCTTCTCATCTATTATTTTTCTTCTTAATGAACACTATGATAGCCATTATATTAAATCACTAAAATACGGTGATGGTTATCTCCTAAAACCTTTTAGCAGTGATTTGCTGCTATCCAATATGCATTATCATTCCAAACACAGTAAGTTAAATGATATGCTCGCAAGAAAAAATGAAAAGCTCATTGAATACCAAAGCTTAGTAAAAAGAGAGCATGAAATTGTAGAAACGATATTTTCAAAGCATTGTGAACATCATTTGGTTTCAGCTGAAGATATTAAATTTTATATTTCTCCAGCATCTGTGTTTAATGGTGATGTGTTGCTGACAGCAAGAGGTCCTTCTGGGTCATTATACCTTGCGGTTGGCGATGTTACTGGTCATGGATTGCCAGCCGCTATTGGTGCAATGCCAGTATATTCTACCTTTCGTACCATGGCTAAAAAAGGGAAGAATATCGGCAATATCGTAGCGGAAATGAATAGTTCCCTAAAGACTTTGTTGCCTAATAATATGATGATGGCATTAATTGTAGCTGAGTTTGATTTTTCCAGTGGTAAAGTGTTTATTTGGTCAGGCGGCATGCCTGATATTATTGTTGTAGATAATTCAGGGCAGATCATCCAAAAAGTAGTTTCGCGTCATGCGCCACTAACGGTGCTTGAACCAGAAAAATTTCGTAAAGACGTCGATGTTATTAATTTATACGATGGCGATAGGCTATATTTTTATACAGACGGCATTGAAGAGGCGAGAAATGAACATGATGAAATGTTTGGTGTTGAGCGTTTCCAAAATTTATTCTCAGGGAATCCTAATGAAATATTTGACGGTATAATTCAAGCCAATTCAAATTATTTAAAAAATAAAGAGCAGGATGATGATATTACTTTGGTAGAAGTGT
This sequence comes from Cellvibrionaceae bacterium, assembly GCA_050633825.1. Classification (GTDB taxonomy): domain Bacteria; phylum Pseudomonadota; class Gammaproteobacteria; order Pseudomonadales; family Cellvibrionaceae; genus CANLBN01. Next base: position 768 of record JBOEHG010000043.1, on the reverse strand, counting down.
TGTATCGTGATCAGATAGACGCTATCTCCGTATTTACAGAAGAGGTTGCGCCATCAGTCTTAAGTATTCCTTGGAGTATGTCATTTAAACTTTCCCCGACGGAAATCAAAGAAACTGATCCTATTTCTCAAATTATTAGTTTTATTGATAGCGCGGTTGATGTGCGTGTGCATCAAGATTGTGTCTCTACTATATTATCAGAGCTTTACAGTAATTCGGTAGATCATGGTCTGTTAAAAATGGACTCCAGTATTAAAGATTCGGATGAGGGTTTTGTTGATTACTATATTGCCCGTAAAAAAGAATTGGACACTCTAGAGTGTGGTGAGGTAACAATCAGTTTACATTATAAAATATTAGAGAGTGATGATGGCGGCTGTTTAAAAATTGCTATTACAGATTCTGGTGAAGGCTTTGATTATGAGCAGGTGTCAGAGCCTGATGTGGCGTTTAGATCTAATCATAGTTATGGCAGAGGTATTGGTTTGTTAAAGAACCTGTGTCACAAGTTTTATTATAAAGATAATGGTAAAACCGCTATAGCTGAATATTATATTAATCGAAAAAAAGCTACCGTCTATTCATAAAAATATAAAATTATTGCCGAAATGATGGCCTGTTTTGATGGTTTCTTTGTACTTCTAAAAAAGCTATTAGCAACTCAAAAAAACTCCTTGTCTCTCTGGTATTACATCCCATTTAAACTAAGCTTTATGAAGATGCTATTTAATTAGTGGTTTTTAGTGAGTTTTTCGGAGATTTTTATGT